>JAHISN010000010.1 GCA_018818265.1 Patescibacteria group bacterium | reverse complement strand
GGCGGAAACAGTGAAGGAAGGGCTGGTGTCCTGATGAAAGGGACACAGCCCTTGGAAGTTGCGACCGACGTGCTTGAGTTTTACATAGCGGCCGATAAAAGAAACAATATCAATCGCCTCTTTAATTTTCTCGGCATCTGAGGATGTCATAATATCTCTATTTTACCGCACGGATGATAAGCGTGATAGTTGTAGCTTTCTTTTCCCAGAGCTTCAGGAAATTCCTTTTTTGATACGATTCGATTTTCAATGGGACGCGAGGGGGCACTATATGTCAGGTAGAATATTATATTTCCGTCAATTACCAGAGGTCATTTTAGAGCGCTGTCAATGGTGCAACTTTTGGGGGTCATATCCAAGGCACCCGCTTCTACTTCACTTTGCGGGTGGTGGAGGAAAACGAATAGGTCTACTGGGGCTATAGAGATGATGGGAGGAAAGTATGAAAAATCGATAGCGACTTCTCCTTTTTATTGTCCTCCCATCTATTCTTGTGGGATATCTATTCTCTCTAGTACAAACAGCTTTCTGTTTTCTACTGTGTCAAATGGAACAATGGTGATATCGTAGCCAAGCTGTTGATAGGTCTCAGCTATTCTATCTCCGATTCTCCGGCACTCTTCGTAAGTCCTAAAAGGTGGTCGTTGCTTAATATGAATATTAAACAGCGCCCTGTCCAGCAGATCAAATAGAAAAACTTTTCTGCTGTAGCTGTACTCCTTAATGATGCTTACCAGACCTGGCACTATTGTTGTACCTAACAACTCATGTAATACGATTAGGTCAGGTAAACCTCGATCAAAAAGGGACAAATTGAGCCACTGCGATTCTTCATAGTCTGCCAAGAATAGCCTCAAACAGCTCTCAAAAAAGACTTCTATCTGAGGGAACAACTTCGATAGCGATACACTATGCGCAGGTATTATTTCCCCTTTTTCCTTTAGAGATAATACTTGCTGTTTAACTATTCTCGAAACCGGTTCTTCAAATACCTTGCAGTGGCTACTCAATTCACGGATTACAGTTGTTTTTCCTGACCGAGGAGCGCCTGTCAGTATGTACCTGCCAATTCTCATTCTCTTTCTCATGGTCAACTCCTTTAGATTGGAGACTAATTGTTAAACACTTCGCATATGAAACCCCGATTCACTGGTTGTGACACAATCACGTTATTAGCACCAATCTTCTCATGTTGCTTTGTAACTTTTTCTTGTTCACTACACGGACAGATTGTTACGAAACTCGGACCTGCAGAAGAAATAAAGGTGGCAAGGGTGTCGTTGCGTTCTAGGTATGATATTAATTTTTCGTATTGCGAACTAATGCCTGGAAACATATTGTTATAACCCTTCATTATTGCTTCATCCGAATCAATTTTCTTAATAATTTTTCCAATAGTGTGGATAGCCTGTGCTCTAATAGCTTGTCGCATTTCTTCAAAGTTCCGTGCAAAGAATGGTTGCATGTGTCTTGCGGTATCGAGAATATGCTGAAACACGGCTTCTGCTTCTCTGGCCATAGCACCTTGAGAATCAGGCTTGGGAAAATTAGGAATACTTATCACATACATTAGATTTTCTGGGATTTCCATTCTTTCTACCAATTTACTATCCTCAACAGCTATTAAGCCCCCATGTAAGGCCATTAATGATGTGCCGCCAGTACACTGGACAGGTGTTAAAAGCTCTGGGGTATTTTCAATCTCTTCTCCATAATTTTGCGCTAAAAACAACGGAAGGGTTTCCATTTTAATGGGTTCGCCGGCCAACTTATTTATGGCCAAGGCTGTTGCTGTAGCTAACGCTGCAGAAGACCCTGAGCCAACATGAGCGTAAGGGAAGTCATTTTTTGCTTTGATATGAATGCCATTTTGATAGTTGATGCTTTTAACCATCACTTCGGCGAAATGTTTCACAAGTCCTGGCCGCTTGACTTCTTCACTTATAAAAATTCCCTTTTCCTTTGGTAAGGCAACCACTTCGGCATGAGACATTAAATCAACGCCAAATGCTATTTCTCCGTAATTAAATTCTCCGGTTGGCTCTCTTTTTATTAGATTAACAGGATCTTTGATTAGACATTGCAGCCTGCCGGGAACAGCTATTCTAACCCGATTGTATGTTTCCCCTGTTTCTTTATTGAATGCGGAACTCGGAAGTGGGGTTGTAATTTTACCAACAGGGAAAGGTTCGAATCCCCATTTAGCTAAAACTTTATTGTCTGGTGGTTGCGGTGTGTTTTTAGGATTCATTTTTTGTAACTTCGTTTTTTGCAATATCAGCCTTAATAGCGGTTCTTATGAACTCTCTTCTTAATTCCAGATTTTTTAATTCCTTCCAGCTAAACCAACCAAGTCCTATGCATTCTGCTGTATTGATTTTCAATTTTCCGCCAATGGGGACGGCTCTGTAAATGTAAACTGTACTATTTAAATTATCAAACTCAAAAGTTTTGACATGATATTCGATTCTGAGATTTAAGCCTGTTTCTTCTCGTCCTTCCCGAATTGCGCCTTGTTCTGGTGACTCACTACTTTTTACACGTCCCGCAGGGATAGTCCATCCTGTGTCATCGGGTTTGTTTTCTTGAACAAGTAGGTATTTGCCATTTTGGCAGATCAGAACACCAGCAATGTTAGTCATCGGGATTTAAGTTAAACCTAAAAGGATTATAGCATGTTGCGACAGATTTGGCATTGATAGATTCCCCCAAATACTAAATACTAAGACTAAATACTGTTCTTTGAATGATTGATGCAGCAGGGTTTGCGGGGATAGGTGTGGTTAACGGTAAATTTATCGGTATCGTGATAGTTTCTATTACGAATATAACCGGCGTAGACTTGAGGACCCTCTGTCCGGCAGATACTAATAATCTTTCGGTAGTTATTTTTATAAAATTGTTTACCAAAGATGGAAGCGTGATAATAGACTTTCATTTTTTGTGAGACTAGAGGAGATTTAGATAATCTAGACCAAGATATCCCACTTCCACATCGGTCATTTTACCGCTTCTCAGTAACTCGCGGAATTTTGTTAGTGGTAAAAGTACCACTTCGGCAAATTCGGTTTTCTCCAGTTTTTGCTCGGAAACTTTTTCACAATCTGTAGCTACGAAGCAGTAGCGGTTCATGGTGGAGTAGGCATCGTCAAAGCAGCTGGTAACAAGATGAATACTTCCTTGATAGCCAGTTTCTTCTAAAAGTTCCCTAGCGGCTGATTGCTCGGGTGTTTCTTCGGAGTCAACATAGCCTCCTGGTAATTCAAAAAGAATTTCGTTGGGTCCGGGACGAAACTGCTTGGCTAAAATTACTTGATTGTCCGGTGTAAGAGCTAAGATACCTGCCGCCGGCCCTTCGTTTTTAATGTAATAGTCATTTTCTTCCCCGTTGGGGAGTTTAAAGATTACCTTTTCTATCTTGCGGCTATACTTTTTAAAAGCTTGTTCACGGGAAACTACTTCCCACTTTTCAATTGCTTGCATGTTTATTGCTATTATAGCAGACAATAGTAAATGGGCTACGGGCTAAATTTCTTTTGAGACAAGATATTGCGTATAGCACGGGAGTTGCCGTTCGGCCAATTCTTGAAGATCTTTGTCTAGCTTTCCCGTTTCTATGATAACTTTACCCTCCTTCGCAGGAAGTCCCTGTCAGCCCGTCTTTATCACTGCAGGCGAGGCAAGTAAGACCGTGGGGTTCTTCACTTGTATCCATACTTATTTTTCGCCCCAAAGGGCATTTAGTAATAAACCAAAGTTGTTTTTGAAAGATCGTTCTTTAATAACCTTACTGTAAGCAGATTTTCTGACATTGGCTAACGTACGATCTGACATTTGTAAAATAGCGTTGATTCTGTCCGCTAAATCTTCAACGGAATTAACATTGAATAGAAAGCCATTTTCCCCATCTTCGATCTGTTCCAAGAAACCATCTACATTTGAGGCTAACACAACGGGCCCACGATTTTTACCCCAGAGGCTTACTTCCAATGGGATATTTGAAAAGGGTTCACCTCTCGACGGGCAAACCACAATTTTACAACGATCGCACTGACACAAAGCTGGCGGTAAATCACGCGTAAACTTAGTGATTAAAGTGTAACTCAGCCCCGACTTTTTAATAATAGTTTCGTAGTTAATAGGCTCAATTTCAAAAGGGACAGCAACTAAAACCAAGTGAATGTCCTTTTCAAGAAATTGAAGACTTTCAACAAGAATGTCAAATCCTTTTATCCATGATGCCCTTCCGAAAGCAAAAACGATATCTTTATTCCTCGGAATATTGTATTTATCTAGAATAGCATTGGCCTCCTTTTGAGGAAGTTCGTCAAAAACAGCGTCTTCAAACAACAAACTCGAGGGGTACGGAACGAACGAGGTTCTATCGGCACCGTAGTGCTCTACAAGATGGTGGGTCATAAATCGGCACACATCGCCAATATGAATATTTTTATAGACTCTTGCAGAAACAAGTCCTTGATATTCCCAACCTAGCTTTTCGAAGGACAAGGCTTGCTTATTATGAATGTAGGAGCTTGTATACATTAGAATAACTGATTGAATATCTGCATTGTTCTTCTTGTTCATTTCAATAAACCTGGGAACATGTAGATAAGGTGGATCTACAGCTATAACAATAGTTCGCTCATAATCCTGTGATTTTTCAGAAACTATTGAAGCGACAGAAAGAGTAAGCCTTCTCCAATTAGAAACTGTCCAAAAACCATCGTCTCCCTTCTCCATTGCGGAATCACAAACATATACCTTGCCACCAAATCTGTTAATCACATTATCCGCGTACGCAATGTGCGAGTTGTCAAAACCGTCCACAGTAACGTCAAATTGTGGGACAACAAGATTGATCTCAAAGTCACCATAAAGAGATTTATACCTTTCATAATGGGCATCGATACCACCTAGAAAAAGTTTTGTTTGCGTACCAATCCCAGTGGTGTAGTTGTAATAGCCGTTGTAAGTAAGGAAAAAAATCCCATTCATAATTAACGGTAATCCTGTGCCCGTGATGTTGCGCTATCCCAGCTCGATTCTAGAAAGGCGCCCATTCTTTCAGGAACCATCTTCTTTGAAAAGGCATGGTGTTGTAGAGACTTTACAGAGCAAAGATTAGTGTCTGTTTTTATTTTTAGAAACTTCCTTTGATTATGTAGAAATTTTTCCTTGCCATGCAAGAGTCTTTGTAAACCTACCGGCAAACTGTCAAACGACTGGTAAATTCCCGTGATGGTTTTGTGTTCTGATAAAAGAGAGGCAGCTCGCTGTTTTCCGATACCCTGGATACCCTTTATGTTGTCGCTGGCATCACCTTTAAGAGCAAGGTAATCCACATACTGTGACGGTGTAATCCCAAAATGTTTGACCACTGTCGGTTTATCAAACGTGGTTATCGCCCCATGATAGATTCTAAGAACGAAGGTTGAATCGGCAACAAGCTGTACGAAGTCATAATCATTTGAGCCTATGTTTACGCTTAATCCGTACTCAATGAAGTTTGAGGAATAAGCGCCGATTAGATCGTCTGCCTCATTATCCTTATCATCAACCCATTGAATATTTAAGATATCCAAACACGCTTTTATTAGTGGTAATTGGGAATACACGTCACCGTTTGCGGGGGCTCTCTGGGCTTTATACTCAGGTCTGACAATCGTTTTTTGGTCTATTGAAGTTTCCGCATCAAAGGCGACAACTAAATAATTGGGATCTATATTGGCAAGGATGTTGCGCAGTAGAGAAAAGAATCCATACACTGCGTTTATGATTGTCCCGTCTGGCCTTTTTGCCTGTGTAGGGACGCCGTAAAATCCTTTAAACAAATAGTTGTGCCCGTCAATTATCAGTGCGTTATCTGTCATCGAAGTTTTTTCAAGGTGGGATCTGTGACCACTTTTGTTTTATCGGTATTTAAGTGCAATTTGTAATCGAGTAACAAATTTCCTACTGACCTAATTGTTTTATAAATATCTACTTTTGAGTTCAACGCAAACATCATATCATCCGAGTAACGAGTATAATTCTGTGGAAACTTGTAATCAAAATCTTTAAGATACAGATTTGAGAGTGTGCAGGAGAGCACATGGCCCGCCGGTAACTGGCAGGTACCCTGTAAACTAGACACATAGTATCTAATTTCGATAAAGGAAATCGAGGGGAGGTGATCTATGTGTCCCAATACAAGATAGCAGCCGAGACTAAGAGCCAGATACTTGACCGTATCAAGGAGGGAGTCGCCGTATCGCAGTTAGCAAAAGAGCATGGGGTAAGCGATCGAACAATCTATGGCTGGCTTTCTAAGAAGTCATTATCTCAGCCGAGCACGCTAGAATTGGGTCGCTTAAAAAGAGAACGGGATGAACTGCTAAAAATGGTAGGGAAATTAACTTTGGAGTTAGCCAAAGAAAAAAAGGGGCGCTGATAAATAAGATGGCTGCAGAGAGCAAAGGGCTTACTAAAACAGAGCTGGCCAAAAGACTAGGCGTCAGTCGTTCATCTCTCTACTACGAGCACAAACGGCCAAAGATTGACAATGAGGTCAAGAGGCAAATAGAGGCAGTTCTGACTGGGAATCCGGCTTATGGACACAAGAGAATTGCATTGGAGTTAAAATTGAATAAGAAGCGGATTTTACGGGTAATGAAAAAGTTTGGGATTAAACCTTACCGGAGAAGAAAAAAACCACGGAAAAAGGGAGATGAAAACAAACCCGAGGCCAAGTTTAAGAATCTAGCCAAGAAGTTCTGTCCAATAGTTCCTGGCCTGGTGTGGGTAAGTGATTTTACTTACATACGGTTTAAAGAACGTTTTATTTACTTAGCAACGCTAATGGATTTGTTCACCCGCGAGGTGGTAGGCTGGAATGTTGCCCGGTTTCACAATCAAGAATTGGTGCTAGGTGCTTTGGAGCACGCCTTAAGCAATCCTGAGCACGGCATTCCAGTTTACCTGCACTCGGATCAGGGTAGTGAGTACGACTCTCAAGCGTATGTTAGTATTGCTGAGGGGTTAAAGATAAAAATATCAATGAGTCGGAAATCATCGCCATGGGAAAATCCTCACCAAGAGTCATTCTACTCACAGTTCAAAGTAGATTTAGGAGACCTGAACCGATTCGAAACTCTGGGAGAATTAATTGAAAGTATTTATCAGACAATTTACTATTACAACAACAAAAGAATTCATACGACCTTAAAAATGTCGCCAGTTAATTTTAGAAAAGAATTTGAAAAAACCTACGGAAAAAACTCAGAATATGTGTCTAAAAAAATGGGTACTTGACACTTAGCTAGAAGTTCTGCATCTCTACAGGAGTATTTCGTTAAAACGGTGTTGAACCTAAACTCGAAAGACTTTGACTTCAGCACAGTGAGTGTTTCAATAATCTTTTCGTAGGCGCCGCTTATTCCAACAACCTCGTCATGCCCATCTCTAAAACCTTGTATACTCACAAGCAGATCCTCAAGCCCGTTTTCTACAAGACTGGAAATGACATCTGGCTTCAGCGCATTTGTGATAACGGTTGGTTTTATTCCAATGTCGCAACTTGATTTAACAATGTCTATTATTTGAGGGTGAATAGTGGGCTCACCACCGGTGATATCAACGTACTCAATACCATAATCTTTTTTAAAGCTACTGAGGTTTTTTTTAATGTCTTCGAGAGGGGTGTGTTTGCGGTTACTTTCAAACCGATAATAACAGAACTTGCAACTAGCATTACACAACATGGTAACGTAGAGAACTGCCCTTTTTGTTATTTTGACTGGTTGTTTTTTCATCTTTGCCTTTGGTCTAAGTCTAAAGCGACATCCGGAAACGCCCCGCAACATATTTTATGTGCGGATCGTGCCACCTACAGCAACGATGGTAACGTAATATCTTTACAACGTACGATAACGAGCTAAGAATAGCACATTTGGTTACTATGTGTCAATCAGAATTTGACTACATAAACAAAGACAATTCCCCGACTCAGTAGCTGTCCTGCTTGATGAAATTCAGGATCTCTTTTAGGGTTTTATCCCTTAATGCTCTGTGTTGAGGGGTGTTATTTCCTGTCCAATTTTTCCATTTTTTTAAAAAAAATACTTGGACT
>JAHISN010000009.1 GCA_018818265.1 Patescibacteria group bacterium | reverse complement strand
AGCGAAATTCCCACGCTATTAACTGTCATTGGTGGTTTTCTTATCCTCACATCTTCAATGGTAGTTATATTAAGGGGTTCAAATTAAACAAAGCACGCTCGAACTGCACTACCCATAATAAACTCATGCGTGCAGCTTCTTAATGAAGAAATAGCCCTTGTCGGGGCTTCTTCACCCAATTCTAAAGGAAAGTGTGCCGCGCGAGAGGTAATTTTAAAAATGGCCCCATTTGACGCGAGAGGCAAATAGAGGTAAAATCAGGGGTGGTCCGTTAAAAGAAACTTAATCAAATAATGACAATAACAGACAATCAAATTGATGCTGAAAGGCAAAAACTAGAAAAACTTCAGGAAGAATACAAAGAAAAACTTGCTCAAATCACCAATCTCAAGCCCGGCAAGGCCAAAGAGGAGTTGTTAGGCGAGCTAGACAAGGAGCTGGTGTCAGAAAAGGCCACCCGTATCCGCGAGATGGAAAAGCAGATTGAGGAAGAAGCCGAAAAGCGAAGCCAGGAAATTCTATTATCCACCCTCCAGCGAATTGTTACTGAACATGTCTCCGATGCTACTTCAACTACGCTTAAACTTCCCGACGAGGAAATGAAAGGCCGCATCATCGGTAAAGATGGCCGCAATATTAAAACTTTTGAGCGGCTCACCGGTGTTAATGTAATTATTGACGACACCCCCCAGATAGTTACCATGTCTTGTTTTGATCCTGTCCGCAGAGAAGTTGCCGTTTTGGCGCTTAAGAAATTAATTGATGATGGCCGTATCCAGCCAGTCATGATTGAAGAAACTATTAATAAAATTAAAAAGGAAGTAGAGCAGACCGTGCGCGAGGCCGGAAGAGAGTTAACTTACCGAGCCGGCGTTACCGATTTACCGGAAGACATTGTTAATTTATTAGGTCGCTTTAAATACCGCACTTCCTATGGTCAAAACATGATGGAACATACTTTGGAAGTAGTTAATATCGGTAAAGTTCTAGCCGCCGAGATGGGTATCAATTTAGAGTTGGTAAAAAAGGCCTGCTTGCTCCATGATATCGGCAAAGCAGTCTCTGCTGAAGTTGAAGGCCCCCATGATGAAGTCGGCGCTGATATCTGCCGCCGTCACGGAATTGATGAGAAAATCGTTCGCACCTTTGAAGGACATCACACAGGAGATTTCCCAAATATGGAAGCAATTATTGTTTATCTGGCCGACACTATCTCTGGTATGCGCCCCGGCGCACGGCGTGAGGATTACGACGCCTATGTCAATCGCGTGAAACAATTGGAAAATATTGCCAACACTTTCCCCGGCGTCGAAAATGTCTTTGCCATCTCTGCTGGCAGAGAGGTTCACGTTATTGTCAAGCCGGAAGAAATTATGGAAGACGAAATGGTTACTCTAGCCCACAATATTTCTCATGAAATTCATCAACAGGTCAAGAAATTCCCCGGCCAGATCAAGGTCAGCGTTATCCGCGAGACCTGCGCCACCGCCTACGCCACTGCTAAGATGGAGTAACTGTTGTTTTTAGGCCTGCTTTTTGATACAGATACCTAACATCTTGAACCAGCACACGACGTTGTAGAAGTAAAAGCATCAGAACATATAGGGTTAGGGGTAGAAAACACAAAACAAACCAAAAAATTATTCCCTCATTAAACCACAATTTTATCAACTGCCAGCTCAGGAAACCGGAAGACATCATAGCCAGAGTAGGCAAAATAAAAATGTTTTTCCAGTCAACCCTGACTGTCGAGCCTACATGTTTGATTAGATAATAGACGGTAGTTAAAAATAGAATACTACTCACAGATAAAGCGGCACCTGCGCCGCCGAATTTATAAACTGCACCCGTCCCTGCCAAAACCAGGCCAAGAGCCTGAACTGCCTGACCCTTTACAAAAAGCCGCGGGCGATTGGTATAGGTAAGAAAAGTTCCGACAATATCCCAAAGGGGACGAGTAAGCAAATAGATGATCAGTCCCCTAAGAAAGGGTACCGCGGGCAGCCACTTCTCTCCAATCAAAAGAGTAATAATTTGCGGGGACCAGATAAAGAAAATCATTCCCACGAAAACAGTACCTTTATAAACTAATCCCAACATAAGATTCATTGCTTTCTCCAATTTTTCGGGTGCGTTTTTCACTTCGGCAATCAGAGGCGCGGCAACATTATTAACGGCTTGAGCAAAAAGGCCCAGCGGGTGCTGGGCCAAAGAGTAAGCTTTGGCATAGAAACCCAAAGTTAATATGCCAGCGAATTGACCGACTAGAAAGTCATCAAATTGCAGCATTACAAAACTAAATATGCCGCCAACCCATATTGTTATGCCAAAACCCAGCATTTCACGGTTGACGTTTTTGTCCAGCTTTCTAGTAGGGCGCCAGGGAGAGGCAAGCCATTGCAAAAGCAATGTCACCACCGCCATAACAACATGCACACTGACCAATGCCCAAACACCATAACCGGCCCAAGCCAGATAGATAGAAACACCAAAAGTAATCAAGGCGCTGACAATTTGAATTAAACTAATCTTTTTAAAGGCGAAATGCTTGCGTAGATAAGTTGTCTGGGTGGCTGAGAGCGACTGAAGTAAAACAACACTCATTAGGCCGTATAAGGCCCAAACAATCCGGTGATCATAAAATTTAAAGAGTATTGGCGCCGCCGCCACTGCTAATATTAGACTGACCCCTGCTGAAATCAATTTGATGAGTAAGTGGCCGTTATAAGCTTCTTCCAGCTTGTCTTTCCTCTGAATAACCGCCTGATCCAGCCCGATCTGATTGGGCTGCCCAAAAAGACTTTGATAAAAATCTGCCATGGCAAAAATGCCAAACAGCTCCGGCGCCAGCAACCGCGCCAATATAATCCCACGGATGAAGTTAATCACATACCCTAAATAATCACCGGTAAGAGTATAAATGGTTCCAACAACCGCCTTTTTGCCAATATTTCCCTTACTATTCTCCATGCGGAGATTTTAACACAGGCATTGATCAATATTTGTCAGATACCCCCTCTTCAGATACCGCCTTGCGATACCACATCATAACGCTACTCTCATTTTCCACCACAATTTCCCACTCCTCTTGCATCCTCAGAGCCTGCATTAGCGCCCATTTGGGCGGGCCGAGGACGGCATTAATTTGATATTTCTTCATCAATTCATTCCATTTAGGTTTAAGCATAACTATTTCTTGATAATCCTGTGCGAAAGATTTGTCATCAATGAAGAAGTTATCCATGCGGCCGTCAATAAAAAATTTATGCTCCGGTAATTTCCAAATTAAATACCCGCCCCAGGTAAAATTATTTAAAAGATTCTTGGGGACACCATTTTCTTTCATCCACAAAACTGCCGCGTACGGGTAAGGGTCTGCTGGCAATGCTTCCCGCGCAAAGATTTCTTCCGAAGCATATGCTTGCTCCATACGACTCAGGATTATTAGCCGGTTTTCCACAAAGAGCAGACTTGCAGTAAATAGAGCTAGATACCAAGGGAAGTTGGTCCAAAAATCGCGGCGCTTAAACTTTGCCACAAATAATTCAATCTGCTGGATCAGTAATGGGATAGTAATAATCAGAAAACCCAGAATATAACGGCGAGACTTGAGAATTAAAAAGAAAAAGATAGTTGTCAAGAATTTTTCTTTCGGCGCAGTTTTACGGTTTGTAAAAACAGTTAAAAGAAATAATATTGAGACAAAAACTCCCAAAGTTGGAAACACGGACAAAGAATCAAAAAGCGGCAGCCAGTCAAAATTGTATTGAGCGGCAAAGCTATTCAAGCCCATTCTAAGCGCTTGTTCATAGGTGTGCCAACCATAAGGGGTAATCAGTGGGGCCGCCAGGCAAAACCCCATTAACACAGTTCGCGCCAGTGTAAACTTGATTTTTAAATTTCTTCCTTTAGATGAAATCCAAATCTGGTAAATCTCCCACGATAACAATAAACCCAAAAATCCCAATCCTAGGATAAAGCCTCCGTGCAGGTTGGCCCACAATACAAACAGCGGCGGCAAAAAAACTAGCTTACGGAGAGGGAAAAGGGCTCCTTTGTTGGAATCAATTGTGGAACCCTGAACCGTAGGCCATTCATCCACCACCTTATGGGAAACCACGTGGGGTATCCCACTGTGGCAGCAATGACCTTCTGGTTCATGGGTAATAGCAGAATTCATTCTGCGTTCGAAAGCATAATACAAAAACGACAAACCCCAAAAAGTTATCAGGTGTGTTCTTAGACCTAAAATGCTGGCTATCAAGGGGACAAAAACCAGCAGAGAAAAGACCAATGCTTTATTATTAAGCCGCCACCGAATTATACAAGCAAGAAAATAGAAAGCTCCTCCTGCCAGGAGCGAATAGAATATAGAAACGCCCCACAAGCCGGCGCGTGAATAAGACAAATAAAGTAAAACTTCCGTAAGCCATGAGTGGTATACGTAAGGGTAATTAGGCAGAGAAAAAGAAAAAAGGTCTACTTGTGGGACAACACGGCTCTTTACGATATACTCTCCCGTCGCCAAATGATAACCCAAATCGGGGTCTCCAGAAACACCCAAATATAAAAAGGCCGCCAACAGAAAGAAAATTAAACCGAGCCACTTCCAGTTGCTCTGATGCAATCTACTATCATCAATCATCCACTCATTTTAACATCTCCCCAATAATCCCATAATCAAACCCGCGCCTGGCAAGATATTTAGTAGCTTTAGCACGCCATTCTCTTTCTCCCATCTTATCTCTTTTTGGCAACCATTGTTTTTCCAATATCTTTTGGACTCGCGCCCGTTCATCTTCTGGTTCTATTGAAGCTAGCAACTGATCAATCAACTCACTTGATAATCCTTTTTGAGCCAACTCGCTTCTAATAGCCCAAGCCCCCTTTGGATTGCGCGCTGACTGCCGCTGTCCCAACCACCACTCACCAAAAGCCTTATCATCAATAAGCCGCATGCTTTTAAGCTTTTCCAAAACTTCTTCCAGGGCTTCTTCGCGCTCGGCTTCGGAGCTAAAAAGCTCTTTCTTCTGATACAGTTTCTTCTTCAAATGCTGAATGATTTCTCTCTCCGACCGAGGGCGATATTCCAGATAGCCAAGAGCCAGTTCTAGCAATTTGTCCTTCTTTTCCGTTTCTTTTAAACTTTCCAAATTTTCGGCGGAGATTTCCTGCCCCACCTTTAGATTAAGTTCTATAACAACATTCTCTCCGATGCCGGTGGTAAATTTATTGTCAATGAAAAGATTATATCGGTGCGGGCGGCGTTTTTGGGGTTCAAGCTTGGTAATTGTAGGCATAACAAGTCTCTTCAATTCTATCATGACGGCACGCCCAATGATTAACAATCAAATTGGCAGAATTGACAAAAGCCCTCAGCCCATAGATATCCTAAACTAAATTTATGTAGTAACAAAATCTTGCCGTGTACCTGAAAGGGTGATACCCTGCGTGGTTCACTCCAGCGTGGTACTGCGGTCATTTTGCGATTGGGCCCTCCAGAGGCCACGTCAAACGTGGCAGGCAGGCGCGCAATAAATTGCGCTACTACAGCAAGCCTTGCCTATCTGTAGGAAAGTGTGAGCATTGAGGTTTATGAAGTTTTTTCTCGACTCTTCTGAATAATCTGCTCGCGGAGCTTTTCTGTAATTTCGGGATTTTCTTTAAGAAACAATCGTGCCGCTTCTTTGCCCTGACCAATTTTCTCATTGCCGTATGAATACCAAGAACCGGACTTTTCAACTAACCCCTGCTCCTCAGCCAAGTCTAAAATACTGCCTTCCTGAGAAATCCCCTCGTTAAAAAGGATATCAAATTCAGCAGTCCTAAACGGCGGGGCAACTTTGTTCTTAACAATTTTGGCCCGCACAAGATTACCAATAATTTCGTCACCTTGTTTAAGTGATGAAATACGACGTATATCAATACGAACCGACGCATAGAACTTTAGTGCCCGACCGCCCGGAGTCGTTTCCGGATTGCCGAACATAACCCCAATTTTCATCCGTAATTGGTTGGTAAACAAGACCGACGTTTTAGATTTATTAATAGCTCCCGCTAGTTTACGCAGAGCCTGGGACATTAGTCTGGCCTGCAAGCCAATGTGCTGGTCACCCATTTCGCCTTCGATCTCTTTTTGTGGCACCAGCGCCGCTACCGAGTCTATAGCAACCACGTCAACACCACCCGAGCGTACCAGGGTTTCCACAATTTCCAACGCCTGCTCCCCAGAATCAGGCTGGGACAACAATAAATCATCAATGTTGACTCCGATATTACGGGCATAAGCTGGATCCAGAGCGTGCTCGGCATCAACAATAGCGGCAATACCGCCCTGTTTCTGTGCTTCGGCAAGAATGTGCTGAACTAATGTGCTTTTGCCAGAGGACTCGGGGCCAAAAATTTCAACAATTCTACCGCGGGGAATGCCACCCACGCCAAGGGCCAAATCCAACGCCAGGCACCCGGTAGGTATGGCAGAAATGCTTTCATCTACCTGACTCTCGCCCATACGCATAATAGAACCTTTACCAAATTGCTTTTCAATTTGTTCAATAGCGAGTTTAACCGCCTCAGTTTTTTGATCCTTAGGCATATATGTCAATAGTATATCATAACTTCACTGCCATCGGTTGCAGAAGACGTTCGCTATTGACATAGCCTAATCTTCCCCGATATACTGGGGTTAACCATGGTGTCCCAAGTTATTCTTCGTCTACTTAAAGAAGCTGTAGTACCCGCGTTTTTAGTTATTGCCGCAAAGATGGCCAGTATTGTTTTAATCCTATTTGTTTTCCAAATCTCCTGGCAGCTAACTTCCGACACAGTAATCCCTCGTCTTACTTTTACCTCACTGGATGATTTCATCCTTGTTTCGTCATGGTCGGGATTTTTGGTTATTCTGGCAATTGCCAGCGGCTTGCTCTGGGTCATAGTTAAAGCTCATGTTTTTCATGATACTCATATCACACCGCAGTTAACTCTCCGCCTACTTAGCTGGGATCTGATTAGTTTTCTTACCACCACTGTGGAAGTTTCTCATCAGGCGCTAGTTTGGCTATCCTTCTTATGGTTATTAATTTTCCTCTCGTTTACTCAAGCCTATTTAGGTTATTCCTATTGGTGGATGGCAATAACAAGTTTTGCCCTGGGTACTTGCCTTACCTGGCTGTTCGTAGCTGATGTAGAAAGAGAAATAGAGATTGTCTCTTGAAAATGAGCAAAAGAATTCCAACCCACATAATTAACATTGCCCTGCTTACCATTCTGCTAGGGCTCATCGGCCTTCCTTCTTTCGGAGGATCTTTTTTGGTAATGCAGCCACCGGTAATGTGGCAAGGGGATGTAGCGGGCTGGAATACATCACAGCCAATATTTACAGTTGAACCTAATCAGACCGACTTCACTGATTTAGTTTCTTTTAATCTGCAAGCTGTAGACAGAAAAACACTCCACGAAAAGGCAACGCTCACCAGTTTCAGTGGGTATCTAGCCGTTTACAATAATCTTTACATCATTACTAACGCAGGTGGCGAGCCACTAACCCTCCGCACAAGGCTATTGAAAGCGCCGACGGCGCAGCCGTTCACGCAAATCTCGGCCGTATTGGCTAAACAAGGTACTTATTATGGAACGCTAAGCAACGACACCCAAATCGGCGATACGCTCTTGGAAATTGATAATCCGTCGTTATTCGTATCCGGCTCGTCGGCACTTATAGGCAAAGAAATGGTCGGTGTGTTGGCTAAAAGTGGCTCTGTGCTAGTCACTACCCCCATGCGCGAACCACATCCAATTGGTCAGCGAGTCTACTCACAGCCTGTTTGTATTACCAATGAAAAAGTTGTTTCCTGGCAGACGCAGTCGCTTGAACTAAAACCCGGAGAAAAGGCTTATCTTACTTTCCTGGTCCGCGGCGAAGAAAGCGCCAGTTATACCAGCCAAACTTTCCCCCTGGAATTTGCTTTTGAAGTTATTTCATATTAACCGGCGCCATTGACAGTTAGGAAATTTGACGGCAGGGGCCGTTTGCATTAGAATTAGGAATGCTATCGCTTGATAGCATTATGTTGCCTAAGCTACCTATACTTAATTTTATTCCCGTCGCCTTATTTTTTGCCCTATCTTTCTTTACACTATCAGTGCCTCCCGCGGCTGCCTTTGGCACGTCTGCCTCGGGAGAGAGTGATTTTTGGTCACGGTGGGGCATTGAGCTGTCTGTTCTTCCACAATCGCCCTTCTTTTCCATTAGACACTACTGGGAAAATATCAGATTATTCTTAACCGCCAATAATACAGAGGAACGCGCTGTTCTGCTGTTATCTTTTGGCAATCGGCGGCTAGAAGAAATTTGTGCGCAAATTTCCCCAATTGGCGAGGAAGCGAACAATCGTGAGGCTTTGATAACACCGGAATTGCTTGCCACCTTAAAAAGGTATCACAACCAAATGACACAACTAAGCCAGCTACTGCCCTCCTTGGAAGCCGGCGGTAGCGAATTGGGCCAGCTCTGGAAAATGCACGATGATAAAAAGGCCGAATTCCAAAATATAGTTGAGACGTACGGCGCTAAGCTAGGGTTTGTATGGAGAAAAGAGATTCTTGAGACACTGAATGAGACAACTACCGTCAGCTCAGAACAAATCTTGGGATCGAGAGACCACACGGGATTGGAATTGTACAGATTAAAGTGAAGAACAAGGGGCAAGAATAACACAAAAATGAGGATTCTAATCACCGGCGGCTCTGGATTTGTTGGCCGCAATCTTACAACTTATCTTATCGACAAATATCCCGATTACTCCGTAGTTAATTTCGACCGCAGTGAGTGGAGTTTCGGCAAGCGGCAATATTTCTATGTCGCCGGCGATATTCGTAATCAGGAATTAGTTAGCCGCACCATTAAGGAATATCAAATTGACAGCTTAATAAATTTGGCAAATGACACATCTGGACCGGAAATTAAACAAATTGAAAGTAATGTTTGCGGTCAGTTTGTACTCCTTAATGAAGCAGGAGAGAACAGCCTCGAGCGGTTTGTCTACTTATCCTCTGACGGTGTTTATGTCCCCAGCAAGGAAGGCCTTTCCTCGCCCGTTTTGGAAGAAGATTCCGTAATCGCTCATGATTTACCTTCTGCCTGCAAAATTGCCGCTGAATCGTTAGCCATGTCTGCCTACCACACCAGGAACCTACCCATTGTTATTCTGCGCAGTGTTGATTGTTTGGGAAGCTGGCTTAAACCAGGCCATCTGATTTCCTTGCTTATTGCCAGCGCCTTGCAAAATAACTCTTTGCCCATATATCACGAGGGCAGAAAACAACAGGACTGGCTGCACGTCAGTGATTTGTGTATTGCAACTGATAAAGCCCTGCACCTTAAGACAATCACCGGTGAAATCATCAATCTGGGGTGGGGCGTACCACACTCAGTTTTAGATACGGCAAAATTAATCCTGGCCAGCACAGACAAACCGGAAACTCTCATTAAGTTCATTGAAGAAGAAAACAATCGGGAAGTTACCGGCGCTCCGCCTCTCGACAGCGCCAAGGCGGAAAAGCTTCTTGGATGGAAACCGGCAATCAATTTTTCCGATACCCTTAATAATACTGTTGACTGGTTCAAAAAAAACCCAGATTGGTGGGGGGAGGAGCATATTTAACCCTGCTGTGATATTATCAACTCATGGATACCAAAAAACTGCGGGCGCTTCCTATTAACTTCGTCGCACAAAACCCCAACGAAAAAGTCTATTTCTTACTCCGTAAACACTTCATTGCGAACACTCCTTGGCTGACAGCATGTCTTCTACTTACAATCGTGCCTTTTATCTTTCTGTCTTTTAGCCATCAACTTGCTTTTTGGACGACAATTCCAACTAATACGCGCCTTTATCTAATAGTCCTTTGGTTCACCTCTTTACTGGGCTATGCCCTTTTAAATCTAGCCAAGTGGCATTTTCATTCTTTCTTGATCACTGACCATCGGGTTATGGATATTGATTTGGTCGGCCTTCTATATCGTAATGTTGCCGAGACCCAGCTAAAACTAATCCAGGATGTATCTCATACTCAAGGGGGTATTTTACAGCTAATTTTCAATTATGGCAGCGTTTTTGTGCAAACCGCCGCCACACGTCAACAAATTGAACTCACCGGTGTGTCGGACCCGGGGGAAATTCACGATATTATTACCGATTTGGCCGCAGAAGCAGGGAATAGCTATGAGCATTTGAGTAGTTAGCCTCCATGCCAGACAGTTCATTGGTTGATTGGTTAACTAGTTAGCAAATCAACTTATTGAAAGTGCGGCGGTTATCCTTTTACAATTGCTATGGACTTTAGTAAATTCTCCTTAGAAAACCTATCTTTTGACTCTCTTTTACCCATATTCAGTAAGTGGGGGCTTGTTTCTTGCACCGTACTAATTTTTGCTTTTTCGTTCTTGATGGCTAAACAAATCTCCCTTCTGAACCACTTTCTCCCCACCCGGGGAGGAAATATTCTTAAGCGATTCAGCTACTTTTATGTAGGAGCAATACTAGTCCTGCTGGCCATAGGCATTAGTATGTTATAAGCAGAAATTACATTTTTCGAATATTCGAGCATTTGGATATTCGAACCTTTAAAATTTGGACCTCTCGCTCACAATTACACCGACCACAATCATAAATAGAGAAGGTTTATTACCGGGTCACTGGCTCCAAGCATTACAATATCGTTCGCCAGACAAGGAAACCCATCAGTCCCGCGGAGAACTTTTTGCCCTGCTCTCTCTTTCCTGCCCTGATAAAGAATTGGACCTGGAAAATCTGGCCCGGCAGGCATTTGCCGCTTTAACCCAAACATACTTCAAAACGCCCGAAGGGAGTATTATCTCCGCCCTTGACAACGGTTTGCGCCAAACGCAGGAGAATATTAATCTGCTTGTCCAAAAACCCGGCGGCCATCACGTAAAATTTAACTTGGCAACCGCTGTCATTTGGGGTGACATCCTTTATTTTAGACGTTTAGAACAAACTATAGTAGCGCTTTTGAGGGGGGGCGAGTTAATTTCATATTCTTTCACATCTTTGGGATCAGAAAAGCTGTCTGGTGGTGACGCTATTGTAGTGTGCACCACTGACTTTTGGGAAAAAATTGGTCATCAAGAACTCGCCCGCGTTTTAACAAAGAAGCCCGCAGACGAGTGGGAAAATCTTTTGGGAGAAAAAATTCACGCGTGCAAAGACAATTCCCTAATGGGAACAATTATTCTTTCCATCGAGCAGAGGCATGTCCCCAGCGAAGAAGAAATCATTGACATTGGTGTAGTTGGGGAAAGAAGCAAGGAGAATTTTCTCCCCGCTTTCGTCAATAAAATTCGCGGCCTAAAACTACCACTTCCCGCCATTTCTTTTAAACTCCCAAAATT
>JAHISN010000089.1 GCA_018818265.1 Patescibacteria group bacterium | reverse complement strand
TTTCGCTCTCTACAGATTGAACCATTAAAATATATTTATCATGCGGCAAACTATTATAATCATCCCTATCCCAAAAACCCCTATGCGCATCAAAATGTCTGGAAATAGCCGTTAATACCCGTTCATCATACGCGCCCATTGGCGTTGCAAAGGTGGTAACTATCAACCCATTTTGCTCAAGATCTTCTCTGCATTGTAGAACTTCATATTCAATAAGCTCATCGGAAAGCGGTGGCATTTCATAATGATTAACACCGTGACCACCTATCTCCCAATTATGTACATTCTGCAATTCAAGCAACTGCTCCCACGACATAAGCCATTCCTGCCCCATATAGCCTGTTGGAATATAGGCTACACCCGGAATATCTAATGGTTGAAGAATTGGGAGAACATTTGTATATACAGACAAATCTCCATCATCAAAAGTAAACGAGATTAATGGTTCCCTTGACACATCAAAGACACCTGCAAATGTGTTTGACACCCCCATCCTCAAAATAACTGTTAACAATAGTATTGATAAAAGAAATAATTTTATAGTCTTCATATATGTACCACGCCTATGAGTTCTACGATTATAACATATCGCCAATTTAAAGGCACGCCGCTACCTAATCACCCTTTCATAATCCGCAACCCCTTTCAAAAAATTCCACTGATACAGAAACACTAAAGGCACAAGACGCGGTCTCTTGCAAAGAAGTCCCAAAGACCGCACGGCAACTTTTGCCGAACTCAGAAAAAACCGCCAGAGAGATGAAGGCAAGGAGTGCTTGATATTAAAATGACGACTGCTAACACCGCGCACATAAGCCTGCCGCATTAGCCTTTTAAAAGAGTAAAGATGCTTATGAGTTACAGTCAGCGGCAGGTGCAGCAGCAAATAGCCCTTGTTGACAATCCGCTCTTTCAAATCGGCATCTTCCGAAGCGGCAAAGGGAAATGTTTCGTCAAAACCTCCAACTTCCAAAAGTACTTCTCTTTTATAAGCGACATTATTAGTTGCCCCGCCCAAAAAGTCTTTACCACCAATATGTTCCTCTGCCGGCTCTTTCATATAGTCGCCCATCGGAGCAAACTTTTCGAACCGAGCATAAATACTCTTTCTTAATGTTTCTTCATCTGCTTCCATCATGCCGCTAACACCAACAACCTGCGGGTAGCGTTGGAATGAATCTGCGATACGGGAAAGCCAGTCTTTCGGCGGAATACAATCGTCATCGGTAAAGGCAATTATTTCTCCACAGGCTTGCCTCATACCCCAATTTCTCGCCTTGGCCGGGCCAGCATGTTCCTGAAGGTGAAACTTGAAGTCTACGGGGGATCTTTTTGCAACTGACTGTAAATACTCACGTGTACCGTCAGTGGAGCCATCATCAGTTATCAAGATCTCATATTCATTTTGCGGAAAATCCTGTGCAAACAAAGCTCCAAGCATCTCCGTTAACACTTCCAGCCGATTATAAGTGGCAAAGACTACAGATACTTTCATTACTCCCAATTATACCGCAATTACACATTACAACCATTGTGACAAGGGCAAAAACTACTCCACCCCCCCCATTTCCTCCCCCTCAAAAGTCGCCGTTGGCGGAGGAAGATGAGCGGCGCTAATAAAAGCCGCGCGCCAATTCTTAATTTTTAGCAAAACATCAAAAAGCAACCTAATCTCATTACACCCTAAAAACCAGGTTAAAAATAAGTAAATACTGCCGCCAAAGGTTAAAACCACCCAAACCAGAACCACCAAATTAATCACTTTAGAAGTATCAATAAAAACTTCATCCAAAATCTGTACGGGGAAATATACCGCTACTGCCATAACCGCGGCGGAAAAAAAAATTTTAACTGATGGAACAACCAACAGCCGCAAACTTAGCTCAACGCGGCGTATGAACATGAACAAGAGAATCAAAAACTCCACCATAACTGATATTGTTAATCCCAGGGCTATCCCTCGCACCTGCCACTTAACCGCCAGCGCTACCGACAATACTATTCCTAAAAGTGCGGCGCCGGAACCAACAATAACGGGGGTGTTTGCTTCTTTAAGAGCATAAAAAGCTCGCACAATTAATTCTTTTCCCGCTTGAGCAAATAGGCTAATAGCCAGAAGCGCCACCACCCAGGAAGTAAAAACCGTTTCCCACCAGGCAAACTTGCCTGTTCCAAAAATCAGCCGGACAACAGGGATTTTCAAAATCACCAATACCACGCTGACCGGAACCAGCAAATACAATATCTGCAAAAAGGAATTGATAAAAATGGCCTTGAAATTTTTCATATCCTGTCGGGCGGCATACTCGCTTAATGTTGGCAAACTGGCCTGAGCAATGGAAACACCAAGAATACTCAGCGGTAAACGAACAATTGCTTGCCCATAGTCCAGAACACTTAAAGAGCCAGCCGCTAAAAGTGAGGCTATATTTACAATAATAACTTCTTTGATCTGGAAAACTGCCGCCCAGATTGTCCGCGGCCAAGAAAGACGCAATAACTCGCGCACAGAAGCATCTCTTAATGACAAGGCCGGAAAATATTTAAAGCCCAAATGACGCAGAAGCGGTAGTATGACTAAAAGATGCAGGATAGAACCAATAACAACTCCCCACGCCATACCTTCTAGTCCCCAAATTGGGTATAAAAACAAAATACCCGCGATTGCGCCCAGATTATAAGCCACCGGGGAAAAGTAAGGCATTAAAAAGCGCTTGAATGACTGCACCATGCCCCCGGCAAAACTGCTAAGACCCAAGAGCAAGGGCGAGAGCATAATAATACGCATTAGGCGCGCCGTTTGTTGCTGTTGAATGAGAGTAAACCCCGGCGCCAGCCAGCGAGAAACCCACGGAGCAAAGATGAAACCCAAAACGGCCAGAGCCGAAAAACAAACCACGGTCAAATTAAGAACCATAGAAGCAAACAACCATGCCTTTTGTGCCTTCTCTTTAACAATATGACGGGAGAAAAGGGGAATAAAAGCGGCATTTAGCGATCCGGCAATCAACAATTGGAATATAAGATCGGGAATTTGAAAAGCGGCTACCAGAGTATCGTATTCTGTCCCTGCCGCCAATAAACCAGCATATAGCCGCTTACGGACTAAACCCAAAACGGCCGACAATAGAGACATTACAGCAATCGCCGCTGCCCCTGAGAGAATAGTTTTTTGCCTTTGGAATAGAATTGCCGCCCCGTTCTTAAGACCGTTGCGGAAGAATTTTTTTAGCATATTCTTGTAATTCACACCTTTCCTGCAATTTTTACAATCTTCCCAAACTCATTAACATCCAAGCTCGCCCCACCCACTAAAAACCCACTCAAACTCTCACACTTTAAAAACCCGCTGATATTTTTAGACCTAACGCTGCCGCCGTAAAGAACACGGACATTTTCCCCTAGAAGCGCTTTAATTCCTTGTGAAAAAAAATCTGCCTGTTCAGGACTTTCCGACAGATCTGGACTTTCCAGCTGGCCGGAACTGATGGCACAAAGCGGCTCATAGGCCACAATCAGTCGCTCCGTCTGCAATTGCGCCTTGGCAAGATATTCAACTTGTTCCAATTCGCTAACACAAACGATTGGTGTCAGGTTGCCTGCCAAGCAAAGACGTATCTTTTCAACAACTTCCTTATCCGATTCTTTAAAATGAATCCTTCTTTCCGAGTGGCCAACAATTATATATTGTACCCACTCCTGCAACTGGCGAATACCCACCTCGCCCGTATAAGTGCCTTCTTCAAACCGCGAAACATTCTGTGCCCCCAGTTTAATTGTTATCTTTTTCCGTTCAACCATTTCAAAAAGCGGGAACAGCAGGGGAAAAGATGGACAGATAACTACCTCTACGTCTTCGGCTAACACCTGCTGTTTGGCAAACTCATCTAGCCACTTGGTGGCTTCTTTCAGGCTAAAATGCAGTTTCCAGTTGGCAATGAGAAAGAGTTTGGGATTCGGCATCACTAATATTAGCAGGTATAGCAGCGTTTATTAATTACGATTCGAAATAAACTCCCGTACGGACAAATCTCTAATTCCCTATCATAGTCATGATATCAGAAAGCACTGATTTTAAGCAAGATCGGATATTTTCTCCCACCCTTATTCCTCAGTGAAACGCCACAGTCGGCAAGACCGGCAGGCCTCACGCCCCAAAAAGAAACCACGTGATATATTCCGCTGTGGCGTCAATAACCTTCTGATGCGTAGGTAATAATATTAGGAATTCCGCAATAAGTCCAACAAACTAAAAGTTTTCTT
>JAHISN010000088.1 GCA_018818265.1 Patescibacteria group bacterium | reverse complement strand
TTTCGCTCTCTACAGATTGAACCATTAAAATATATTTATCATGCGGCAAACTATTATAATCATCCCTATCCCAAAAACCCCTATGCGCATCAAAATGTCTGGAAATAGCCGTTAATACCCGTTCATCATACGCGCCCATTGACGTGGCAAAGGTACTAACTATCAACCCATTTTGCTCAAGAGCTTCTCTACATTGTAGAACTTCATATTCAATAAGCTCATCGGAAAGCGGTGGCATTTCATAATGATTAACACCGTGACCACCAATCTCCCAATTATATACATTCTGCAATTCAAGCAGCTGGTCCCACGACATAACCCATTCCTGCCCCATATAGCCTGTTGGAATATAGGCTACAGCCGGAATATCTAATGGCTCAAGAATTGGGAGAGCGTTCGTATATATAGATAAATCTCCATCATCAAAAGTAAACGAGATTAACGGTTCGCCCGAAGCTTCAAGGACAGCCGCAAATGTGCTTGACACTCCCATCCTCAAAATAACTGTTAATAATAGTATTGATAAAAGAAATGATTTTATAGTCTTCATATATGTACTACGCCTATAAGTTATGCGATTATAACATATCGCCAATTTAAAGGCACACCGCTACCGAATCACCCTTTCATAATCCGCAACCCCTTTCATAAAATTCCACTGATACAGAAACACTAAAGGCACAAGAAACGGTCTCTTGCAAAGAAGCCCTAAAGAACGCACGGCAACTTTTGCCGAACTGAGAAAGAACCGCCAGAAGGTCGAGGGCAGGCCATACTTGATATTGAAGTGCCGACTGCTAACGCCGCGCACGTATGCCTGCCGCATCAATCTTTTAAAAGAGTAAGGGTGCTTGTGAGTTACAGTCAGCGGCAGATGGAGCATCAAATATCCTTTGCTGACAATACGCTCTTTCAAATCGGCATCTTCCGAGGCGGCAAAGGGAAACGTTTCGTCAAAACCGCCAGTTTCTAAGAGTACTTCTCTTTTATAAGCAACGTTGTTAGTCGCCCCGCCCAAAAAGTCCTTACCACCAATATATTCCTTCTCCGGCTCTTTCATATAATCGCCCATCGGAGCCAGCTTCTCGAACCGGGCATAGATATTCCTCTTTAATATTTCTTCATCCGCTTCCATCATACCGCTAACACCAGCAACCTGCGGATAGCGACGGAATGCATCTACGATACGGGAAAGCCAATCATGCGGCGGGATACAATCATCATCGGTAAAAGCCACTATTTCCCCGCGGGCTTGCCGGATACCCCAATTTCTCGCCTTGGCCGGGCCAGCCTGTTCCTGAGAGTGAAACTTGAAGTCTACGGGAGATCTTTTTGCAACTGACTGTAAGTACTCACGGGTACCGTCAGCAGAGCCATCATCAGTTACTAAAATCTCATATTCATTTTGCGGAAAATCCTGCGCAAACAAAGCCCCAAGCATCTCCGTTAACACTTCCAGCCGATTATAAGTGGCAAAGGCTACAGATACTTTCATTACCCTCAATTATACCGCAATTACACATTACAACCATTGTGACAAGGGCAAAAATTACTCAACCCCCCCCATTTCCTCCCCCTCAAAAGTCGTCGTTGGCGGAGGAAGATGAGCGGCGCTAATAAAAGCCGCGCGCCAGTTCTTAATTTTTAGCAAAACATCAAAAAACAACCTAATCTCATTACATCCTAGAAACCAAGTTAAAAACAAGTAAATACTGCCGCCAAAAGTTAAAACCACCCAGACCAAAACGACCAGATTAATCACTTTAGTAGTATCAATAAAAACTTCATCCAAAATCTGTACGGGGAAATATACTGCTACTGCCATAACCGCGGCGGAAAAACAAATTTTAATTGATGGAACAACCAACAGCCGCATGCTTAGCTCAACGCGGCGTATGAACATGAACAAGAGAATCAAAAACTCCAACATAACTGATATTGTTAATCCCAGGGCTATTCCTCGCACCTGCCACTTAGCCGCCAGCACTACCGACAATACGATTCCTAAAAGTGCGGCGCCGGAACCAACAATAACAGGAGTGTTTGCTTCTTTAAGAGCATAAAAAGCTCGCACAATTAATTCTTTTCCCGCCTGAGCAAATAGGCTAATAGCCAGAAGTGCCACCACCCAGGAAGTAAAAACCGTTTCCCACCAGGCAAACTTGCCTGTTCCAAAAATCAGCCGGACAACAGGGATTTTTAAAATCACCAATACCACACTGACCGGCACCAGCAAATACAATATCTGCAAAAAGGAATTGATAAAAATGGCCTTGAAATTTTTCATATCCTGTCGGGCGGCATACTCGCTTAATGTTGGCAAACTGGCCTGAGCAATGGAAACACCTATAATACTCAGAGGTAAGCGAACAATTGCTTGCCCATAGTCCAGAACACTTAAAGAGCCAGCCGCTAAAAGCGAGGCTATATTTACGATAATAACTTCTTTAATCTGGAAAACCGCCGCCCAGATTGTCCGCGGCAAAGAAAGGCGCAATAACTCGCGCACAGAAGCATCTCTTAATGACAAAGCCGGAAAATATTTAAAGCCCAAATGACGCAGAAGTGGAACAATTGCCAAAAGATGCAGAACGGAACCAATAACAACTCCCCACGCCATACCTTCTAGTCCCCAAATTGGGTATAAAAACAAAATACCCGCGATTGCGCCCAGATTATAAGCCACCGGAGAAAAGTAGGGCATTAAGAAGCGCTTGAATGACTGCACCATACCCCCAGCAAAACTGCTAAGGCCCAGAAGCAGTGGCGAGAGCATAATAATACGCATTAGGCGTGCTGTTTGCTGCTGTTGAATGAGAGTAAACCCTGGTGCCAGCAAACGGGAAAGCCATGGGGCAAAAATGAAACCCAAAACAGCCAGTACGGAAAAACAAACCATGGTCAAATTAAGAACCATAGAAGCAAACAACCATGCCTTTTGTGCCTTATCTTTAACAATATGACGGGAGAAAAGGGGGATAAAAGCGGCATTTAGCGATCCGGCAATTAACAATTGGAATATAAGATCGGGGATTTGAAAAGCGGCTACCAGAGTATCATACTCTGTCCCCGCCGCCAATAAACCGGCATATAGCCGCTTACGGACTAAACCCAAAACGGCCGACAATAGAGACATTACAGCAATCGCCGCTGCCCCTGAAAGAATAGTTTTTTGCTTTTGGAATAAAATTGCCGCCCCGTTCTTAAGGCCGTTGCGGAAGAAGTTCTTTAGCATAATGTCGGTTGCACAGCTGCACAGCTGTACAGCTTAATAGTAATCGAGTACTAAATTTGCATTTTTTCTGGCTAACCGTGGGAAGACGAAAGAAGAAACTTGAAAATCGAAACGTGCCAGACCCTACACTCTTTCTTTAATTTCTTCTTGTCAGGGGCAAATTTCGTTTTTCGATTTTCTTCTCTGTTTGGAGCTTCGTCTTTCGAATTTCGTCTTTACTCAAAATACAACTTGATTTACAAAGTGAAAACGAATAATTAAAGTGTCAATTTCATTTAGTCCTCACAGCCCTAACAATCTTCCCAAACTCCACTGGGTCCAAACTTGCCCCACCCACCAAAAACCCGCTCAAACTCTCACACTTTAAAAACCCGCTGATATTTTTAGACCTAACGCTGCCGCCGTAAATAACACACACATTTTCACCCAAAATCGCTTTAATTTCTTGTGAAAAAAAATCTGCCTGTTCAGGACTTTCCGACAGATCCGGACTTTCCAACTGGCCGGAACTGATGGCACAAGGCGGCTCATAAGCCACAATCAGTCGCTCCGTCTGCAACTGTGCGCCGGCAAGACATTCAACTTGTTCCAATTCACTAACACAAACGATTGGTGTCAAGTTCTCTGCCAGACAAAGATGTACCTTCTCAACAACTTCCCTATCCGATTCTTTAAAATGAATTCTTCTTTCTGAGTGGCCAACAATTACATATTGTACCCACTCCTGCAACTGGCGAATACCCACCTCGCCCGTATAAGTACCTTCTTCAAACCGCGATACGGTCTGTGCTCCCAATTTTATTGTTATCTTTTTCTGTTCAATCGCTTCAGAGAGTGGAGATAGAAGTGGAAAAGGCGGGCAGATAACTACTTGTACCCCATCGGTCTTCACCCGCTGTTTCGCAAACTCATCCAGCCACTCGGCGGCTTCTTCCAAGCTAAAATGTAGTTTCCAGTTGGCAATGAGAACCATTATCACAAGCATAATATCAGAAAGCCTTGATTTTAAGCAAGATTGGATATTTTCTTCCACTCTCATTCCTCAGTGAAACCCCACAGTCGGCAAGACCGGCAGGCCTCACGCCCCAAAAAGAAACCACGTGATATATTCCGCTGTGGCGTCAATAACCTTCTGATGCGTAGGTAATAATATTAGGAATTCCGCAATAAGTCCAACAAACTAAAAGTTTTCTT
>JAHISN010000087.1 GCA_018818265.1 Patescibacteria group bacterium | reverse complement strand
GCATATGAAAAAAAGGATACATCCTATTACACCAAGGGCGATTCCCGGGTTTTCTTTAATAGAAATCCTACTGGCCTTCGCTATTTTAATGGTCCTTTTGCTGCCATTAACAGCATTACTGATTCAATCATACGGCATTGGAACAAGCACTGCGAAACGTGGACAAGCCGTTTTTTATGCACAGGAAGCTATGGAGGCCGCCTACAATGTCTTGGCCCATCAATGGGAAACTACCGGTACGGGTAATTTTCATCCGGAAATTCATGACGGTAGCTGGGCACTAGGCTTGGAGAGTGAAACACTTGATGGCTTTGAACGCGAAATAAGACTTAGTCTCGCTAAGCGCGACGAAGGCACGGGAAATTTATCCGCGTCGGGTGAGGAAGATCTGGGCACCAAGAAGGTGGAAATCTCTGTCACCTGGCCAGGAATAGTTGGAACGAACCTGGTAAACCTGACTTCGTATTATTCGGAAACGGGAAGTATTGAATAAGAAACAGCTTATAGCTTGCAGCTGTTAGCTTTTAGGGATAGGTTTTTAATCTGTCTGCGCCTAACAAGCTAATGAAGTTTACCCCGTACCGACTCGAAGAGTCTGGTTCGGGGCTAACGAACCTAACACCTGATGACTAATTCCAAAGGTTTCACTCTAATTGAACTGATGTTATATACCCTTCTCGCCGCTTTTATCCTGCTGCTGTTGCCGCAGTTTATTTCACGAGCGTTGTTCCTGCGTGCGCAGGCTGAACAGTATCAAGTACTCGATCGGACTGGTTTTCATGTCCTCCAGCAATTGACACAGAGCATTCGCTACAGTGACAGCATAAGTGCTGATGAGGCTCATAATCAGCTTTATCTGGACAAAGGAAGCCACAGTTATATGTACTTTGTCGAAAACGAAATTTTATATCAGCAGGACACTGATACCATGGAGCGGGAACATATGGTACCGGCGAACATAACAGTAGAGGACTTCTCTATTGATGATGTTTCTTTATCTGCAAATTATCCTAGTTTAAGATTAAGTATAGCGCTAAGAGAAAAAAACAAGCTGCGGACCTTTAGCACTGCCGCGAGCAGAAGACAGCAGGAGAAATAATGAAGCAAAAAAATATTAATCACAACAATCAGGGTTTCGGTCTCCTTATCGCTGTAATATTGGTAGCGGCGGCAATTGTTGGTATTATCATTACCAGCGGACTGCTCAGTCGTTCTAATATTCTCGAGGGAGATCGTTTATACCAGGTCAATCAGGTCTATTATGCAGTAGAGGGAGCCATGTATGAGACTCTACAGCACATTAAAGCGGATCCGGATTGGCCCTCGGAAACGAATTATAGTAATACCTATTTAATTGGAAGTGTGCAAATATCGCGTATAATAACTTCCTCGGGGGATGGCTCCAAAGAAGTGGACATCACCGCGGAAAAAGGCGATGCCAAACGCAGACTCCTGGCCAGTGTGAGTACTACTGAGGGCTCCAGTTTACCACTGGATGTAGTTTTGACCTTGGATGTCTCCGGGAGCATGGACGATGACGGTTACGACAATGATCTAGATGAATTCCAACCTATTGGCAATGTGAAAGTGGCGGCGGCAGGGAATAATGACCACGAAGGGTTTATTGATCGTTTAAGTCACTCGCGCGGTGACCGTGTAGCCCTGGTTAAATATTCCACCGAAGGAGTAACGGTGATGACCTTGACGGGAGGTCACAGTGCAGTTGAAAACGCTATCTGGGATTTATCCTGCACCGATTTTACCAATATTGGTGACGGGATTGTTCAGGCGGTATCTATTTTAGACCAAGGTTCTCATCCTCCAAGTGTTCCGGCAATTGTTCTCTTATCAGATGGGAATGCCAATCGGCCGGCCCCAGTAGACTTTGCTAGAAACTACGCTCTTAGTCAGGCAGATATTGCAGATAGCCAAAGGTATAGGATATTTACTATTAGCTTGGGAGAAAGTGCGGACACAGACCTTATGGAAGAAATTGCAGATAGAACTAATGGTTACCATTTCTATGTTGAAGATAGAACTGACTTGGACGAGTTGGATGAAATTTTTAATCAGTTAACCGAAATCCTGGAAAGCGTGCTCGTTTATGAGCTGAGAGAAGCTTTGCCTGAACCATAGGAGTTGTATCAGCTCTTGACAGGTGCTTTATAATGGAGAGGTAGCAGAAAAGGAGCGTTAGTTTATGTCTAGCATTAAAAATATTAAACCACTTGGCGACCGCGTTCTTGTTCGCCCAATTTCTAAAGAAGAGAAGACCGACTCAGGGATTATTATTCCCGATACTGCCGACAAAGAGCGACCGCAAGAAGGTGAGGTTTTGGCAGTGGGCTCAGGTCGTATTGACAAGGATGGCAAACGGGTTTCATTAGAAGTTAAGGTTGGCAACAAAATAATGTTTAAAAAATATAGCCCAGATGAACTGGAGATTGATGGAGAAGAGTACTTAATTGTTGGGGAAAGTGACATTCTGGCAATTGTCGGGTAGACTGACAATAAAGTCAAAAATCGAGAATTTGAAGTTGAAAATTGCGGTGAAAGTTAGTTCCTTTGACTTTTCACTTTGCACTTTTAACTTTTAACTATCACCATGCCTAAACAAATCGTCTATTCAGATGAAGCAAGAAAAAAACTTAAGTCTGGTGTGGATCAGTTGGCTCAGGCGGTCAAAACCACCCTTGGCCCTAAAGGGCGCAATGTAGCTCTGGATAAAGGTTTTGGCGGCCCCACAGTAACTCATGATGGTGTAACAGTGGCCAATGAAATTGAACTTAAAGACCCCTTTGAGAACATGGGCGCGCAACTTCTTAAAGAGGCGGCCACAAAAACAAATGATGTTGCCGGTGACGGCACAACTACCGCCACAGTTTTGGCTCAAGCCATAGTTACTGAAGGCCTTAAAAATATTGCCGCCGGAGTTAACGCAATGACCCTCCGCGCCGGTATTTTAGATGCGGCTAATCAGGTTGCCGAAGAAGTTAAAAGGCTGGCTAAACCAGTTTCCTCTAAAGAAGAAAAGGCTCAAGTGGCGACCATCTCTGCGGCTGACTCGGAAATTGGCGACAAGATTGCCGAGGCTTTGGAAAAAGTTGGTGACGAGGGTGTTGTTACTGTGGAAGAATCTAAAAGCCTAAGCTTTGAAATTGACTACCGCGAGGGAATGCAATTTGACAATGGTTACATTTCCCCTTATTTCGTAACAGATCCAGCTCGCATGGAAACAGTTATCGAAGACCCTTACATATTAATTACTTCCCAAAAAATTTCCTCCCTTAAAGATATTCTCCCTGTTTTAGAAAATCTTGTTAAAATCACCAAGAACTTTGTTATTATTACCGAAGATATTGAAGGCGAAGCGCTGGCAACATTAGTAGTCAACAAACTAAGAGGGACATTTAATGTATTGGCGGTGAAAGCGCCCGGCTTTGGCGACCGCCGCAAAGCTATGCTAGAAGATATTGCCACTTTAACCGGCGGGACAGTCATTTCTGAGGAAGTCGGACGCAAGCTGGAAAGCGCCACCATAGAAGATCTTGGTAGGGCCGATAAGATTATTGCCACTAAAGACGACACCATCATAATCGGCGGTGAAGGCAAAGAAGGAGATATTAAAGCACGGATGGAACAAATCCGCGAGCAAATCAAGGCTACTGAATCTGACTATGATCGCGAGAAACTGGAAGAAAGACTGGCCAAAATGGCAGGCGGGGTAGCTGTTCTTGGGGTTGGCGCGGCTACAGAAGTGGAAATGAAAGAAAAGAAACATCGCGTAGAAGATGCTGTCTCGGCCACAAGGGCTGCAATTGAAGAAGGCATCGTTGCTGGCGGCGGTATCGCTTTACTCCGCGCCCGAAAAGTTATTGAGGACAAAATTGATAATAAAGACGCAGTGGCATATAAAATTGTTTATAAAGCTCTGGAAGAGCCAATTCGCCAACTAGCGAAAAATGCCGGTTATGACGAAGGCTGGGCGCTTAACGAAGTAGATAAAAAGAAAGATGATCAGGGATTTGATGTATCTACCGGAGAATTTGGGTCCATGTTTGAGAAAGGAATTATTGATCCCGCTAAAGTAACACGATCAGCCTTGCTGAATGCGGCTTCCGTAGCAGTAATGATTTTGACAACCGAGGCTTTAATAACTGATATTCCAGAAGAAAAGAAAGACATGCCCCAGATGCCTGGTGGAATGGG
>JAHISN010000086.1 GCA_018818265.1 Patescibacteria group bacterium | reverse complement strand
GGGGGGAGTTGCTTAACTGAGCAGGATTTCAGGCTCTCGACAATCTCTTTATTCCATTTTTTGATTACTTGCTGCTCATTGATTTCTATTTCGCTCTGTAGGTTTCTAACAACTTGCCCAAGGCTGATATTGACGAATTTATCAGGGAAGACATCTTGCAGGTACTGGGCGTAGATGCTCTTCCCGACCATCTTTTTGGTTACTAAAAAGATAAAGAGGCGGTTGCTTGTAAGATATTCGTTTAGCCGGTGATAGTCATTTCCAGCTTTTTCACGGATATAGTTGATTGTTTCCTGGAGTTCTTGGTTCATCTTGCTTAAGTGTCTTGCTCTATACAAGGCGGTATAGGGCTTGTCGTACACTGAATGGCGGCCCTCCTTCGCCAAAGGCTACGGCGGGGTCAAAAGCGACTAGCCTAAAAGCTTCACGATGCTCGCCTTTAACCAGTCTTATTTGGTCGGGGTGACAGGACTTGAACCTGCGACCTCGGGCTCCCGATGCCCGCGCTCTAGCCAACTGAGCCACACCCCGCTACGGAGAATGTCCTTACTCTATCAATCGGCCATTCTCCTAAGCCCAAACGCTTACCAGCGGTTGGGCAATGGTACCCTAGACAGGAATTGAACCTGTGGCCTTCTCCTTAGGAGGGAGACGCTCTATCCAACTGAGCTACTAGGGCTGGTCGGGGATGCGGGACTTGAACCCGCGACCTCACGCACCCCATGCGTGCGCGCTAGCCAACTGCGCCAATCCCCGATGCTATCAGTATATTCTAACATCCTCGATTTGATTTTTCCACTGTAACTTTGATTTGTGCTAGAATGAAGTTAATGCAAAGCCAAGAGGTAGGAATTATCATTCCCAAAGGTATAGAGTTGGAGGAGAACGAGGAGGTTAAGTTAATGACGCGGCAGCATTGGTTTGTTTTCCGTAATTCTTCTCTACTAAGTTTTTTTTTCCCCTTCGTGTTATTATCGGCAGTTTTCTTTATAGACCGTTGCAGTTTACCTTTGTGGCTGGTTCAGAATGTTATCCAGGGTTTATTGGTAATTGCAAGTGTTTGTTTTGGTTTAGGGGCAATTTCATTTTTTGGGAGACTTTTTTTGTGGTCTAGGACTTATTATCTGGTTACTAGTCAGCGATTGATCTTGATACACCAACGGGGATTATTTTCCAAGGAGCGGCGGGAGACTTCTTTGGGCATGATTCAGGATGTTAAGGCTGAGGTTAATGGCCTGCAGGCGGCGCTTTATGGCTTCGGAGATGTTGTAGTGCAAATCTCTGCGCAAGAGGCACAGCTAATTTTTAGCAAGGTGGGCAAGCCGTATTTTGTGCAAAGAGTGATTATGAAAGAGGCGAAGCTATCTTAAACTTACCGAATACAAATTATATTCTTCTGATTCGGGATTGAACGTGGTTAGAATAGCTGCCTTGGTGCCGCTTGAGAAGGGGAAAATATGGTTATCCTTAATAATCCCTGAGAAAAATTCACATTTGTTCTCTCCGTCGGCTTCGATAAGACTTAACTTTCCTCGAGTGGCTTCGGGATTATCTTTTTCTAAAACAATCAGGTGTTTACTGTCTGGGTACCAGACCAGCTTTGTTAAAGTAGTTTGCGGGGTACTATAAATGGTTTTTTCGGTATATTCTGGTGCGGGCGAAGGGCTCTTCTGTGTGGGGCTGACAAGTTTATCCGGTGAGAAATTGATTATTTTAAAGATAGTTTGTTGCTCGTTTGTTTCCTGGTAGAGAATGAAATTGCGGTCAGGAGACCATTCTTTGTGTTCAAGCCCGTTTATCTTTTTGACTAAATCGCTGGACAGATTCTGGAGCAGTTTGTTCTCCTCGATATCAATTTCCTTCTGCCATTTCTGCTTAGTTTCTTGCGGGTTTTCTACTTCTTGTGTTGACTTGGTTATCGTGTTGAGTAATAGGGATATCTGGTCCAGTGTTAAAAGTAGTTCTTTACTGTCCGGAGACCAGGTTAAAGTCGCTTCTGTGTACATGGTGTCTTCGGTATTGGTAAGGATCTGGCGGGCATTGGAAGCGATGTTGAAGGGGCGTTCAACAATTTCTAATAGCCAAAGGGATGTATCGCCGTTTATTGAGGCACTAAACACAATTTTTTGTTTATCAGGACTAAGGAGTGGTTTTTGTGCTCCGGTAAAGGTAAGTGGTTTTAGTTCCGGATATATGCGAGTGAGTAGTGCTTCGACTTCAGTAATAAGTTCTTTTTTAATACTAATTTCTTTTTGCCAGGAGCTGTAACCCTGTTTTTGGATTTTTACGGTGTATTCCCCTGGTTTGAGAGAACCAATGGATGTATTGGTGGCAGAATACGGTTTATTGTCTATGTAGACCATGGCGCCTTCGGGGGTTGAGTTAGCTGATAAAATACCAGTACCCTCGATTCGATTTGTTCTCATATCCCAGCGGTAACCTCGGGCGAAGTAGAAGATAACTATGAAGCTTACTACCAACAGTAGAGAGAGAGAGAGAGAGACGATTTTCTCGATCTTAAGCATGATGCCAGCGTGAAGAACCTCGCACTACCATAGCCGTGCGCTACGCAATGTCAACGCCACACAGAATTGCGTAGCGAATAGCGTTGGTATCGCGTGGAAGTGCGAGGCTTCTTCCTAAGAAAAAATCAGAACATTTACCATTCAGAAGGAATAGTAAGCCTGATTTTTTCACATAATAGCATATTGTTCTCGTCTTTTCCAATGTTATAATAGGAGAACAGTAAACTGACAATCATGATTCAATTTTCTAAACGTATTGGCATTGATCTTGGTACGGCTAATTCCCATGTTTATGTTCGAGGGGAGGGGATTGTGTTAAATGAGCCGACGGTGGTGGCGATTACGGCTGAAGAAGGACAGGTTATTGCCGTGGGCAGTGAGGCTAAAGAGATGTTGGGGAGAACTCCTTTGGATATTGTGGCTTCTCGCCCAATGAGAGATGGGGTTATTGCCGACTATGTGATTACCGAGGCGATGCTCCGTTATTTCTTGGATAAGGTTAGTGGCGGTATGCGCTTGTTCAAGCCCGAGGTTATGGTAGCGGCGCCGGCAGGGATTACTTCTGTGGAGCGCCGTGCAGTCCTTGATGCTACCTTGTCGGCTGGCGCTAAGACGGCCTATTTAATAGATGAATCGCTCGCCGCTGCTATCGGGGCGGGTATTCCCATTGCCGAGGCTTCGGGACATATGGTAATTGATATTGGCGGTGGCACTACTGATGTGGCGGTAATTGCCTTGGGCGGTATTGTGGTTCATAACACAGAGCGGGTGGCCGGGAACAAAATTGACGAGGCGATAATTAATGCCGTTCGTCGAGAGTATAAACTGATAGTTGGTGAAAGAATGGCCGAGGAGATCAAAATACAGATAGGCTCGGCTTTGCCGCTTCGGGAAGAGCTTTACGCTGACATAAAAGGCAGAGATGCAGTAGCTGGTCTGCCTAAATCGGTCAAAATATCTTCTTCTTTTGTTACCGAGGCAATAAAAATCGAACTGGCGGGAATTGTGGGAGCGGCTAAATCAGTTTTAGAACAGACGCCGCCAGAATTATCATCTGATATCGCGGAGAAGGGAATTGTTTTGTCGGGTGGTAGTAGTCAGCTTCGTAACTTGGACCGCCTGATTACTCAGCAGACTGGCGTCCCCGCCTATGTTGCCGATGACCCGATGATGTGCGTTGTCAAAGGGACGGGAGTGGCCATTGAGAATTTAGATAAGTTTAAGAGGAATGTTATTAGGAAGTAGGACAACCTACAACCTACAACCTAAATGACTATTGGCTATGATGCCTCCAGGGCGTTCATTAAAGAAAAGACAGGAACAGAAACTTATTCCTACCGGCTTTTAAAGGCGATGCTGGAGTTAAGTTCTTCGCATTCTTTCCGCGTTTATACTCGACCGGATAGTTTTGTGGTTCCGGAGAAGGTTGAAGATCAAAGGGTTCCTATTGACTGGCAGAGATTATGGACCCAGGGAGGGTTGGCGCTGGAGACTTGGAAAAACTCACCGGATGTTTTGTTTATTCCTGCCCACGTGGTGCCGTTTCTAAAGAATCCACGTGTGCCAGTGGTAGTCACTGTGCACGATTTAGGACTAGAATATTTGCCGAATTACAAGAACTGGAAAGACAAACTATATTTAGGTTGGATAATGGAGCGTTTGCGGGCTAGATTAGCAACACATATTATTGCTGTGTCGGAGGCGACGAAGAGAGATATCATTCAAAAGCTTGGAGTGCCGGAGGGAAAAGTGAGCGTGGTATATGAGGGCGTGGATGAGAAGTTTCAGCCAAAGGCTGATCGGCCTTTGGGCAAGTCAGACTTGCCTTTGGCCGAAAAAGTTGAGGAAATTAGTATGGTTAAGAATAGGTATGGGATTGAGGGAGAGTATATTTTGTTTGTAGGGACTGTCCAACCGAGGAAGAATTTGACCCGATTGATTGAGGCATTCTCTATGATCGCGAATAACTACGAATCGGCGGCTACAAATGACTACAAATCTATTTGTAGCAAGTTCGATATTCATTCGTTGCAATTAGTAATAGCAGGTAAACTTGGTTGGAACTATGGTGAGATTTTAGTTGCGCCCAGGAAGTTCGGGGTTGACCCGCCTGCCGGCGAGGCAGGAGATAAGGTTAAATTTTTAAACTATGTTCCCGCTGATGACTTACCTGCTTTATATGCTGGCGCAAGGGCTACCTGTTTGCCAAGCTTGCATGAGGGGTTTGGCCTGCCCGTTTTAGAGTCAATGGCGGCGGGCACGCCAGTGGTTGCTAGTAATGCTTCTTCTTTGCCAGAGGTGGGTGGGCAAGTGGCCGAGTATGTGGATCCGTATGATGTTAATGATATTGTCCGCGGAATTAGGAGAGTTCTTTCTTGGGATAATGATGAGCGTCAGCACCGAATTGAGCAGGGGGAAAAATGGGCGGCGCAGTTTACCTGGCGCCGCGCGGCGGAAGAAACGCTGGGTGTTTTGGAGAGGGCGGTGGCCTAGAAACTGTTATGTATGACGACTAGCGCCCCGTCCATTAAATCTTGATTAACCACCAGTTAGCGAATGCTCGTAGCTGTAGCGGCGGCACCACGGTATGCCACGTCCACGGCATGCCGCCATGGCGTGCATACCGACACAAAGCTATGCACTACGCAATGCTGTATAGCGTTGGCATTGCGTAGTGGTGTGATCGCCATGGCATGCTTTACCCTCGCGCCAGAAAAAGCCACGTTCGTCAAAGTTTAGCCGATACAAGCAAGATCTCCCAATCAAGACTCTGTGAATCGAGTACGACCAGCCGGATCATTTTTTTTGCTTCTTTTCCTTTAATACCAACCTTACGAAATTTATTAAGGCTATTTGGCGGCGCCAGCGCCAGGGTTGGGTGATAAGTCTCCAGAGCCATTCTATGCCGAGGTTTTGGAATAATTTAGGGGCGCGTTTTTGCTTACCAACAACAAAATCAAAAGCCCCGCCTATGCCTATGGCTATTTTAATTGGCAATTGTCCGAGATGTTCACTAATCCATTTTTCCTGCGTAGGAGCGCCATAGGCAACGAAAAGTATGTCAGTGGGGGGGATTCTATATTTGCCAGTTGTCAAATGCGGGTCCTGATTGCTGGCACCCGTAATGCTGAGTTTGGAATATTTGCTTTTCATATTTATGGCAGTTTGGCTGGGAATGTGTTCTTCGCCGCCGAGAAAGTAAACAGACCAGTTTTTTTGTGCTCCTTTCCGGCAAAGTTCGACCATAAGATCTGTTCCGGTGACGCGTTCTTTTAAAACCGGTTTGAAAAAGGGTTCAACCCTATGTAAGATTTTAGATGCCCAGATGATACCAGCTCCATCCGGCGTGGCCAAATCGGCCTGATTGAGAATTTCTTTAAATTCTTTATCTTTTTGAGCGAGTATTATGTGTTCGGGATTGGGGGTAACGATTTGGTGTTTTTTCCCGTCAGTAAGCATGTTTTCTATGCAATTGATGGCTTCTTTCATGGTTACTGCATCAATCTGTACCCCGAGGATATTAACTTGAGCGCGTGTTTTTGTACCTTTGCCCATATTTGTATTGTAGCATGGTATAATCAAATGGTAATCGGGTAATTGGTGATTTGCTCCCCCTCGGCAAGTTCGGGTTCGCGGTAATTAACCCATGCGTTGACTGTCAATTACTCAATCGCTCAATCGCTCAATCGCTTGATAACTCAGTAGTTAATTTTATGCCCAAAAACGTTTCCCTCATTAACCAATTCGAAGATTTTCTTTTTACTTCGCCCTCTAGGAAAACTGAGGAGAAGTTGAAAATTTTATTGATTGCGGCAGAAATAACGCCTTATGCGGAAAGGGGCGGGCTTTCTCATGCGGTAGGTGATTTGGCCCGGGCGTTGCTTAGGCAGGGACATGATGTTCGGGTGTTTATGGCAAAGTTCGGAGTGATTGATGAGGATAATTATCCTTCCGAGATGGTTTGTAAGGGCCTCAAAGTGCCTACGGATAATGAAGAACGCCCCGAGTTAATTTGCAATGTCAAATTGCACCAGTCACCTTCGGGGCTAGCGGTTTATTTTTTGGAAAATCGCGAGTATTTTGAGTTGCGAGCAAATGTTTATGGTTATTCTGATGATCCTACCCGTTGGGCACTTCTTTCCCGCGGCTGTCTGGAATTTTTGAGTAAGCATTCAGAGTGGATTCCTGATGTGATTCACTCTAACGACTGGCATACAGGACAGATACCTAATTGGTTGAGGACGGCCTATGATAAGTCCCCGAAGCTTTTTGGGGTGGGCTCCGTCTTTTCTATTCACAACCTACAATATCAGGGAAACTTTGATCATCGTAATGTGCCGGAGTTGAAGATGGATGATGGTCGCAGTCCGATTGCAGATCTCTTCTCGGAACGGTTATTATGGCAGAATTTTTTACGCCGAGCAATTATTTATGCGGATGTTATCGCGACGGTTTCTAAGACCTATTCTAAAGAGATCTTACGTCCGGAATATGGCGAGTGTTTAGAAAAATTACTTTTGGAGGTTCGTAGCAAATTAAATGGGATTCTAAATGGTATTGACTATGACGAACTTAATCCGGTTACGGATAAGCTTTTAAAGACGAATTATGGTATCAGGACATTAGATAAACGATTAGAAAATAAGGTTGCCTTGCAGGAAGAATTTGATTTGCCGGTAGATAAGGATATTCCTGTTTTGGGTTATGTGGGCCGGATTGATGAACAAAAGGGATTGGACTTGCTAGCTGAAGTGTTAGAGCCGCTATTAAAAGATTTCAATATTCAGTTTGTGATTTTGGGGGGTGGTGATGGGGGATTGACGGCAATGTTCCGTAAATTACAGAACGAATTTCCGCAGAAAGTCGGGGCGCATCTCATGTATGATCCTTCTCTGCCGCGTCTTTTTTTCTCTGGTTCTGATATGATGCTTTATCCCTCGCGGTTTGAGCCCTGCGGGATAGTGCCTATGGAGGGGATGCGCTACGGGGCGGTGCCAATTGTAAGGGCCACCGGGGGACTGGCGGATACAGTGGAACAGTTTGATCCGGCGGAGAATACGGGAACAGGATTTGTTTTCCAGGATTTCAACGCTTGGTCTCTGTTTGCTCAGATTATCCGGGCCCTGGAGATATATCGACAGAAAGAAGTTTGGCGGGGAATTCAGGAAAGAGCAATGACTCAAGATAATTCCTGGGCCGTTCGAGCCAAAGAGTATGTTGAGGTTTATCGCAAAGCAATTCACCTACGCAATAAGCAGTTAGTAGAGGAGGAGAGGGTGGGGGAGGAGAGGGAGGGAGAGAAAGTATAAGCTTTGACCTTTTTCGAGTTCGGATGACATTTATGCATAAGTGAAAAAATAGAGAAATTTCTAATTTCGCTTCTTGTCTTTTTTGATCAGATAGGAAATTATTTTGAAGTCCGAAAAACCGCTAAACTTCAGTGATTGCCTAATTACCTAATTAACCAATTAACCAATTAACTCTCTATTAATCATGCTTTTTTCATTCTTTCTCCATTTTTATCAGCCCTATTTCCAGCAGGAGGATATTTTGGAGCGCGTAGTTAACGAATCCTACCGCCCGCTGATGAAGATTTTTAAAGATAATCCTCGGGCGCGAGCCACGTTTAATATTAGTGGCGCTTTAGTGGAATTGCTGGATCAAAAAGGGTATCGAGATGTGTTGGACGCGTTAAAAGAGTTGTTGGAGAGAGGGCAGGTGGAGCTAACGGGAAGCGCTGCTTACCATGCCTTTTTGCCTTTATTGTCTAAGGAAGAGGCTATCAGGCAGATTGAACTGAATGATGTTTTCTTAAGAGGGCAGTTTGGGGGGTTGTATCAGCCGAAAGGCTTTTTCTCTCCCGAGCTGGCTTTTGATTATCAGACGGCAAAAATTGTTCGTGACCGCGGGTACGAATGGCTTGTGGCGCCGGAGTTAGCCTACGGTTCTCAGCCAGCTTGGCCAAACAAGACTTTTTATCTGGAAGAAGTTCCCGGATTAAAGATATTCTTTCGTCATAAACGAGCTAGTGTTTTAATATTGGCAGGGATTTCTCGCACGGCGGAGTCACTTTTGAAGGTGGACTTGGAGGATTTAGTTAATCAAGATATCTACATTTTGGCGGTTATGGACGCGGAAACCTTTGGTCATCACCGGCCAGGGATGGACGATTTCCTAGAAGAGATTCTTAAATTGGAAAGTTTTAGGTCTATAAAGGTTTCGGAAATTATAGAGCGCTTTGGAGAGTCGGAGAAAGTGAGTGTTCGAGAGAGCTCTTGGTCGAACGAAGAACAGGACTTCTGGCTGGATAAAGAGAAAGGCGTTGTTTCCCAAAACCCTTTTTTGTTGTGGAAAGATCCAAGCAATCCCATTCATCAATTGCAGTGGGAGTTTGCCGGATGGGTAGTTGGCTTGGTTAAAGAAAAAGCCTCGGGGGAGAGTCGGTCGCGTCATGCTTTAGATAAAGCCCTGGGCAGTGATCAGTTCTGGTGGGCGAGTGCCAAGCCCTGGTGGAGCTTAGAGATGATTGAGGCGGGAGCTTTTCGTCTTAAAGAGCTTGTTGAAGAACTTCCGCGTGTTACCGAGGAGCAGAGGCGGAAAGCAGGGGAATACTATCGGAGGATTCTGGAGCATGCTTTTGATTGGCAGAGGACTGGGAAGATAAGAGATGCGTATCGGAAAGCTGGGGACTGGAAATCAACACCGTTGAAAGAGAGGACGCCGCCGGATTGGTATAATCTGATAATTTTGGAGTTTGAGGACGAAATGAAAAAGGCGGCGGGAAATCGGGAGTTTGAAAAAGCTATTAAGTGGCGAGACGCGCTAATAAAACTTAAAAAAGGCACGGACATTTACGATGTTCTGCATGTGGTGGACGATTTACAAACGGTACGAAAGATTCCTTCTTTAAAGGGTGTTGCCGATCACAAGCCGGAAGAAATTTCGGAGTTTGCGAGAGAACACTTCATCAAAGGGGATTAAGTTATTGGGTAATAAAGTGATTAAAACGATCAGGCCCAGCCAGAGTAAATTGCGATAGGTTCTACAGGTGTCATGTGAAAAAATCAGAATACATCATCCTTTTAGAATGGTGATGGTTGAATTAGTCCCTTTGTTGTTTAGTTAACTCAATCGCTTATGAAAATTGCTCAAGTAACTTCTTTAATAGAAAGTGTTCCTCCTCTGCATAATAATGGCTTGGAATTCATTGTCCATTTTCTAACCGACGGCTTAGTGGATAAGGGACATGAGGTTACTCTTTTCGCTACTGGTGATTCTCAGACCGATGCGGAGTTGACTGCGGTGTGGCCAAAGGCAGCTTCTCGAGATGTTCTAGCAAAAGATATTTCCCGGGGCATATTTAGTAAATGGAGCCACGAAGCTGCCTTTTTGCGCGCTGATGAGTTTGATATTATTCATACTCACGATTTTTACGGGATGTCTTGGTGTTTAATGCCTGCCCCTTTGGTGATGACGGTTCACTGTCCGGCGGGGGATTATGAAGAGTACAAAAAGAAATTCCCAGTTAACTACTGGCCTTATTTTAAACAATTGGAGAACAAACTTAAAAACGGCTATACAGTTTTTGTTAGTGAAAGCCAGCGCAGCCATTTTCCGTCTGGTAGGCATCATTATGTCGTACACAATGGAGTGCCGGTGGAAGATTTCTCGTTTAGTGATAAGCCGGAAGATTATTTTGTTTTTTTAGGATACATTTCGGAAAATAAAGGGCCGCACTTGGCGATACAGGCGGCTGATGCCGCTGGCGTAAAGCTTAAAATAGCCGGAAATAGATTTTTGAACAAGGCGTTTTTCAATGAGCAGATGAAACCTTTTCTGAGGGCTGGAAGGATTGAATATCTAGGATCGCTAGGTTATGAGGAAAAAATTAGGCTTCTTAGGGGGGCAAAAGCAGTGTTCGTTCCTATTCAGTGGAAAGAACCGTTTGGATTGGTAATGATTGAAGCAATGTCCTGCGGAACTCCGGTAATTGCCTTAAACCGCGCGTCAGTGCCGGAAATTGTCGTGGATGGTAAAACAGGCTTTATTTGTAATAGTGTTGATGAGATGGCGGAAGCGGCAAAAAATATTGACAAGATCAGTCGTTTAGAGTGCCGCCGCCACGTAGAAAAAAACTTTTCAGTGGGAAAAATGGTGGAGGGGTATGAGAAGGTGTATGAAAGGATAATTAGCGACTTCCAAAGAAGGTTTAAAAAGTGATAATTGGCTCTGAATAAAATACCAAATCACAAATTCCAAACTACAAACAAATACAAAATTCCAATATCTAAATTCTAAACATTTTGGATTTGGGATTTTGAATTTGGACATTGTTTGTTATTTGGTGCTTGGTTATTGGAATTTATTATGCGAATTGGAATTTTTTGTACCAACAACTTTACCTATCCTTTGCCTGAAGGGGTTATTTATGCCAATCAGAGTGTCGCGGGCGCGCTGGCGGATGCTTTGGCGGAAAGAGGCGAAGATGTAACTTTGTTTGCTCCGGAAGGTTCAATAACTAAGGCTAAACTAATAAACTTTGGCATGAAGCCTTATTCTGATTCTACAGTGCATTCTAAGTACTCTGATTCGTATTTTTACGAGCATATCATGGTTGCCAAGATATTCAGGTATGCACTTAAGAACAAATTAGATATTATTCACGCGCATCTGCGTCCCTTTTCGGTGATTCCAGCGGCGGCGGTAAGTGGGGTCAAGACGTTGCTGACGATTCACGACAATCTCTATTATCCCGCTTACGAATCACTATCTTTGTCTTATGAATTCAAGAATATTCAATATGTGGCTCTTTCGGAAGCACATCGAAGAACGCGGACTGATGCGCCTTGGGCGGGGGTGGTGCATAATGGGATAGATTTAGAGAAGTGGCGGTATAATCAGGGTAGGGGAGAGTGTCCAGAGTGCTCGGGGTGCTCAGGATATTTGTGTTTTGTGGGGCGGTTGATGCCGGATAAGGGTGTAGATGTTGCAGTACGGGTAGCTTTGCAGACTGGTCTGCCGCTAAAAATTGCTGGTTCTATTTATAACGAGGATAAGGAATTTTACGAAACCAAAGTTAAACCGAATTTGAGTGAACAGATTGAATATCTCGGAAGTATTGGGCCAAAAGAGGTGGAGAAGCTTTATCGTGGTGCATTGGCTCTATTGATGCCGATATCTTGGGAAGAGCCGTTCGGGCTGGTAATGATTGAGGCGATGGCTTGTGGTACGCCGGTTATTGCTTTCAACCGCGGGTCGGTGCCGGAAATAGTTGTTGATGGTAAAATTGGTTTTATTGTGAAAAATGAAAAGTTGATGGTGTCCGCAGTTAAGAAAATTGGTACAATAAACCGAAGCAAGTGTCGTGAGTGGGTGGAAGAGAAATTTAGTGTGGAGAGAATGGCGGAGAATTACCTAGGGTTGTACAGCAAGTTATTGAAACATTAAGCTTTGGAAGTCTTTTGGGTATTCATCAATGTTTTTAAATCACAAATTACAAATTCCAAATCACAAACAATATCAAAATTCAAATTCCCAATGACCCAAACTCACAATTAGTAGGTTTATTCCGCAAGAATGGTGCAATTTGTTGTTTTGAGTTTTGGACATTGTGATTTAGAATTTGTTTGGAATTTGGTGCTTGGAATTTGGTATTTTTGAGTCTCATGTACAACATCTCTTTATTACTCCACATCTACCAACCTCCTACTCAATTTCCCGAAATTACGCGGGAAATTGTGGAACAAAGCTACTGGCCGCTAGTGGGGGCGCTCAAGGAGGCTCCCAAAGCAAAGATCGTTTTAAACATTTGTGCCAGCCTTACTGAACAGCTAGACAAGTTGGGGTGCCAGGATTTGTTGAGGGAGTTTAAACTGCTCGCAGATGCCGGACGCGTTGAAATGACTGGCTCGGCGAAATATCATCCGCTTTTATCAAAGCTATCGCCGCAGGAGATTAGCCACCAGATTGCGCTTAATCGTGAGACCAATGAGCGTCTGATAGATGAGAGTTTTCGCCCAGCGGGGTTTTTCCCGCCGGAGATGGCTTATAGTTCCCATGTTGCTCGTGCGGTTGAACAAGCGGGACATTCCTGGATTATTGTAGAAGACTTTGCTTTCCCCGAGAGTCAAACTCGTCGGCGGGATGTAGTTTACCGCGTAGCGGGTACTAATCTTGATGTGGTTTTTCGGGATAAGGACTTGAGTTTAGGTTTGGCTTTTGGGAATTTGAAAACTCCCAAGGAATTTATGATGGCCATTAAGGATCAGAAAGATGGAGAATACTATATTCTGGCGATGGACGGGGAGACGTTTGGCCATCATCACAAAGGCGGTATTGAGGTACTGCGAGGCATTTTGAGTTTGTCGGAGGTAAATTGGTTGACGATTTCGGAATTAATTAAAGAGTACGATGGTGATCGTGAGGAAGTAGAAGTACTGTCTTCTACATGGGGGGCGATGGAAATTGGCTCTCGTTTGGAGCGTATTTTCCCTCGTTGGGATAATCCGGATAATCCGGTTCATGTTTTGCAGTGGCAGTTGTTCTATCTGGCTCTTTCGGTGATGTCGCGGTGTGAGCCTAGTCAGGAAGGTCATTTGGCGGCGCGGGCAGTTTTTGATAAAGCAATGCATTCGGATCATTTCTTTTGGGCTGGCGGTGATCCCTGCTGGCATCCGCAGATGGTGGAAAGGGGTGCGAATCTCTTGCGTGAGTCTATTGAGATTAATCCGGCATCGTTTCCTGAGGAGAGACAGAAAGCTGCGGAGTTGAAAAAAAGGATTGTTTCCTTAGGAAAGGAATTGTATGGGGAGGGTATAATTTTGGAATGAGTTTTGTCTTAGAATTACCCTCAGAAACTATTTCTTTGCAAGATGGGCAAAAGATTGCTGAACTCTACGACTTGGGTAGACTGAGAAACATTAGCGGGCTTTTTGGTGGATTAAGAGGGCGGGCATATCTAGTAGAAGCCGAAAAGGGGCGATTTGTTTTCAAGACTTATGGAGTTAAGTTTTCTCAGGATCAACTATTATCTTCGATTAACACCTTGCAGTTTCTAGATAAATTTGACCTTAAGGTGCCCAAGGTTTTTCCTACGAAGAATGATGCAGACATGCTTACTTATCAGGGTCCTAAAGAGAAGGAAAGGGGAATCATGTTGTCTTTTGTGCCAGGAAATTACCTAATGGAAGGGGAGGTGACAACAAAGAGTTTTCAGCAGGCAGCTTACGAAGTGTTGCGCTTGCACATTGCTCTAAAAGATTGTCCTGACGTTTCTTTTGAAAAGAAAGAGGATAGTTTGGAAAAGTGGGAGGACATTTTAGCTGGGATGGATAATTTAATTAGTGGCTTAAAACAGAGTGAGTTGGTCAAATTGGGAATTTCAAGAAAAGTTTTAGAAAGGATTAGATTGTTTTTAGAGAAGGGGTGTCGGGAGTTGAGTGAAAGTGATTTCGGAACTCATTACCAGCTGATTCATGGTGATTTGTGGAAAACTAATTTTATTTATGAAAAAGGAGAACTATCCGTGTTGGTTGATTTCGACTGGGTGGGCTTGGGGCTTATTGAGGATGATTGGGCTAAGTTTTTAGGAGAATGGATGTCAGTTTCCGTTGATGGTGTTGGGTGGAACGACTGTGTCAATTTTGTTATTGGTCGCGCGCGGAAAAATGGCGCAAAGTATTTCTTGAGCAAAAGACAATTGGAGCTACGGACTGTTGTGAGTTTGCTGCAATTAGCGGGAGATTTCCTAGGGGCGATCATTAAACGAGAGGATCCGGACGCATTATCTTGTGTCGGCAGATGGTATAATGAGCGTATTGAGAAGATAAAGTTCCTTATTCCTGATGGTTAGATATTTAATCTTTCGACATGGAGAAGCAGAAACAATCGGTCCTGATGAGACGAGGCCTCTGACTATGCGGGGTAGGGAACAGGCTGCGTGTTTGGGGCGGCGATTGTCTAGTTTTAATGCCAGTGTTTTTATTACCAGCCCTTTGTTGCGGGCTAGACAAACTGCTGAGACAGTCAACAAATATCTTAATTTAGATCTGCAAATAGATGAAAGGTTGAGAGAAGTAGGCAGCTACCGTATGTTTTACGAGATTGCCAGCGGGGAAGGGTATCAGAGAAGAAACACATTGGGGGATTTTAATCGTACTCAGTTAAAGCTGATTGAGTTTATAAAAGATGTTAGTGTACAACACGATGGCAAGACTATTCTAATCTCCGCCCATGGCAATATTATCCAGGCATTGTTGGCAATTACGATTGGGATAACTGATATTGATGCACTGAATAGATTAATTGTAGCTAACACAGGCCTAACTGTTCTGGAATGGCTTAAAGATGACAATTATCAGCTGGTAGTATTTAATGACACGAATCATCTTGGGGAGTTAATGTTTAGGTAAGGAGTTAGAGGGCGGTGTTTGAAATTTTTCTTGCCATTTCCTAAATTTAAACTTTAAGTGTAAAGTTCAAATTTCAAAATTCAAAACTACAACGTAAACCTCAAAGCTTTGAGATTTGCATTGTGGCTTTTCGTTTTGCGTTTTGAGGTTTGAGCTTTTAATCAGTCTAGAATTTTATCTTATGCCTAAGAAAGATCGTCAACAGCTTAAAGTGCTTTTCGCAGCTTCCGAATGTGCTCCGTTTGTTAAAGTCGGCGGACTTGGGGATGTGATTGGCTCGTTACCTCAGGCTTTAAGAGAACAGGGCGTGGATGCCCGAGTGGTTATTCCTTTTTACGAGGTTATTGATCGGATGAAGTTTAGTTTCTTGCCAGTGATGGAGTTTGAAGTGGAATTTGAAGGTAAGTATCACCCAGTTAAAGCTCATTTAAGTTATCATCCAGACTATCCCGACTTTAAAATTTTTCTCTTAGAGAATAAAGATTTCTTAGTAAAAGGAGGGGATATCGCTTTTGCGGGGACACAGGAAGAAATTCGAACTTATGCTTTTTTCTCTCAGGCGGTGGTGGCGTTGGTTTCCCATCTTGCCCATTGGTCGCTGGTTACCAAAAAGGGTGAGTCCTGGGTACCGGATCTTATTCATTGTCATGACTGGCACACGGGAATTATTCCCCAGCTTATTAAGACGTCTTATGGGCTAGACCCAAGTTTCGCGCGGATTAAAGTGGTTTTTACAGTTCATAATCTCTCTTATCAAGGAATTTCAGAGCCTGGCTTAGCCGATGCCCTAAATGACGCTCTTAAGGAGTCCCCGCTGGTTAAATGGGACTTGCAGGACAATAATGTAGATTTGCTACTTCAAGGCATTTTAGGTTCGGACATGCTCACTACAGTAAGTCCAACCTATGCCAAAGAGATTCTCACGCCAGAGTTTGGGGAAGGTTTGCAGGAGATACTCAAGGCTCGAGAAGGGCGGCTTAAGGGGATTCTTAATGGTATTGATTATCAGAACTGGAATCCGGCTAAGGATGAACGCCTATATCAGAATTATCAGTTTGAAAGTAATGGAGAGGTTGATAATATACAATCTGTTTTGCGGGTGCGGAGTGAGAATAAAAAGGAATTGCAAAAAAGGCTAGGTCTGCCGATTGATGAAAAAGCTTTTCTACTGGGGTTTGTTAGTCGATTGGATGGGAAGCAAAAGGGCTTGGATTTACTAGAAAGTTTAATTCAGACTTTCCCGCCGGCGGCCGGAGAAACCAATGTTCAATTGGTTATTCTTGGGACGGGCGAAAAAGAATGGGAGGAGCGTTTACAGCGTGCCGGTGAGAATAAAGAGCGGGTTTCGGTCAATATTGAGTTTGACTCGGAGTTAGCGCGGCGTATGTTTAGCAGTTGCGATGTGATACTGATGCCCTCGCGTTTTGAGCCTTGCGGTCTGCCGCAGATGATTGGGATGCGTTATGGCGCTTTGCCGCTAGTCCATGCTGTGGGCGGACTTAAAGATTCTGTGGAACACGAAAGAGATGGTTTTGTGTTTAGCACTTACACGCCGGAAGTGTTTATCAGTGCTGTTAAATTTGCTTACCAAGTGTTTCAAAATTCATCAAAATGGCAGAAAATGATGGCGGCGGCGATGAAAAAAGATTTTTCATGGGACCGTTCGGCTAAAGAGTATGTGAAAGCGTATGAGGAAGTGATTGGGTAAGATCAGCGCACACTTTTCTTGGTAGTAAGCTTTATTGTCAGAATACAATTACTATGATATCTAAGTCCGATGTTCATTTACAACGAGATCTAATTGAAACGGATGGTTCTGGTGCTACTGGTGTTGAGTCGGAAAGGAGACGATGGGAACCAAGTGAAGTTTTTGATCTTGTGCAAGGGACGCATGCGGAATTTCCGGCACTTTCCAGTTACCAATCGTTGCACAATCACCCGCGGGAAAGAGTGACGGATGCGGCGGAGCAATCTCATCGGGAGGCAGTTATCCAAACGGCTGGGTTTCATGCAAAAGTTGGAGGGCGACATGGTACGCTAGAACATTCTACGCGCCCTTTCCCAAAAGAATGGACTGGATATATGCATCAAGCATCTCAGCTGGCCGATCGTATTGCTCGTGGACAAGTAGATGATGCCGAATGGGAGACGATGGGAGTTAGTCCCGATCAAGGAGAGGGGATAAAGGCACAGGTTGAAGCGGCGTTTCGTGCGGTGTATGCGGGTCAGCCGGAGGCATTTGCTAGATGGACTGCCGATTCTCCGACATGGGATTTTGGAGGTAATTTTGGAAAGGCTAAAGACATACTTCCTGCCGCAATATGGGATATGCTTGTTGAGCAGGGGTATCGGCTAGAAATCCAAACAGTGGAGGACTTGGTGGAATCCGGACATCAAATAGAAGAAGCCGGGCTGTTAAAGGGACTTGAGCTTGATGTTTCTATAAAACGTCAAGGGGGAGATATATTAATAGGCTTTGAGCCTTCGCTTGAGCAGATAGACGAGTCGGGATTGAGGCTGGATTATTTGGTTGTTTCTGTTCATCCGCATAGTCTTTTGGTTGAGCGGGATATAGTAGACGATTCCGAGCTATTGTGTCAGGCTCATGAAAAATTATTTGTGCAATTTAGAACCGAAGCGCCACTGTCGCTTAAGGATAAACCAGTTGTTCTGGGCCATCCATTTTGGTTTCGAAAGGGTCTAAAGGACTCAAAGACAATGGAAACACACGAGACTTCAGGTATGCGAGGATTTCGAAGTATGAGCCGAGAGCAGAAGGAAAGAATAGTGGAAGCCGCCGTAGCTAACGATATTGCGTTTGAGATTAATTTAGACATCCAAAGTGACCCGCAGAGCATATATGATGGAGGTAAGAGAAAATCTTTGGCAAGGCTTCAAGATGCTAAGACAATGCAGGAAAATATTGCGGCGCTTGATCCTGAGTTTGTTGAACTTATGGTAGAACATGGCACCGCAATAACATTCGATACCGATCTTCACATTAAAGACTATCTGGATAAAATGCGCAGCAAAGCCGAAGCCGCCAGGCGCGGAGATAGAAGTCGGGAAAGTAAGGATGCTTTGAAGGCTGATGTGGAATATTCAGAAATTCAGGACTTGATTGACCCGGAAAAAGGCACGATGTATCGAGATCTTCCTGTAGCGTTCAGAAGGAGAGCGTACCAATTTGTCCGCACGTTACAGCATTTGCTAAACCAGGGCATACAACCCGAACAGATCCTAAACCTTAAGAGAGTATAGAAATGAAACGGGTGTTAATTAAATGTTCAGAATGTATGTTGAGGAGTAGTTGTTTTTTCTGCAACTCCTTGAGTAATTATATTATTAGTTGCCAAACTATCTTCCTTCGCTTCATAGAGTTTCTTGTTGACCGAGGGGATAATTTTATCTCCTGTTCTTTGCCCGATTAGCCATAAAACCTGTTCTTTTGTGTAACGCCTGTCGCCACGGGAATTGATACGAATAGGAGGTAAAATACCCTTTTTGCCCCATCTTTTTATAGTTAAAGGAGTCACCTGAAAAATTTTAGCGACCTGTTTTACAGTGAGGAGAGGTGGGTATTCGGAAAGAATATCGCTTAACATAGCAGACATAATATATCAGAAGGGGGCATATGGTGTCAAGGGGCGGGACAATCACCGTGGGACAGGTTGTGCTTATTCACCACATTGCCTGTTTTTAGGAAGGGGACCTGCCCCGACAGATGATTTGTCCAATATTTCTACTCTAACGATATTTCTGCGCCGGCTTCTTCAAGTTTTTTCTTAATCTTCTCAGCAAGCTCCTTATCAGCGTCTTCCTCGACGACTGACGGCGCCTCATCAACGAGTTCCTTAGCTTCCTTAAGACCCAAATTGGTCTTTATTTCACGCAATGCTTTGATTACTGGAATTTTTTTGCCACCATCGGACTTAAGAACAACTTTGTAGGAGGCTTTTTCCTCGGCGGCGGTGGCTTCCTGTCCATTAGCGCCGGTTACGGCAGTGGCCATAACTACGGGAGCAGATGCGGTAACACCGAATTTGTCTTCCATGGCTTTAACCAGCTGAGAAATCTGTAAAACGTTGAGGTTAGAGACACTATCAACAATACCTTGTAGTTCCTTGGAAAGGTTAGTGTCAGCCTCGTTTTTTTCTTTTGTCATGAATGATCACCTACTTTCTATATGAAACTCAATTAGTCGTACTGGGTGTTATCTGATCCTTATCACTAGCTTGCCTTAGAACGTTTATCAAATCCCTCACACCCGCTTGCATTACTCCTGCCAGATTTATTAAGGGTGACTGAATAGCATAGACAATTTGTGTGAGCAGGATTTCTTTAGTGGGCAATTGGGCTAGAGAGATAACTTCTTCTCGGCTTAGAGCGCGTTTTTCTAGGAAGCCACCTTTAATTTTAAGGTTTCCATTATTTTGGGTGTATTCGTAGAGAGTTTTAATGGGAGGGATGGGGTCTCCAGAGCAAAAGAGTGTGCTCGTAGGACCGATGGCTACTTCCTGCGTTAGCTCACCATAGATGGTCTTTTGGCAGGCAATGTTTATAAGCGTGTTCTTAGTTACCTCAAAATGACCGTCTTGGGCTTCGAGCTTATTGCGCAATTCCTCCATCTTTCGGGCGGAAAGCCCGGTAAAGTCAGAGAACACTACCGCGCTTGCGGGTTGGAGTCTCTCGACAAGATTATTCACGATTTGTTTCTTGCGTTCTGTTGGCATTCAATGAGAGCCAGAGAAATCGAGTGCAACGACGATTTCTCTGGTGCTCGAATTAATCCGCCACTGGCGGACGTGATCAATTGCTTTGTGAATATCGAAAACCGAAGAGGGTAGGGGAGTAGTAGCGTAGCGATTTCAGTATGAAAATAATTAAGCTGTCTACTCCGCCAGACCTGCCTGCCGGCGAGGCAGGGGCGGACAAGTGTGTATCTGCCAGCTGGTTTTTCCCTGCGCAGGCTATTTGACCCCACATAGCTTTAGCGAAGTGGGGGACCTGCGGTCTTCGGTAGATTTCAAAGCGATTCTATACTACAAATGAAATGTTGTCAAATTCTATTCTCCGATTTCAATCCCCATACTTCTTGCTGTTCCCATAACAATTCTGTCTGCCGCTTCAATGGATTTCGCATTCAAGTCCTGCATTTTTTGTTCGGCGACCTCGCGGATTTGCGCTTTGGTTACATGCCCGACCTTGTTTTTGTGAGGCTCGCCGGAGCCCTTTTCGATGCCAGCCGCCTTCTTTAGTAGCGAGGATACCGGTGGGGTTTTAATGACAAAATCAAATGAGTTGTTGACATAAACAGTCACTACGGCCGGGAGAATAGTGCCTTTTTGATCTTTGGTTCTTTCATTGTAGGCACGACAAAAGTCCATAATGGGCACGCCATGTTGTCCTAAAGCAGGACCAACGGGAGGGGCCGGAGTTGCTTCGCCAGCAGGAAGGTTAAGTTTTATGGTGGTTTTGATCTTTTTTGCCATAGGCTACATCTTACTCGCTTGACTCAAATCAATTTCTACCGGTGTTTCGCGCCCGAAGATGGATACTAGGACCGACATTTTTCCTTGTTCCTCATTAATTTCCTTTACAGTGCCAACGAAGTCGGTAAATGCGCCGCCAGTAACTTTAACTGCTTCCCCTTCACTAAACTTAGTTTTGTAAATAAGCGCCTTGCTTTGGGTAGTTTTCTTAATGTTCTGGATTTCCGATGGTGACAAGGGCGTAGGTTTATTACCTCGGCCCACAAGTCCGGTTACGCCGGGAGTCCGCTTGATTATAGACCATGTCGTATCGGTGATTTTCATTAAAATGAGTACATATCCGGGATAAAGGCGTTCCTTGATTTGTTTTTTCTCTCCGCCGCGGAATTCAATTTTATCTTGTGTGGGAACAAGAATCTCCTTGACCATGTTTCCCATGCCAAAAGATCGCAGATGTTTTTCTAAATTGTGCTTGACTTTATCTTCGTGCCCACTGTAGGTGTGAACCACATACCAGTTAAAGCCGCTTTCTAAGGGATTCTCGTTTTTTTTGCTTGGTTGTGGCTTGTCAGTTTGGTTTTTCATTTTTGACTTATCTGATTCCTATTTCTATCAATTTTGTCAATGCTACATCCAGAAGACTGATGTAAGCGCCTAGAATAATAATGACTGCAATAACAACAACGGTTAGCCTTTGGATTTCTTTGCGCGTGGGCCATTTAACGCGCTTAAGCTCTCCTCTAACTTGTTGCAGGAATATTTTAACTTGACTAGCGAATCTTAGCATATAGGACGGAATTCTACCATATCAACGAGACAGAATACAGTACTAGTTTTAATTTTGGTCACGCTCTTCTGTCCGCCAATCAGTGGGCTTGGTTTGGTGGCTTGCTCGGCAGTTTAGTGACCAAAGCGCTAAATTGTGTGGCGGGTTTCTGTTCATGGACAGAGGTTTGTTCGAGTGTTAATATTCTTCGTATGGAGGGGTCCACGATTGAAAAATCAGAAAAGCCGCAGTCGTCTGTACAGCATTGGTCTGTAGAGGAATCCCGTCGACGTATTCAGGGACTGGTAGAAGTTCAAGAGTCCGAGATTGGGGAGGAAGATGGCGAGAAGCAGGGATTGGAGTTTTCGGCAGAAACGCCGCGGGAAGAAAACGAAGAAAATCACATGATAGCAAAAGTTCCAGTAGCGGCGATACCTTCTGCGGCGACAGTCGCAGATATTACACAGCAGACAGATGATGATAGTCCTTTCGTTGATGAAGCAGAAGAAGAGAAGGCTCGTAAGGCAGGAATTAAAAAGGCAGTGTTTTGGTTGTGGGCGTGGTGGAAGAGGCAGAGGAAGAAATTGGCGTTGAAGGTATGATTTTTTTCAGAAAGTTACCTAGTTACCCAATTATCCAGTTGCCCGCTTTCTATGTCTAATAATATTATTTTTATGGTTATCCTTGTTCTACTCGCCTTTGCTGTATTCGTCGGTGTTATCGCCTATTTTATCTATTGGTTAAAGTTTCATGGACGAGAAAAGATTTCGTTAAAGTATAAATTTCTAGAGATTAAAATGCCTAAGGAGAATGAGATTGAGATTAATGTTGCCGAACAACTTTTTTCTAATTTACATGCTTTGTCTCGCGGCGGCGGATTGATGTCTTCCGAACCTGGAATGGCGTTTGAAATTTTAGGGGAACACGAAAGTATTCGCTTTATAATTGCTGTCCCCCGAGATTATGCGAGCTATGTGGAGGAGCAATTGCACGCGGCGTATTCGGAAGCAGAAATCACCGAGATTGAGGAGTACAATATTTTTCCCAAAGAAGGCAAAGTAGCTTTTGCTGAGCTTAAGTTATCTGGCCCGCCATACTATCCTCTGCGAAGCTATGAGGATTTGGCGATGGATCCTTTGAATCAGCTTACGACAGGTTTGAGTAAGTTAGCTCAGGGCGAGGCGGCGGTGGTTCAGGTTTTAGTTACTCCGGCTGGGGATAGATGGCGAGGCAAGGGGCAGAGTTTTGTGAATAAGGCTAATATGCCGGCCAAAGAAGGGGAGTACAAACCCAGGGTAGATTCAAAGATCCTAGAGGCAGTGTCTAATAAATGTTCTAAGGTGGGGTTTAATACGGTGATACGGTTAGTTTGTGTGAGTAGAGATGCTATGCGGGCCCAGCAGTGCCTTTCAGAGTTAGCCAACAGTTTCAGCCAGTTTGGTCAACCACATCTGGCTCGCCTTTCTCGTAAAAAGATTTGGTTTAAAAAAGCCTTTATGAATGCTTTCATCTACCGCTATCCTCCTCGTTTCGGCAAACCTTCAGTTCTTAATGCAGAGGAGCTGGCGACGATTATGCATTTTCCAAATCAGAATGTTAAGACACCGCATATTAATTGGCTTTTATCTCGAACTTCTGAGGCCCCACAGGGGTTACCAGAGACAGGCTTGTATTTGGGCAAAAGTGTTTTTAGAGGGCGGGAGAGAAAAGTCTTTATGGGAAAAGATGATCGGCGGCGGCACATGTATATTATTGGGCAAACGGGTACGGGTAAAACCCAATATTTAAAGTTTTTAGCTCAGCAAGACATTATGAATGGACATGGGTTGGCTTTTATTGATCCCCACGGCGAGGACGTGGAAGATTTGTTGAATATGGTGCCTAAAGAACGGGCCGAGGATGTGGTTTATTTCAATCCGGCGGACACTGACCGGCCAATGGGACTAAATGTTATGGATGTGGAGGGAGAGGATTCTGCACATAAGGTTGTCAACTCGTTTATTGCTTTGCTGTATAAACTGTATGACCCTAACCGCACTGGTATTATGGGGCCTATCCTGGAGCGGGCGATTCGTAATGTTATGCTTACGGCGATGTCCGAGCCGGGTAATTCCTTGGTGGAAGTTTTACGTCTCTTGATAGACCCAGACTTTGCCAAATCTAAAGTTCCGTTGATTAAAGATCCTATGGTTAAACAGTTCTGGACTAAAGAGATGGCTCAAACATCGGACTTTCACAAATCGGAAAAGCTGGGATATTTTATTTCCAAGTTTGACCGATTTGTGACGGAAAAATTAATGCGCAACATTGTGGGTCAGTCAAAGAGCGCGTTCAATTTTCGTGAGATTATGGACTCGCAGAAAATTCTTCTGGTTAATTTAGCCAAGGGACTAATAGGGGAGGAAAACAGTCAGTTTTTGGGGCTAATGATTGTTCCTCAAATTCTTATTGCGGCGATGTCCCGGACAGATATCCCGCAGGAAGAACGTAAGGATTTTTATCTTTATGTGGACGAGTTCCAAAATTTTGCTACCGACGACTTTGCTGAGATTCTAGCCGAGGCGCGTAAATTCAGGTTAAATTTGCAAGTGGCTAATCAGTACATGAGTCAGATAGACGAAAAGATTAAAGATGCGGTTATTGGCAATGTGGGAACAACGGCTTCTTTTAGGATTGGTGTGGATGACGCGACTTATTTAGAAACACACTTTGAGCCAGTGTTTACGAAAAATGATTTATTGAACTTGCCAGTGGGGCGAGCTTATCTAAAACTTTTACAAGGCGGTCAGCCGACTAAGCCATTTTCCATGACCACGGACTGGAAGGCAATGTGCGCGGTAGAGAGAAATAAAGAGTTGGGAAATATGATAAAGGAGCTTTCTCGTATGCGGTATGGCAAAGACAGAGCCTGGGTGGAGCAGGATATTATGACGCGGTCGGGGCTTGAGGAATAGTTAAAATTAGCCGCCGAGTTGAGCCCGGCGGCTGTTAGAGTAGAGAGGCGAGCGAGCGTCGCTACTTGGAGCAGTAGTAGCATACTCCATCGTGATAGCCGCGGCGACTTCCATTTGGCCCGCAGTCATCGAACTCTCTGCATATGCCACATCTTTTCCAAGTCCACCGGTGACCGTCCCATCCTCCGGTGATGGAGCGAATCCCGCACCACCAAAGGTGAATATAGAGCCACTCAAAGATGGTTTTGGGAGGGTAACTCCAGACAAGATGACGTTTTCTTATCGCTACCAGTCGTGACCTTTTCTTTTCCTTTTTCTTTTTCACTGTTCCCTTCCTCTTTTTTTGTTTATGTCCCGTTTTCTCTTTTTGAGGGTTGTTACAGAGGAGCTAAAGAGACTTGTGGCTCATTTGCCTGAGAGCCGCATGTGCCTTTTTATTGCATTTAGGCAAGTATTGCAGTTAACGATGACGTGTGTAGTCACATATTCGACTTTGCACAAATGGTCGAGCATTTTTATGGCATTTCGCACCTTCGCATTGGTTGCCCGACCAATTCCGAATCCGATTAACAACGCAATTACTGCTACAACCAGGTAATCCATTTCCCCCTCCGTTATTTTCTAGATTGCCAGCATTGTCTCATAGCGGCCACGACTTGTCAAATTACAATGTTTTGATAGAGGGTTTAACCCTCTACGAGGGTTAAACCCTATGTTACGGAGAAAATTTATTTTAAGAAATAGGCATTGAAATAAGGGTCGCCCCTATGGCGCCTCAATCGCTTGCTGGTTCAGTTACCCAGTTACCTAATTACCCACCTGCCAGAGGCAGGTAAAATTACCAAATTACCAGCTCACTATGCTAATATTGG
>JAHISN010000085.1 GCA_018818265.1 Patescibacteria group bacterium | reverse complement strand
ACTTACAGGATTTAAGCATAAAAGACGCTCGCATGTTAAAATGTAAAAAATGTGGTGAAGTGCTTGGAACGCCTTGTATTTATCCAAAGGAAAGCCGAAAAGCTTTTCGGCTTTATCAAGACGCAGTTATTAAGCGACTAAGAAAGTTAAGCGAATAACCACGACGGCTAGAATTTACATCCGATAACACGGCATATCCGGTTCCGCTTCGCTACACCCAAATTGCTACGCAACTTCGGATGATGCCGATACGTTAGGCGCCATTCAAAATACCCTTAAGGGGCAACAATTTTTCTGATTTCAATCTGGACAAAGTGGCTATAATGTGTAAAATAACGCTCCATGCTAATTTAGCAAATCTATGAATAAAACAGAACAAATACAGGCACTAGATAGCCATTTTACAACTTTGCGTCCCTCGCAGCTAGATATTTCGAGTCCAGATGGTCAACGGGTTCAAGGGCGGTTTATCTACTCAGAAAATCCAGGTGGCCTATACGAACAAGTTGATCCTGAAACCGAGCGCATACCAAATATTAATGAAGTTATAAGGCTCCGCCTGTGGGGTGTTGATTCTTTACTTAAAGAGATAGTCGAATTGAAAACCGCTATAGAAAAACTGATTAAAGGTGAAGAAGTAGAACAAGAAATTGGACAGGTTCGTATGCGAATTGCTGAGGCTCTTAACGATATTTGGAAAGTAAGATTAACAACTTCAACTCATATGGTTCGAGGAAATGGTGAACAAGGTGAAGATACGGTGTTTTTCTATAGTGGATCACCATTTAATTCATCAGAGGCAACAAGTGCGGCTATGGAAGGACAATTGTCAGACGGTGGCATTCAATATGATAATCAAGCACTCTCAATTATTAGACACGACACCCCACAAGCTTCTCATTTACCTTTTACAGACTATCTAGCTGCTCGGGGCGGGAATTTCTCGGGCACAGATTTCCTCAATCATCCAATTTTCTCAAGAGCAGTCGGTGACAGACAACTTATGGAAGACTATGTTTGGGGGCTACAGATTATCAATCTAGCTGGATTTTACAACCCTGGCTTGCACTCCGGTTGGAGGCCAGGTGAGATGAAATCAGGTTTTGGTCGCCCAATCGCATTAGGCTATAAAGGTGAAGCATTTTATCCCCCAAACAACTCAACAGTCGATCACTGCGCCCTCGCAATTCCCAACGATACAGAAATCAGAAAAATTGCCGAGTCATAAATGACTATATTTTGAACAGCGCCTAACAAAGACTATGCGGTTCATTCCTTCGCTTCGCTCAGTCATTCACCCACGTTTGCCAGTGGCACGCTTTCAGCGTATTTTACCACTGGCAAACGTCGCATACTCAGAAACGTTGTATGACATCTTCACATATAATTATCCATAACTGGAGGGACTAACAAATGTCTAGAAAAGATCTTATCATTTTTCTCTCTGAGCAAATTCTTCAAATAAAGCAAGAGAAACCAGTTCTTGTAGTTATTGACGGGGTTGATGCCTCAGGAAAAACCACTCTTGCTGAAGAACTTGCAGAGTATCTTCTCAAGATTCAAGACCGTGAAATAATTCGAGCTTCGATCGATGGTTTTCATAACTCTGAAAAGAGAAGGTATTTGAAAGGTCCTGATTCTCCTGAAGGTTACTACAATGATTCATTCAATTACCCAGCGCTCGTCAAAAACCTGCTAGATCCGCTTAAATCTGGAGGAGCTGGATACAAGACAGCAATTTTTGACTATCGGACAAATACTGAAGTTGATGCACCAGCTTTGAATGCAACTTCCGGTGCTATACTCATAATGGAAGGTGTGTTTATGCTCAGACCTGAAATTGTTAAATACTGGGATCTAAAAATATTCGTAGATGTTGACTTCACCGTAACTGTTCCTCGTGCGGTTAAAAGATCCGCCGAAAAAAATCACATTGGTTCAGAAGAAGAAATCAGAAGAAAGTATGATCAGCGATACATCCCAGGCCAGAAGCTCTACTTAGATGAAGCAAAACCGAAAGAAGTCGCAGACATTGTTATTGACAATACTGACTTCGAAGATCCAAAGGTTACTAAAGGCCTCTCGACCTAAACGCTGTGAAGACGTCGTACAACAAGCAGTAACAGAAATTATCTCACTTCGTACCGATAACTTCTGTTACTGCTAAACGCACTAGTGTCCGGTTAAGAATCCCACAAACAAGCCTGTTTCTCGGGATGGTCCTCTAAACTCTGTAATTCAAACTCAGATATTAGCTTAGCTAAGGGAATCTTATCAAATGGGGAGACACTTAATATTTGTAGAATCTCGT
>JAHISN010000008.1 GCA_018818265.1 Patescibacteria group bacterium | reverse complement strand
GGCAACTCTTGCGAGCCACCCGGTAACCTTTCGGCTACCGACCCAGTTAGGATAACTGAACGAGGAGCTCTCGTTTCCTAACTGGGATTTAACTGCCATGCTTCAAGTAGGAAGTTTAGGCAATATTCAACTATCTACAGTCTAGCATATCCGGTATATGCGGGAAATGGAGATTGTTCTTTCGATTAATACACATCTATGACAAAAAACTCTCTTCGTCTCAAAGACAACTAATAATACTACTTCAAAATCTATCCTGTGTGTAAAAATACTAGGTTTTCTTAAGTTCTCACAACCGTATTTTTTAGCAAAAATTGACCCTGTTATAATACCTATAGCTTGCTCACTAATGATATGAAATCATTAACCCGCCTCTGCCGTAATAACATCAATAGCCCAGTCAAGAAGGCTCTTTTCTGGCTTTTAGTTCCAATAATCTCACTTCTACTATTCCCTTTCATTGTCGGGGTCGGGCTAACTTACTTAGCTTGGACAAAAATTCAAAGTAAATCAATCAAATTAGTGGTTACTTTCACACTGGTAACTATCACTCTATTGGTAGGTACGGATTGGGTCTTAGGACTGTTATTGCCAACCACCGCAGACAAGTCTGTAATCGAAGAGTCTTACATCAATAAGGGAGGACTGCCTGAGAATAATTCTACAACACCTTCTACCAATGAACCATCCAACCCCCAAAATATATCACCCACTCATACCCGGTCGGCTACCCAAATGCCTACCCCCATACCTGCAACTATTACCACACAGATAACACCGGTTCCAACCTCAACGAAAGTCCCGACTGACGATAAACAACCATACCGTGTAGTAAAAGTAGTAGATGGGGACACCATCGCCGTTGATATTAATGGGGTAACAGAAAGTATAAGGCTAATTGGTATAGACACGCCGGAAACTGTTGACCCGCGTAAACCCGTCCAGTGCTTTGGTATTGAAGCCTCGAACAAAGCTAAATCTACCCTTAACAGCAAGTCTGTAATCTTAGAAACAGATAATTCTCAAGGAAACCGTGATAAATATGGCCGGCTATTGAGGTATGTTTATTTAGAAGACGGTACCAATTTCAACAAACTGATGATTGCTGAAGGCTACGCATTTGAATATACCTATCAGACTCCATATAAATATCAAACTGAGTTCAAGCAGGCAGAGCTAGAAGCACGCGAAGCTAAACGGGGTCTTTGGGCAGATGACACTTGTTCTGGCAATTTAGCCTTTCCAACAACCGTACCTATCCCCACACCGATACCTGAAACCCCTGCAAACACACCAACTATACCAGCACCAACGCCAACCACAATACCACCACTCGCCACCTGCGACTGTTCCGGTGACATTTACAATTGCTCTGACTTTACTACCCAATTAGCTGCCCAATCTTGTTTTGAACACTGTGGGGGAATAGATAATGATATTCACAGACTAGACGCAGATAAAGACGGTATTGCCTGTGAAAACCTGCCCTAAAGGGTACCCTATTTTCGGAGATGCTCCACATGTAATAATCTTAGGCTTTCTTAGGTTATCGTTAAAAAATATTGTAATCTTTCGTTCATGCTTTAGAAAACTATATCTAACTTAAGATACATTATTCGTGTAATCCGCCTTTGACATAGGGCCTGAGCTTGTCCACGAGGGGCTATACTGGTTCCATCTAAAGACATCCGCTTTGTTTACTGTCTCGCCACCATCGTCCCAATGAGCAAGTCAATATCATACTCGCTCAAACAGGTTACTCGGCAAGGGGTTAGAATATCTAAAGCATCAGCAGTGAAAGTGCCATCCTCCACAGAAGTAGTGTAATATCCATCCCCGATATAAAGAGTTTGATTAGACTCAATCATCGGGTGGTAGGTATCATTAGTAACGGTAAAAGTAGCCGAATCCTCGGCGGCATTAGAAGCCCAATCGCTCAAATCACCTATTGCAACCCGGTGCAACCGGCTCTCAGTTGTCCAATAGATGTACCTATTATGCTCGCAAGCCCCTAAGCAACCTGCGCCCCCCGCCGCTGGGGCGGTGGTGTGAATTAAAGACCAACTAAAAGTAGAGGTACACTTCCAATCCTTACCGGTGGTAGAATTTCAAAAATTATATTTCAGATACTTTATTCGTGTAATTCTTCATATTTGCCCCTAATAATTCCCCCATTATGAATACTATATTTGTGTAATACTAACGCTTCGGGATGATAAGCTCAAAATTCTCTAGTTCTTGCCTAATAAACTCAATTACATTAGCCTGACCTAACCCTTGCTTTTTAATCTTATTAGCAAGGGTTCTGACTTCCTTTCTTAGAGAATAGTATTTATTTTTCCCATAAACGCTCTTAATTTCTTTCCGCAAATCCTTTTCCCCAATTTCCCATAACTTATTAACTAGAAAAATTAGCAAGGCTTTTTTTTCTAATCGTATTTTACTTCCATCCAACATCGCCTCAAGGACATTATTCTTCCTTTGCATTAGACCACAAAGAAGCACCATTTCGGGAGGATAGACCTTGCTGAATGTGTCTAGCAGTACATTTTTTGCTAAGCCCACACTCATAATATCTGCCAGCGTGAAATCCTTCTTTTTAGACCCTATATAGCGTCTTAGAACAGCCTCCATTGACTGCTTTTTCATTAGAGATAACTCAAACCGAATAGTGTCTCTTTGAACATTGCCCTTTTTAAAGCCGTCAATTATTCCTTGCTCAACTCTTGTAAACCCGTTGGCTTCAATTTCGCTTAGCTTGTCATACACAGTAAACTTTTGGGTAACATTATAGAAGACGAGGTAAACTCCCTCATTATCATTGCCAAGATAGTATCTAAAACCAGACCTTTGCTTATAATCCAAACGGGATAGAGAGTTAATAAGACCATTTACTCTACCTGCCCAAGTGGGAAGAACAAGATTTTTGGAAAAATCAACTCTTTCCACTATACCTTGCAGAAGAATATCTTTGGTTGCTGGTATCTTAATTTCAGAGAGGTGGAATAACAGCTTATCAGTGATTTTGTTCAAATCGCTAGGTTCTATTTCAAAGAAATTAGTTCCATAAAGAAGTTTTGGGAGGGAAACTTGAATTTTTAGCTTGTGGGACACTATATGCTTACCTTTGCGGTTCTTCCTATTACTCCGGAGAATCTCAAATGAGGGTGCATAAACTTGCTTCTTTTTTAACCTTTGATTGTAATCAAGAACTATAGATTCATTACTCCAGCCCCTACTCTTCTTGTAAATATTTACATTCTCGAAATCAATTCTTTCGGGAATATGTATTTGCCTTTCATTTAGAGAGATAACGATACTATCAATCATGTAGAGAATTCATTAGTCACGAATTACTAAGCTGCTAACTCGGAATCAGGGGAATCCTCTACAGAAAAACCTGATTCCGAGAAGGCAACTTGGTAATCTTCTTGGTTTCTAAAAAAGTCAAAGAAAAGGTAAGCTATTTTTGTAGCTATTGCCTCAACTTCTTTTTGATTAAGATTATTGTCATTGATTATCTGTTCTTGCTTTTTAAGCATAAAAAAACCTCTTGCGGTATTGAACCACAAGAGGTTTCTTAGCGGATAAGTTCCAGATAAGTTCCGCTAGTCGTATATGCCCATTTTTCTCCTAAGTTTCTTTAAATGATTTTTGTGTCCTCTCACACAATCCTTTTTTCCGCAGGTCTGGCTATTTTTCCGCTTCGGGAGATAAAATTCATGGCAGTAGGGGCAAACATTGTGTCTCCAAAACGTGGCTAGTTCCTTTACGCTTTTAGGCTTCATGCCTATCATTTTCAGGAACCATGTAATATCCTCGGCAATACGATAACAATCTTGCGAAAACAAATAATCCCCTTTCACTGTTGCCATAACTTCCTTTGGTAAATCTTTGATATAGTCGTAAAAAGGTATTGCTGGGTCATTCTGGCGTGCTCTGGCAACAAACATTTTTTGCCATTTAACAATCTCCTCACTTTTTAAAATCAATTTAGATAAAATCTCTTTGCATTGCATTGGAGTTCTATCCCTCTCTTGCAGTTCTACGTGGGATTTAGCATCAAGAAAAGCTTCTTCTTTCGGAACACCATTTTTTATCAATTGTTCATAGAATTCGTTCAGCTCTAAAATCGATTTAATCCTGATGTCCTTTAGTTCGTTATAGAAGCTAAGACAACGATAGTATTCTTTCACTCTTTCCCGTAAGAACAGGATATTTGACTTGAAGAGCTTCTTAAGTTCTTTTCCTGCTTGAATCCAGCCCTTATCATCTTGGAAAAGACTCTCATTCATAAAAGTCATTGTCAGATAACTAAGAATTTCCTTTATAATGATAGCCTGATATCTGTTGTAGTAAGTTTCGTAGGGATTACCAAGTTTTTTAATATCAATTTCAAATGTCTCCGTGGGGATTGGGTAGTCTTCTATACAGAGGTTGTTAGGGGGATAAACAACCATATCTCTTTCGATGTAATAGTCGAGCCAGTTTTGCCCTCTTAATGATATGCCGCCAAGCATGTAGTAAATTTCTAAAGCAACCGCTCTACAATTGATGTTATTAATTTCCTTCTCCTCAAAGTATTGCCACTCCCAATCCTTCCTGCGGAAAACAAGTGCTTTCCTCATTGAGATATAACCTCTGTGGACGTAAACAGCGGGATAGAGAAGTTTCTTTTTTTCGTAAAACCTTAAATCTTTTTCGCTAATCCGGATATTTCTATCACGACAATACCTAATAAATTTATCTTCGGAAATAAGGTCAAGCTGTCTGAAAGATGGTATTAGCTTACTTATCGAGATTGGTTCAATTTTAGTCATTGGTAAATAGTTATAATGTTACAGAAGCTGAGGAGAAAGGGAGAACTTGGGGTGAGCGGCGGGAATCGAACCCGCAACCACTTCCTCCACAGGGAAGTGCTCTACCAATTGAGCTACGCTCACCATAAAAGATATTTTATTCGAAAAAGGCTTCACAGCCTAGAAGTTTAATTGTTTTCCAAATGTGCCACTTTTGATATT
>JAHISN010000084.1 GCA_018818265.1 Patescibacteria group bacterium | reverse complement strand
GATTAAAATGGGTCGTAACAGAGGGCCAGTCACGGGCGAGGAGCGTGGGCGCCTTAAGGGCTTTTTCCCGAGAGGTTGCGCTTTCTTCTGGAATGGCAGCGGGAAAGTTCCAATAGCACCATTGCTCGTTTTACGCCAGGGTGCAAGCCTTAGAGCTGTCTGCGCCGCTTGCGCTAGCAAGAGCGAATGCACTGTGGCAGCAAAATAACCCCCGCTCGCCAACCCAAGCCAGGCGCTATAAGTGCCTGGCTTTTCATTTTTTCTATTAAGCATTCCCCTCCCCCGCTCTTCCCGAATCCGCGACAGGGGGTTAACCCTATTTTACCCACCCAAACGTCCAGTGTTTGTTTTTGTTCCACATATTACCGCGAAGAGGGTTAATCTCTAGTATGCGGGTAAATGAAGGGACAGTCCCTCCACTACCTACTAAATAACAGAGCAATCTTTCAATTTTCAAGTAGTATTCAGGCAAACCAGATTGGTATATAATTCGGATAGCTTAAATCCCCTTCCCAAAATATTATGTTTATTAGAAAAGGCTCTACCAATATTTCAAAAGTTACTACCCAAGCAGATATTGATGAATTTGTATCATTATTAAACATTAAAAGTGATGTTGTTGTAATCAAGCCTAATTGGGTTGATGGGTTGGATTGTAGCCATACGGAAGTTAAAATGACAGAGATGTTTTTATCTTCTCTAAAGGATTTAGGCAAAAAAGCCGTTTTTGTAGAGAGTTACACGTTTTGGAGGACAGATAAAATGTGTTTGCAAGGTAAAAAAGAAGATTATTTTTCTTCTGAAGAAGCCACTCTGGAAAGTGGTAAAAGGCACTGGGATTTCTTCAAAAGAATGGATAAATGGTTTTTGGAAAAAGAAGGTTTTGCTAATTTATTTAGTAAATTTGGGGCCGAATATATCAATATTACTAAGGAAATCTGGTCAGGGAATGTAATAAACCGTGAGAAAATAAAAAGTAATCTCGAACCTAAGTATTCACCTCTTGTCTTTCCAGAATTATATTCTTATATTCCAACAAAATTATACGAGTTTAAGGATTCTTGCTTTATTAGTTTTTCAAAAGCAAAATTAGATAAATATTATGGCGTATCATTGTCTATTAAGAATTTGTTTGGGTTAATTCCAGATCCCAGTAGGGCCATTAAATATCATAAAGATGATGATAAATATCTGATTGATGCTATTGTTGATGTACATAAAATATATCAGTCTTTATTTGACATGAGATTTGTAGTAGATGGGGTATTTACTGCGTGTTTAATGGATTTTGATAATAATATGACTACGCCCTATAAAGATTGGGGTGTGATTATTGGTGGGAAAGATGGCCTTGAAGTAGATATTATTGGTAGGAAACTAATGAAAGGTGAGTTTAAAAATGCCATGAAGGAGTTATCAATGGCTTATAAAACCGTTTTTGGTGGAAATGCTGATGTTAATATTACTGGTGTGCCAAGTGATTGGGTTTTGAAAGGAGAATAATAAATACAAATAATTCTATGGATTAAATTAGCTTCCAGAAAATAGAAGAACATGTAAAGCTGGAAACAAATGAAGGGACAGTCTCTCCACTCTGCTCTGTAGGGACAGCCAGAATTGCTGTAGCGGCTAGCCTGCCTGCTCGCCTCGCTGAGTCGAAGCGGGCCGGCAGGCAGGGCTTCGCGCCTAGTGACAGTCGAACATAATCCCTCCTGACGCGGGTCTAAAGACCCGCCGCTACAAGCGCGCAAATTATTAAATATACTGTTTGACAGTCCACAGAAAAAGTGATAGCTTATTGTTAATGAGACAAACAGTAAAAAGAGAAGAAAACTCATTTGTCCGCGCGAAGGGAATGTATGCAATCCGCTTTTAAGCGGATTTTTTATTGGGGTTCTAAAAAATAATGTTGAACAAAATAAAATCTGCCCCAGGCAGAAAGAAAACAACCTTCTCGATATTGGCTTTGGTATTAGGTATTTCATTGGTTTTTTACCCTTATGCCATTGTAAAAGGGCAAGAAGCATTTGTAACCGACCGCAAGATAGTTATTGATGCCGGACATGGCGGCCGTGATCCGGGTTCAACCCAGTGTCCTGGGCTTTATGAATCGGTTGCTAATTTTCAAATTGCCGAACTATTGCAAGCTATGTTGATGGATGCAGGCGCAACTGTTTATATGACTAGGGATATGGATGGCAATGGCGAAGATGACCTCGCTGATGATGAAACCCTCACCAACGCGGACCGGTATACTTATGCTAATTCCACTAATAGTGATGTCTTGCTTTCTATTCACCTAAATGGTTCTCTTGATCACACTAAAAATGGAACCTTGGGCTTATATTCTATGTGGAGGAAAGATAAAGAGTTTGCCAGTATTCTTCACGAAAGATTGGCTGATGAATTGAATGTCCCCGATTTGGGAATTTACCAATTTATGTCTGGTGTTACCATGAGATTTAATGGCCCGGCTTCTATCCAGGAGTCTGTCTATATTTCTAATACCGAGGAATGTACGGCTTTAACTGATGGTACTGGTAACCGTCAACAGCAAATTGCAGAATCCTTGTATAACGGGCTAAATGATTGGTTCAGCGCGGAGAGAGAAGTTTTTATCTCGCCGGGACAGTTGAAGTGAAGCCTCCCCCCCCGCGGGGTCCTGCGGAGTACGAGTGAAGTGTTTAGTTGTGTGGATATCACCTGCCCATCCCTGCCCATTGGTTTACAGATATTATTTTTAATATGGCAATTTATTGCCACGAATAAAATTTGCTAAAGCTCATTAAGCCCATGCACCATCCCAGTACCATTCGGTACAGGACAGGTTCGGTGCAGGGCTAATTCGGAAATAACTATTTTTATCATTGATCCACCAAATGTCCTCTGGACATTTAGGCGGACTAATTCAGCCGACAGAAAGAAACTTCGTTTCACTTGTTTCTTTCTGGGCTTCATTGAGGGAGGTGAAGAGAAATATGTTAAACAAAATAAAATCTGCCTCTGGCGGGAAGAGGATTGCAATCGGCATGGTCTGTTTGCTATTTTTGGCTTTGGCTTTTCCGGTAGTGGGGAAAGAGCAATTAAGAAAACCTGCAAACATCCCGCCGGTTTTGGAGAAAATCACCTTCGTCCACTATGCAAAGGGCGAAAATTCTGCCAAGCCAGCTACGGATGATTCAGATAGATTTAAACTGTTGTATGGCGGCATAAGGTGGACTGATATGATGACTTATGAGGTAAATCTCGCTGGTAGCGGCTTTTCACAAACTGAAAAAGGCCAAGCAATGATTGCACTAAGTGCAAGTTTGGAAACATGGGATGATGCAATCGCAGAAGCAGGAACACCGCCATTTGAGCTTTTTGCGTCTATCGGCACAACTAATAAGAATTCTGTTAAGTATGACAACGTAAACCTAGTAATGTGGGATGACTTGTCCTCCGGAATTATTGCCATGAATTCTTTTTGGTTTTCTCGCGGTACAAAGGAAATTGTGGAATCTGATGTTGTGTTTAGTTCAAATTTCGATTGGAGCCTAGATTGTGGTGATGAAGATTGCGTTGCAAAGATGGACCTGCAAAACATTGCCACTCATGAATTCGGCCATAATGGATTAGGCGATCTATACAGCCCACCAACCACAGCATTGACAATGTATGGGCGCAGTGGTTTCGGAGATACTGAAAAAAGAGATTTAGGTACCGGAGACATTAATGGTATCCAGGCGCTTTATGGTCCCTAGTTCTAATGTTTTTCAAGCTTAGCCATCCACCCCAGGGGGAACCTGTCCTCAACCATGTCGGGTCTGAGGTCGGGAAATCTACCACCCTCCTGGGGTGGTGGTTGAGGCGCGGCCCTGCCTTTTAATCCACCTATTGACATTCATGTCCCTTCAAAACAGTCCCTTCAAAAAGAGTAGCTAACTTCTGCTATAATTTACCTAATGGAGATACAAGTGTTGAACGATTCAGAAACGGCCAAAAGAGTCGGTGAATTTCTAACTTCCCCCAACGCCTTTGAGCAAACATGGGCGCCAGATGAAAAGGCAATAGTTATGGAAGCGCCTCTCGATAGCCTCGGTAAAGAGAACCATCGGTATTGGTATATTGAGGATGCAGGAAGGATAATTGGTGCTTGTGGTGTTCGTGAGAACAAATACGGTAGCGGCGGTTATGAGATGGATTCAGACTACATTGCCGTTAATAAAAATTATCGGAGGAAAGGTCTGGGAATCGAGCTTCTCGAAGCAGCAGAGAGTTTCGTGAGGGAGCGAGGCGGACGCTATATCCACGCGCTTTCCTGTGATATTGATTCTTACGGGCCAGCTCGAAAGTTCTATCTGAATCACGGATACAAAAAAGTGGCTGAGATTCCCAACTACTATGTTGAAGGTGAGGGTCGAATTGATTATCTTAAGGAGTTTAAGTGATTGAAACACTTCGGAATTTCCCATGTCCTGGCTGATTAAATTTTGCTGGATAGGAATTTTAAAATCCCTTGAATGAAAGGATTGTTAAATAAAGGGCCCGTCCCTACTTTTGGCGTTGTACTCGGCTGGAAGGTGCATGTCGGTTACATGTAAATTAGAAGTGTCTATAGAAGAGTATTGTTATTTAACAAACATCCAGTGCATGCCACGTTTTAGGTGGTTTGATAACGCTGCTACAGCAATGAAAGCCAGTCAGTGAGGGTTATTGAAGTTATTGAGAGAACTGTTGCTTTATGTGTGTTGTCGCACGAAAAAAGCCAGCGCGGGCGCTGGCTTTATGGGTCCCCTGTTCGGAGAGACACTGTGTTTGTTTGTTGTGAATTTATCTAATGCGCGGGGGCTTTTTCGCCCCCTTCGGTGGCCCAAAATGGAACTTGACTTCGTGATTCACGTGGTAGAGACGTGCTCCCGCAGCCGGATTCGCGCTTTTCCGTGTCCGGAATGGGCCGTTGATGCTCACGTCATCATTCCAGACTGAACTGGTATAGCGATAAAATCCGCCAAGTCCAAACGAAGCTAAAATTGCCGCAATCATTTACATATCTCCTTTAGAAGCTATTTTCAGTTTTATTATTACTACGCAACCCTATTATATACTTTCTGAGCGGAAAAGTCAACGCTACGGGACATAACCTTATGGCCCACCCATTATATTCTAATCTACACTAAGAACTTGTATATCAAAAGGTAGATTTTTTCTCTCGTGCGCGGCTGAATATTGCCGTACCTCTCCCCTCCCCCGCCGGAATCCAAAACAGGGTTTAACCCTGTTTCAGGGTCAAACCCTATTTCAACCACACAAACGCCCAACGTTAAGTAGTTCAATCAGTAAAACAGGGAGCTTT
>JAHISN010000007.1 GCA_018818265.1 Patescibacteria group bacterium | reverse complement strand
ATCAAAGATAATGGTGAAAAACTTGTGAATATAAAAGACTGCTGCCCAAGAGTAGTTATTAGACTTGGTACATATATCAAGAAAGAGGGAAGGAAATTTTGTTTACAGGCTTGTTTAGTAAGAGAGGGAGTTGCCAAGCGCATAAATATCGCTCAAGGTTTGCTACCCAAAGGCTACAAGTTAGTAATTCGATGTGGATATCGACCCTTATCACTGCAGAAGAAACGATATTTATGGATGTATAATAAACTCAAGACGAAAAATCCAACTTGGGATATGGATAAATTATCCGATGAAACAAGCAAATTCGTTGCTCATCCTAATATTGTTCCTCCGCATTCAACCGGAGGAGCAGTTGATGTTTCATTAATCGCGCCAAGTGGGAGACAGCTTGACATGGGTACTCAACTTGGTAGATTTAATGAGAGAACCTATACTAATGTACGCGGGATTTCGTCTAATGCAAAAAACAATCGCCGTCTTCTAGTCAAAACAATGTCCAAGGCAGGTTTTGTTAATTATCCAACTGAATGGTGGCATTGGTCATACGGCGATAGATATTGGGCGGCAGTCCAAAAAGAGCAGTTTTCGATCTATAAGGGAATGTAAGTATGTTTGAAAATTAATATGACAATGAATGGTGGAGTACCGCAATAGACATTCAATAAATTCAAATATGGATTACTCAGATAATTTCTTTGAGGCAGACAGTATACAGCTAAAATATCTTACTGCCGGAAAGGGCAGACCCCTGCTATTCTTGCATGGTGGTGGTGTTAATGCTTTGACCTATAAAAAGAACCTTGAATTGCTGTCTCGCAAATATCATATCATTGCTCCAGATATCCCATGCTTTGGTAAATCAAGCATTCCTAATAAATTGTGGGACTTCAAAGATTATGCAACTTTCTTTTCTAAATTCATTGCGACATTAAGTCTCGATAACATTATTTTAGTTGGACATTCATTTGGCGGCGGCATTGCGCTTAATCTAGCACTCCAAAATAAAAAAATTACCAAACTGATCTTGTTAGATTCCGCAGGCATCCCGCCCAGCTACTCTGCTCTAAAAATGGTTTCTCTGCTTGTTATTAAAACATTTCGTGGATTATTGTTATTCGAGAATAAACTGATATCTTTAATACTGCTTCGTGATTTCGCAACACAATTATTTAGAAACTTTTTTTCAATACATAAAATATATAGGATTGTTACAAATTCATTTTTTAGGGAATATGATGCATTCAACAAAATTAGTCAACCAACATATATTTTCTGGGGCAATTCTGATGAAATATTTTCAAAAAATATTGCTCAGAAAATGAATCAACTTATCAGCAATTCAAGATTAGAATTTGTAGACGGGAATCATGATTGGTGCTTGTTAATGCCTCAAAAACTCTACAATTTGATCTGCAAGGTGGCCCCGTGAAGAAACATACGTCCTGTTCTTGACAAGTTTTATCTACTCCATTATCATTATCACCAATATGAAAAAGTTTTTATTAGTCTCTTTATTTTTTACTTTTGCCCTACTTTCTCCCCTCACTCTAGTGCGGTCAGTCGCGGCTAAAGTTATTTATTCACAGGAAACAGTAACCGTAACGGAAGGAGAAGTTATTGATGATGATTTATTCATTTCGGCCAGCACAATTAATATTGAGGGCACTGTTAATGGTGATGTCTATGCCGCCGGCGGAATTATCTCAATAACAGGAACTATTAACGGCGATCTTCTAGCTGCGGGCGGGACAATAGAAATCTCGGGCACAGTTTCCGATGATGTTCGCGTTACCGGCGGCCTTGTTGATTTTAAAAACGCCTCCGTTGGCAGTAATGTTAATATTGGCGCCGGCACTGTTACGTTAGACCCAGAAACCGAAATCGGGGGTAGTGTTATAGTCGGATCGGGAACACTTTCTATGTCGGCACAAGTTGGCCGCCATCTTATTGTCGGTACAGGCACAGCCAATATCAATGGCACGATAGGCAAAAATTTGTATGCGGCAAGTGAGAATATAGTATTAGGCGCAGATACCGTTATCGGGGGAGATTTCCACTATCTTGCGGAGAGTGAGGCGCTCGTTAATGAGGGAAGCAAAATCGCTGGTATTACCGGGCGGGTAACACAGCCCGTAACAGAAAGTATGGAAGTGGGAAGTATAAAAGATTGGCGAAATGCGCTTAAGCGGCTTTCCTGGACTTTTAGGTTAATGTCCTATCTTTCCACCCTTTTAGTGGGAATAATCCTGATGCGCTTCTTTCGCGAACCCAGCGAAAGAATTGTGAACATAATGCGCGACAAGCCTTGGGCTAGTTTAGGATGGGGATTTGCCGTGCTTTTCCTGAGCGTCCCAGTTCTATTCCTCATTGCGGTTACCGGAATTGGTCTATCATTAGCATTTATTTTAGGAATACTTCTTACTGTGGAAATATATTTAACTAAAGTTATTGCTGGATTGCTATTGGGACAAGCGGCAGTAAGTTTACTGGGTATTTCTAAGGAGGAAACAGGCAGTAGAAATTTGAACATCTATCTGGTTCTGGCTATTGGTCTTATTGTTTATTATCTCTTAACAATGATACCTCTTCTGAACTTCTTTATTGTTACAGGCACTTTAGTCTTTGGATTGGGAGCTATGTTCTTGTTTAAAAAAGATGTTTTATCTTCTTCATTGTCCACGGAGGCAAATTCGGAGAAATAATTCTTTCTGTCTACTCCTAGAGGAAGTTATTGGACCATTGAACATCCAAAGTTCAATTCAAGACTTTGCTAGCCAAAACTGCTGTTACTTGATTATTACAACAAACCATGCCTAAAACAAAAAGTCATCTGGAATGGGTTTATCGGCCCACACCCGATCGGCCTGCGGCTCCGGCTCATGGCTCACTGATTGCCAGAGCAGAAGTAGCCGATGATTATCATGCCGCACACATAAATGAAAGAACAAGGAATAATTTGCGCAGGATAACTGTACAGCAACATAGGGCTGGCGCAACGAGGGAAGAATTTCTGGCGCACATTCGTGCGATAACCGGTATAACAGAAGCGGAAATCAAAGCGGCACTAATACACTTTAACTCACTCAGCAAACCTCTAGCACGCTAACTCAAAACAGACACACCATTCTTTTAGAATTCTTCCACTACTCTTCTAAGGTGGCGATGTAAGAAGAAGTCCCGCGCTTCCGCACGATGCCAACACTATGCACTACGCATGGCTGTCGTAGCGCGGGGTTCTGCACAGGTATTTTTTAATAAATACGCCACGGTAAGGGGACCGACACCGCCGGGAACAGGTGTAATATAGCTGACTTTTTCTTTAACTGCCTCAAAATCCACATCACCGACTAATTTATCCCCTAAACGATTAATACCCACATCAATAACTACGGCGCCTTTCTTAACATGTTCTCTTGAAATTAATTTAGGAGTTCCAGCGGCTACCACAAGAACGTCAGCAGAAGAAGTTTCCTTAGCTAAGTCAGTTGTTTTGGAATGACAAATAGTAACGGTCATATTTTCTAAAAGCAGCAGGTAGGCTATCGGTTTTCCTGCCAAACTACTGCGGCCTACAATAACGGCTTTCCTGCCTTCCAAATTGATTCCTGTTTCCTTAATCAATCGCAAGACAGCATGAGCCGTACAGGGTAAAAGTACGCTTCCTAACTCATCTTTACTACGCGCGGAGAACAGAAGCCCTTGATTAAGCGGGTGCAGACCATCCACATCTTTTTGGGGGTTAATT
>JAHISN010000083.1 GCA_018818265.1 Patescibacteria group bacterium | reverse complement strand
GGACAGTATCAAAGTAGTGTATCAGGGAGCGCATTATGAATATGTGGTTTCCGAAGGCAAAGTGGTCTCCAAAAAAGCTTTGGAGTATCTGGAGCCGACTGGAGAAGAAGTTTTAACGCTAATGACCTGCTGGCCATTAGGGTTGGATGTTCAGAGGTATATTGTTCGAGCCAAAAGGCTCTAGCATGACCTTTAACCATTTGACAATTGACACTCCGCTTGTAGTAGCACAATTTATTGCGCGATAAGCTTAACCAGTAGATTAGCGGAGGGGTCTAGTTTGACCCTCTCCGCATCCTGGATTTTGTTTTTATTTCCCTTTTTTTCTTCCACGAGGATGCCAATGTCCAGAAGATTTTCTTTCTTGTTGAAGTTCTTTTCTGAACTGTCTGAGAAGTTCTTGGCCGGTTATTGTGAATAGGCACCCTGACCCGAAGGAAGCAACATTATGCATGGTACCTACCCTTTTATTGTTTATATAAACATTGAAGGTGCTGTGTTCTGCCCCTTGTTGCCCGTATCGATGTCTCCTACGGCTATGGTGACGGGCGCAGCTTATAAATAAAGAGCCTGCCGTCTGCGCGGTACCGTGCATCCAGTCGGCTACCCCTAGTTTAAGATTCCCCGTCATCTGGGTGCCGCAATCGACACACTTTGCTGTCACCTTTTCTAATTGAATAGACATCAAACCTCCCTATTGATGAGTGCGAACATTTTCTTTATGGATTATAGTATAGGGCGTTCTTCCCCAATTGTCAACGTGAGGCGGGATTTGTTAGTATGAAAGCAGGGAGTAGGTGGTAGGGGGTAGGTCGTAGAGAGATTTCTGATTTTCAATTTCTACAACCTACAACCTACAACCTACAACCTATAACCCACAACCTATCAAATGAAAGAATCCTCCCTCTACACTAAACTTTCCAATAATCTCGTCAGGTGTGATGTGTGTCAGCATCGGTGCGTAATCCCACCAGGCAAGAGAGGGCTTTGTCGTTCGCGGGAAAATCGTGAGGGGAAATTATATTCTTTGATTTATGGTATTCACACGCATGGTATTCAGGTGGACAATATTGAGAAAAAACCGATGTATCATTTTCACCCGGGGACTTTAGTTGCCTCAGTAGGCACATTTTTTTGCAATTTTAGATGCAAGCAATGTCTTAACTGGTTTTATGCACAGCCGGATTATCCTAGTTTTAATGGTGATTTATCCGTATTACATCAGCACGGTGTGGGAATAACTCCGAGAGATTTAGTTAATAAAGTTCGCGAATTGGGTTGTTCTGGAATCGCCTTTACTTATAATGAGCCGACAATTTGGCTGGAATATGTTTATGATACTGCGAAATTAGCTAAAGAAGCTGGGCTTTATACCGTTTTTGTAACAAATGGTTTTATTACCTCGGAGGCACTTGACTTCATTGGTCCACATATAGATGCCTACAGTGTTGATTTTAAGGGTTTCTCCGATAAGGCTTACCGGCGACAAAGCAGTGTATCCAAATTGGGCGAGATACCCGCAGTGACTAAACGGGCGCAAGATAAATGGGGCATGAAGGTGGAAATAACAACATTGATAATCCCCGGTATTAATGACGATCTGCAGGAAATTTCGGAAATGGCGGATTGGATAGTCAAAAACTTAGGGGCTAACACGCCCTGGCATGTGAGTCGTTTCTCGCCAGACAGAGTGCCCGATCCCGAATTTAGAAAGATTTTGCCGACATTAGTTGCGGTACTCAAAAAGTGCGCGGAAGTCGGTAGAGAACGAGGATTGAACTGTGTTTTTATTTGGGCGCCGCCGTCTGGTGGGAGTGGGGATTTTTATGCGGAGGGAGATACAATTTGTCCGGAGTGCAGGCAGGCAGTGATTAAGCGGGATCTCTGGCAGCCAGATCTTAGCGGAGTGTCTGAAGAAGGCAAGTGTGCCCATTGTGGGTACGATTTGGATATTTGTTTGTAGGGGAGTTGCAAAATTGCAGCAGGGGGGCGGGATTGGTACCTTCCTGCCATTGTGAGCGAGCGTGGGGTGATGCTTTTATTCTGAGGCCTTTCCTGTTCGGCCCCGACAGGTGGGGCATAAAGTAATATGCCTTTTTTGCCCACTTTTTTCGAGACTACATCTGCGGGCTTTATGGCTGTAAGAGTCACAGACTCCGCACCGCGCCGAAACAAAGCCTTCGAATTTCCTTAAAACCCACTCTCTCAAATCTAAATTACCCATAGATTCCTCCTGTTTCGAGGGTCTAATGTTTGTGGGCAGTATATGCGCATTGCTTTAAATTGTCAATTTGAGATGGGTTTGCTAAGATGAGATTGTTATGAAAGATTATGTATCCGAGTGTCAGCAAATGGTGAAAACGCAATTAGAAGCCCGCGACATTATCGACCCGCGGGTGCTGGAGGCATTCTCGCGGGTTCCGCGGCACGAATTTGTCTCGATTAATCTTCGTGAAGGGGCTTACGTGGATTACCCGTTATCTATTGGTGAAGGGCAAACAATTTCTCAGCCTTATATGGTGGCCTTAATGACGCAAGCTCTCCAGCTAAAGGGGACAGAGAGAGTTCTGGAGGTTGGTACAGGCTCTGGCTACCAGGCGGCAATTTTGGCTTGTTTGGCGGGTGAAGTTTATTCAATTGAGCGCCTGCCTGGTCTTGCCGAAGAGTCTGAGACGAGGCTGGTGAGACTTGGTTTTGGCAATGTGCGCATCAAAGTAGGGGATGGCACTAAGGGTTGGGAGGAATTTAGTCCTTATGATGGTATTATTGTTACTGCTGGTTCCAATCAAGTTCCGGAGCCGCTCTTACAACAGTTGAATGATGGTGGTAGACTGGTTATTCCTGTTGGCGGTGAATTCCTGCAGGATCTAAAGCGGGTCACGCGCAAGGGGGATAAGTTTGTGCAGGAAAGTCTCGGGGGGTGTAGGTTTGTTCCGTTAATAGGGGAGTATGGGTGGAGAGAAGAAGTTAAAAATTAAAAGCATGCCCCGCACCGAATGGTGCTGGGGTGCAAAGTTAAAAGTTAGAAATTGGAGAGTGTTAGGGCAGTTTTCTTCGGTGTGTTAATTAGTTGCTGATTGGTAATTGATTATTTCCCAAATCTCCCTAATTTCCCTAAATACCCATATGGCAAAAGTAGAATTGCGTTTCTCCGAAGAGGAGCTACATCACTTAATAAGAGCCTGGCTAGCTATTTCCTTAGCTTTTGCCATTGTATTTGCCAGGGATTATCCGGGATTTGGGGCGTTGCCTACCTTTGGGCTGTCAAGTTTAACAGTGGGATTATCTTTTATTATTCATGAGTTGGCGCACAAATTTGTCGCTCAGAAGTATGGTTGCTGGGCCGAGTTTCGTTCCTTTGATTTGGGGCTGGTTTTAGCAGTCATTATGGCTTTTGTCGGTGGTTTTGTTTTTGCAGCTCCCGGGGCGGTGATGATTTCGGGAATGGTGGATGAAGAAGAAAACGGCAAGATTGCCGCCGTAGGACCGATGACCAATCTGGCCTTGGCGTTAGTCTTTACTGGCTTGGCATTTGTTTTGCGTCCCGTCCTCTTGGCTTCCGGTAATAGTTTTGCCATTTGGATAATGCTTTTTTTGTTGCTGGGACGATCGATTAATTCCTGGTTGGCCCTTTTTAATTTACTGCCTTTCGGTATTATGGACGGGTTTAAAATTCAGCGATGGAATCCTCGTGTCTGGTTAGCGCTGATTGCCGTGTCGGTAATTTTAGTTTTCGCATAGCTGTCACTCTGCCCTCTGCATTGACAGCTGTGGTAGTATGGAGAGTGGCTTTAGTCTTTAGTGCGGGTGATTTTGGAAATGTGCGCGACGTCGCAGGCAGTTGCCGAGTGTGCCAGAGATGTTTCCGAATTTTGTAAAAAGTCAACTTTTAACTTTTTCCGCCATAGGCGGATCAGCCTTTGGCTGAAACTTGAAATATGCCCTTATTTAATGGTTCCCCCAAATCAATAAATGGAGAGGATGTACTATCGGTGGAGGAAGAGAAGGCTGTGGGCGCGGAGCAGGTCCCGTCGGAGCTAGTGGTCTTGCCGCTCTACAGCACGGTTATTTTCCCAAAAACGGTCGTTCCGGTTATCCTAGATAACCCTGAGGCAATTCGGGCCATTAAGCATGCACAGAAGGCCCGATTTGTGGCGACTTTTATGGTTAAGGAAAAAGAGAGGAAGAGATTGGCCGGTGAGCGTCAGTCCCAAACGGATGGGTCAAAAGAGAGTAAGCGGAGCAGGGTGGGGCGAAAAAAACTTTACCCGGCAGATCTTTACTCATTGGGTACTGCCTGCTTAATTTTGAAGACAATGCCCGTTTCCAAGGGGGCGATGGTAGTTGCCTTGCAGGGCATTTCCAAGATTAAGGCGCTGGAGTGGGAGTTCAAGAAGGATCACCTCACGGTGCGTGCCCAGCCAATTGAAGAGGCAGTTCCGTTCAATGGTGAAACTGAGCCGTTGTGCAAGTCGCTTATTAATACGGCCCAGAAGGTCATTGCCAAGGCGCCGTTTTTGCCGCGGGAAATGGCCGCATTGCTGGAGGAGCTAGTGGAAGAGCCGCTGAGGCTTCTTTACACGGTAACCACATTTATTCGCTTGAAGCCAACGGATCAACAGCGACTTTTGAAAATCGCTGATGGAAAAAAGAAGTTTAGGTATCTAATTGAGCTTCTTTCCCGAGAGCTGGAACTTATTGCCTTGGGGGGTAAGATTGAAACTAATGTTAAGAAAGAGTTTAATAAGATGCAGCGCGAGGTTTTTCTTAGGCAAAGGCTCAAGGCGATCAAGAAAGAGCTGGGCGACGATGACGATCCAATGGCCGGTGAGGTTAACGAACTCAAAGAGCAGATGAAGAAAGCTAAGTTGCCTACCGAAGCTAAGAAGGCGACGGCGAAAGAAATTAAGCGTTTAGAGATGATGCATCCCATGTCTGGTGAGTACCAAATAATTAGGACCTATCTGGACTGGATTTTGGAACTGCCGTGGAAAAAGTTAACAAAGGATAACCTTAACCTTAAACGGGCGCAAAAAATCTTGGATGAGGACCATTATGGTTTAAAAGAAATTAAAGAACGACTGATTGAGCACTTGGCGGTACGTAAGCTACGTCAGGACATGAAGTCGCCGATTTTGTGCTTTGTGGGACCGCCGGGAGTAGGGAAGACCTCTCTGGGCAAGTCGATTGCTCGGGCCTTAAGGCGCGAATTTGTGCGCATTTCTTTGGGTGGGATGCGTGACGAGGCAGAGATTCGGGGGCACCGCCGCACGTATATTGGCGCTTTGCCGGGTAGGATAATTCAGGCTATTCGCCGGGCGGATAGTCGCAACCCGGTTTTTATGCTTGATGAGATTGACAAGGTTGGGGCTGATTTTAGAGGTGATCCCTCTGCGGCTTTGCTGGAAGTTCTGGATCCGGAGCAAAACTCAACCTTCCGCGATCATTATTTAGATTTGGACTTTGATTTGTCCCAAGTTATGTTTATTGCTACGGCTAATGTTTTAGACACTTTGCGCCCCGCCTTGCATGATCGTATGGAGATTATCGAGATTGCTGGCTATAGTGACGAAGAGAAATTGCATATTGCCAAGAAGTTTTTACTTCCACGCCAAGTTAGAGAGCATGGCTTAACTAAGCAGCAGATTAAGTTCGACGATGCGGTTTTGAAGTTGATTATTTCGCAATATACTAAGGAAGCCGGTGTGCGAAATTTAGAACGGGAGATAGCTAAAGTCATTCGCAAGGTAGCTAAGAAAGTTGCTCAGGGCAAGCAGGGTGGCGTGAGTGATGGGGTTGGTGAAAAAATAACTACAAAGAGAATTGCTGGCTTTTTGGGTCCGCAAAAGGTTTTCCCCGAGGTTAAGCGTAGAGTTTCCACTGCTGGAGTGGCTACGGGGCTAGGGGTAACTTCGGTAGGAGGAGATATTATTTTTGTAGAAGCGACTCAGATGCCCGGAGACAAAAAATTTACTTTAACGGGTAATTTAGGCGATGTGATGAAGGAGTCGGCCAACGCGGCTCTTTCTTTGGTGCGCTCGCGTGCGGAAGAATTGGGGGTTAGCAAGGATTTTTATAGAAAAAGCGACCTGCATCTGCACGTACCGGCGGGTGCTGTGCCAAAAGATGGTCCTTCGGCGGGGGTAACCATGCTGACGGCCCTAGCTTCGCTTCTGAGTAATCGGAAAGCTAGAAATGATTTGGCAATGACAGGTGAAATTACTCTTTCGGGCTTGGTAATACCAGTGGGGGGCATTAAGCAGAAAGTGCTCGCGGCTCGGCGGGGGGGGATAAAGACAGTGATTCTGCCAAAGGGAAACAAGGGTGAATTAGAGGAAATTGATGAGCAATTAAAGGAAGGTATGGAATTTATTTTCGTTGAGACTGTAGACGAGGTTTTAGCCGCCGCCCTCCTCCCCGCCAATAAATAATTCCACTTATGTGAAAGAAGCAGAGCACACTGCCCTTTTGGGGTGGTGGCACCTCCTTTTTTTCTTGGGAAGAGTCCCCGCGCTTCCACACGATGTCGTATGGCTGTCATAATATGAGGACCCTTCATTTTTACCACTCGTCCTGCTTGACAACCACTGTTATAATGTATTTAACAGCAGGAATCGGGCAATTCCACAAAGTTACCCACATCGCCCGTCGCGCATATGGGATACATTGCCTTCGGGTCCCAGTGTTTGGTGGCTGGTGTTTGCGTTTTAAGGCTTAATAAAGACAACTTTTCTCTCTACACTTCGGTGCTAAGAGGCAATGTTGATTTTATTTTGCTAGCATTCTGGCCAGTTTAACTGAGCACTTGGATCTTGAGGTAATTTAGTCATGGTATCGCTAGCGTAGCCCCAGCCGTATTGCTGACAGGTAGCTTTTGCTTAGTGAAGTCAAAACCGCCATTTGGCGGTTTTTGTTTGCTGTTTGGGTGGGCATTTGTTATACTTAAACGCGCGCGGCCCGATAGCCAAGTGGTAAGGCGGAAGTCTGCAAAACTTCTATGCGTCGGTTCAATTCCGACTCGGGCCTCCACCGCAATCACTTAATGAACTTGTAGGGTGAATTTAGTGAGTGCGAGTGTCGCGTTTAATTCGTGAGGCGATTTATTACGCGGCAAAAACCAAGATTTTACGTGGCAAAACTTCTATTTGTCATCAGCAGATTTTCTTCAACTCCACGGAATTTCCTAGCTTTACCTCAAAATATTTCCTTTTTGATATAATGCTCCCAATGGACACTATTTCTTTTTCCGATTTTAAGAAGTTGGACCTGAGGATAGGGGAAATAAAAGAAGTTGCCGATATCAACGGTTATGATAAGCTTTATCGCCTAAAGGTTGATTTGGGGGAGGGAGATTGCCGTACGCTGGTAGCAGGTGTAAGGCAGCAATTTTCTAAAGAAGATTTAATAGGGTATCAAGTTGTTATTGTTACCAATTTAGAGTCGAAAGAGATTGCTGGTGTGGAATCGCGAGGTATGCTCTTGGCGGCTGACGATAATAACGAGCCAGTTTTGGTAGTGCCGTGCAAGAAAGTTCAGGCAGGGATGAAGGTGAGATAAAGGGGTAGGAGTTCTGTTGCAGTGGCAGACTTCAGTTAGCGATGGCCCTGATACCAGAACTGCCTTCGGCAGTACGGTACAGGGCTCAATTCCAGCAACCCAGCAGAAATTACTGCTGGGGCTGTCATTGAGGGCGTGTAGCTCAGTGGTTAGAGCGCCAATCTTATAAGTTGGATGTCCCTGGTTCGATCCCAGGCACGCCCACCAGACAAAGACTATCTAAAAGCGAGTGTGGCGAAGCTTTTAGATTAGTCGCTCCTGCCTGCCGGCAGGCAGGTCTGGCCCTGTACCGAAACGCGGAGCGTTTCTGGCACACGGGCCACATGTTTAATGACCCGCCGATTTAACCTTTTCCCATTTCTACTCGCAATCTTTTTCCTAGGGCTGACGATGTTTGCTATAAATTTTAAGGCTCGGTCAGAAGGCCAAGTAATAGCCGATATGAGCCGCGAGGCAAGGGTGTGTTTTAAAGAAAAATGCTTCCAAGTTGAGTTGGCGTCAACCCTAGCAGAGCAAACTAGGGGTCTAATGTTCCGTGAGTATTTGGAGGAGGATTGCGGGATGCTCTTCGTTTATACTGATGATGCCGTACGCACTTTTTGGATGAAAAATACTTATATCCCGCTGGATATTATCTGGCTAGATAGTGGTAAGGAAGTAGTTTATATTGCTCGAAATGTTCAGCCG
>JAHISN010000082.1 GCA_018818265.1 Patescibacteria group bacterium | reverse complement strand
TTACATTTAGCGGTTGACATTTTTTTCACCTCCTTTCAACTTTTGGTGAAATTGTCAGCCGCTTTCTCTTTTCCGTCAACCCTCAATTCACTTCCCAGATTCTTACTTAACTCCTACTTCCAAAATTCTAACGTAAACCCACGACTATGGAAACGGCACAATGAATTTGTTTTGTGGAGTGTTCAAAAAACCCCCTAGACCCGCCAGGTGTTAGGCCGACTTCCCTTATCCCACAACATGTCAAAAAATAGAGAAAAACTTTTAGCCACACCCTTATCATTAATAAACAGACACAGCCTGTGATCAGGATTATCACTGGGAAGTTCAATCCCAACAACTTCCTTGTCTCTGATAGCAAAACTCATGCCATCGACCTTGCAATTCCTAGTTTCAATGCCCATTTTAGCAGCCACATCCGCTCGTTCTTCTTGAATAGGATCTTTTAAATCACGTATAAACCGGATTTCAACACCTTTCTCCAAAGCTTCCTTTCTTAACCGATCGAGCTTTTTATCTACCGATTTATCATGATGTGTAGTTACCGTACCACTTACACAAATATCCAAAGTGTTTTTTACCTTATCAAAGTCCTCTACCCTTCTTTTTATCGTGTTCTCATAGCCCCACCAGATCTTAAGTTTAGCGACACCGCCTCTTAACAAAAATGCCTTCACCTGTTCCTGATGATAATATCGATAATTTGTCTCAGGATCTCTGTCAGGAACCATTATCCCTTTCTTCTCCCAGTTCCTAAGGGTATTTGGATGAACACCAATTATTTCTGCAGCCTCTGAGATTGTTAAGCTTCTTGGTTTCATATTGGTAACCTTTATCTTAATTCCCCCTATTCTACACTAGTTTTCAAGGTTAATCAATTGCCAATGTTTTATTATTGCGTCTTGTTAAAGTTACTTGCTAAACTCCCTAATACTATGGATAAAAGTAAGATTGAGAATGTTGTAGAATTCATCAACACAAAACTGAAGGCTGAGTTAGGCGCTAAACTAGAAAGTGTTTACCTGGTTGGTAGTTACCCTCAGGGGGCTATCTCTCTGGCACGCCCCGATATCAATTGGCTCTTAATTTGGAAGAACTTCATTTCAGGTGAGGGATTATGGCAGCTTGGGACTATATTAACCTCAGCCATTAGTAGTTTTGAAAATGACTTCACAGTCCGTCCCGAATTTCGACCCTTCAAGTTCTCCTGCCCTGTTAATGACACAGGAAGCAAAGATGAGGTTTTTGTAAGCATTGCCTTTGCCTTCGCCGCTACCACGGAGGAGAAGTTTAAAAAAGTGAATAGCTCCATTCCTGAATACGTACTTGATGGGTTTAAAGCTAGCAGAAAATTAGTACTCGGGAATGATATCCTCGCCAATATGAACTTTGTCACCACTAAACAATCTATCCTCAACTCTGCAAGGGATAAAATCATGTCTCATCATAAGATTCAACTGGACCGAGTACCTCTAACCTATCACCAGGAAAAACAGACCAGCTTGATTTTTAACGAGGCATTCTCTCACGGTAAAAATCTTCTATATTTTGCTGTAGAAATACTAATGTCCGATGAAGAGTTGGCAAGGAAGGACTACCTTAAACTTTACGGCGAAAAGGGTAAGCTCTTAAGCTACATTAAGGCTCATTTGCCCGAGGCTGAAGAGTCTGCCATACGGATCCTGGAGGCTAGGGAGCACTATCCGGAATGGAAGAACCAAGGAAATAGAGCTAAAGAAATCTATCTTGCTTCCTCCAAGTTAGCTAATATTCTTCTTAGGGAAATAACTCGCTAATCAATCCCTTTGAATGTTTGAATATCGTGTAGTGCGGGGCTTCGACGAAACTGTTATAATGCTGTATAAGAAAGGCTGCACAAAGAAAAAATCAAATAGCAGGAGGTAAGAATGGACAGACGCAGGCGAAGTGCGTATAAAGTTGGGGCTGTAATGACCGTCGGGTTTTGGGGTCTAACTAGCGTGATCACGCTTGCACAGAACATCAAATCATTCTGCGCTGGCGTTGCGCCACACAAAATCACCCTAGTCACCCTAATTACAGCCATAGCCACCATCACCGCGACCCTCATTGGCGGCAAGATGCGTACTATCGTTGGCTATCTATGGATAGCTGTAAGCATGATAGCGGCATTTGTCCTTGCTACCTCAGCTTTCCTCGGAATGAGGTGGCTGCTCATTAATTCGCTCTGCCTTCTATTGGTCAGCTTGGTCAGCGTAGGGTTGATCTTTCAGGGCTACAAGAGATAGGCAATTATCACATCACCACATAGTGGGAGGGACTGCAGAAAAATGTCCCTCCCCATAGTTTTTCCTGATACAACGCGGCTATCAAACACTGGATGTTTGTTTGACGCAAGCGCCCCTCTATCTTAATTTGACTCACTATGGGCATTGTGATACAATGCGAGCGAAATTGGCTGTACTAGTAAAACAAATATAAGGAGAGATTAATGCCAGCCATAAACATGGGGAGAAAACTAACTGTAACCGATACCGGGGTGCGCTCGTTCAGAAACAAAATTAAAGCCGGCAAAGCTCGTTTTAGCTCTGAACACGGGATAAAACCCAGAACGTGCTACGTATCACCGGCAACCTTACAGGCTCACGGTCGGCAGGTCCAAGATTGCAAAGTAGCGGGAATCCGCGTCGTTTACCTGCAAACGTTGAAGCAAGGAGAGTTCTGGTTTGTAGAGCGGCGTGCAGGTAAGAGAGTGGAAACATAAAACCCAAACATCCCTATAACACAAAGAGTTCTACACAGTAATCACCACAAAAGCTGTGTAGAACTCAATTCTGCACAACAGACGCCGCGGACGTTCCTCGTCCGCGGCTATAATTTCCATTCAATTACCAATCAAATCCGGCTGATAAATTCGCTGTCTCATATAATCCAGCATTCTGTAAGGACGATAAAGCGGCGAGAGCGGCAAGTCCAAAACACCTAAATAATCAACTCGTTTTCCTCCAAAGCCCTTTTTAAACAGGGTGTGGCCGCTCCAAGCATGTTTTGAATTATCCGTGGGAGCAATACCCCAGAGATCATACTCCTCAACTTTGTCCCTTTTAAGCGAGTTCATAATTTCCCACTGTAACAAATAGGGAGCATACAAGTTTTTGGTCTCCGGCGTGATATCAGAAGCTCCCCATAAATAACAGCCCTGTTTACGAGTTTTGAGAATAATAGCGCCGGCAATAATTTGGGCTCCTGGCGGCAGTTTACTTATTAATGTTTTGGGTATGTCTTGATGCTCGTCTCGCTGGCTAGCAAAAAAACCCGCCTGCCCAACCGACCGACGGGGCAAGAAAGCTAGAAATAGTATTGCTTGACCGTTTGGAGCCATCAATTTGAAAGTTTTTTCAAACTGGCGCCAAGATCGGGGAACAAACCCTTTCTCGGCTGTCTTAATATACATTTCATAAAAAGCTTTCCAGAGTTCCAGCTTTTGACCAGTATCCATAACTACCTCAACGCCCTCGCGCGCCGCACGCCGAATCCCGTAGCGAGTATCCTTATCCATATTATAAATAATTTCCCCTGGTTTAGGTGTCAGGTCAATAATTGAAGTATGAGAAGGCTGGATGGATTTGAAATAGGGAGATAGGTTATAGGTTGTAGGTTGTGGGTTGTAGGTTTTTCCTATTTGGGGTTCGAGGCGAAAGAATAGTGTTTGAAGACTAGAATAGTTGTTCTTGATATAACCCAGAAGTGATTTTAGGGCTAGGGCTGACTGAGGAGAACTCCAATCAAGCACTGGCCCACGGGGACAATAAAGAAGATTAAACCCCAAAGGCAAACGTCGTCTAAGTATTTGAGCGGAACCAACAAGCTTTTTGTGATAAAAGATACCTAGTCGGAGCGGCTCCCAAATAATAGAACGTTTTACTTCTCCCCATTCCCACAATTGCAGAGGCCCACTGTAAGGGTGGTTAACAACGAAATTATTCCAAGTGTTACGAAAATCGGATTTGAGTGGCTGAATATGATAAGGGGACATCTTTAGGTTTCAAGTTTCAGCCAAAGGCTGATCCGCCTATGGCGGAAAAAGTTAAAAGTCACCACGTGGCAAGCATGTCAAATGTCATCTATTTCCTCATGGTCAGTCTCTGCCATTCTGTTTTTCAATAACAAACATCCCAAGTTTCGGCAATACCTCTCTAAACTTCATATTACACTCTTTAAACATATCTTTCCACCATTCGCTTTCTTTCACATTAATATGTGTTGGATCACGGAGGTAGTGCCTATTTTTTTCCAACAGACTGTCTTTAACACAGATTTGCAGTAATACACGTTTGCGGGAAACCCTGAGCATTTCTTTTATCACATTTTCGCATTCCCTCTCGGGAATATGTTCCATAACGGCGAAACTGGTAACAAGATCAAAATAATTGTCTTCAAAGAGTAGCTCGTTGGCCGGGGATACGCGACACTTGGCACGCACACGCCTGGGAACCTGATTTATTGCAGTTTCACTAATATCTACACCATAGCTGTCAATACCAAGCAAGGAGGTGAAATATACAAATTCCCCTTTGGCGCACCCAACATCGAGGAGCGTTTTGGGGCGGAATAGTGTTTTAATAGAGATGGCAAACAATGAGCCCTTGAGGTAGGGAAACAGCTTGCCTCTTTTTCTGAAATAGTTGGTGTCGAAATGATGACTATTATCACCCATTTAATGTGAAACCACGCAATTAATTTTAATGTAATAGCGCAATTTATTGCGCGTAAGAGTGCGGATTAAAATCCGCTACTACAGGTTTTGTGTCAACTAGAACGTAGTTCTCAATCACCTCGCGAACATACTAATAATAGGCAATAGCACCATTGATAGCAAGGTGATGATAATGATTACGCCCCAGAATTTGCGGTGTTGGCGAAAAAAATCCATAGGTTTTTAATAGCTTCGTTAGCCTGCCTCGACTCGCAGCGCTCGCCGACCCGTTGAAGACGAGGTGGGCGCGAGGCGGGCTTTTCAGCTTCATCATTATGACTACTTCGCTAGACTAAAGTCTAGCCGCTACTTTCAGTAACCTATAGCTTCATTAGCTTGTTAGTTCAATAGAATTGTGAATTATGAACTATGCGAATTCTAGCTGATCGCAACAAATTAGATTTTTACCTAATAGCTAAAAGCTGGCAGCTAAAAGCTATTTTCCATCAACTATAACTCTCGCAAACTTTCTCTTCCCCGCTTTAACAATCATTCCGTTAGTTATTTTGACTAAAGCCGCGGTCTCCCTTTCTCTGCTACCGTCTATTTCTACAGCATCTTGATTAACTAATCTCTTGGCTTCAGCTTTGCTGTTGGCTAATCCAATTCTAACAAGTAAATCAACAATGTTCATTTCAGTTTCATCAATTCTGACTTCCGCTATTTCTGTAGGTGTATCACCCTTTTGCACAACTCTTTCAAACTCTTTCTCGGCTGTCTGAGCTTTATTTTCCCCATGATAGAACTTGGTTACAGTAAATGCTAAAACCTTTTTAATCTCCATCGGGTTTTCGCCTTCTTCTATTTGTTCTCTGAAATTTTCAATTTCTTCTGCTCCGTAATCCGTACACATCCTTAAGTATTCAATAATTAGCTCGTCTTTAACCGCCATTAGCTTCCCGTACATATCAGATGGTGTATCAAAAACATCTATGGTGTTGTTGAGGCTCTTGCTCATTTTATGGCCATCGGAGCCAACCAGCAGGGGACAGGTAAAAACAAGCTTTTCCTTGTCAAGCACCGACTTCATCAACGTTCGCCCGACGAGCATATTAAAAGTTTGGTCCGTCCCTCCGATTTCAGCATCCACATTCATTTCCACGCAATCATAAGCCTGCATTAGAGGATAAAAGAATTCGTGCAGGTAGATGGGCTTTTCGTTTTTAATACGCTCCTGAAACATGTCCCGTTCAAGCATTTGCTGAACAGTAAAGTTAGCCGCTAATCCTATTAAATCCTCGAAGTTTAATTTACTCAACCATTTTGAATTGAATTTAATCTCGGCGGGGTTATCGCCGTCAAAATCCAAAAGCAGAGAAATTTGCTCTTTGTAAGTTTTAGCATTCTTTTTAACTTCTTCTGGAGTCAGCTGTTTCCTAACAGCGGTTTTATCTGTCGGGTCACCGATCAGGCCAGTAAAATCTCCAATTAGAAAGATAATTTTGTGGCCCAAATTCTGAAATTCTCTCAACTTGCGTAAAACAACAGCATTGCCCAAGTGAATGTTGGATGAAGACGGATCTACGCCTAGATAAATAGAGATTTGTTTACCACCCTTAAGCGCTTCGACAGCAAACTCTCTGGAAGGATAAAGGGAGGCAATATTGTAGTCCAGAAGATGGTTAAGTTGTTTTTCAGTTGGTGTCTCAATTTTCATGTGGTATGGACATAACATTGGAAAACCGCAGGTTTTCCACGTTATTCTTTTAAAGTGTAGAAACTAAGTTTCTACTCATGTCCCAAGTGCATTTTTATAATGTGACATCTTTAATTGTACTGTTAATTCAAATTAATCTCAAGGGCGAATTGTTGTTAATAAACGCATCAACAAGCGATAAACGTTTGTCGTGGCTTAGTGTAGAGCAAAAAAAGAAGAGCCGGCGCTGCGCGCCGGCTCTGGGTTGCGTGAGAAACAATTAATAGGTGTGAACGGGATGCGGGTTTTGGAGCCATTCTGCCTGACCCGATGCACAGTTTGCAGTACCGCTAATCACAAATATGCGTCTGCGCGTGTTGATGGTAAAACTGCACCCGCATTTTGAACAGCCCGCTACGTTAGAGCGAGGCTGCTGCTTCAGTCTTGCTCCACAATGAGGACACTTCGGCATCTTTCAACCTCCCTTTTCGTTTTACTAGACAGACTTGCTTATCCTAACTAATCCTACATAAAGAACCCTACCACAGTCCGATAGTATTTGCAAGTTGCAAAAGTTGGGGCTGAGAAATAATTAGAAGGTTGCGGGAGACTATGGGCGTAAATAAGGTTAAATTCACTTTTTCTCTGAGTACAAGAGGAACGTGTGTAATAGAGGTCGGACTTTTGCCTGTTGTGGGCAAAAGTCCGACTTTAAGTTTATAGGCTATAGCTGCGGCGCCACGCCGGGACCGGGGTAACGCTAGGGAGAGCAAGGAACTTGCGATTGTGGCAAGGGCAAGCGAGATGGTTTGCGCTTAACAAATTTTGTTGCCGGTGCCCGATGATTACCACACCGCCGGCAAGTTCTGCTAACAAGCCTATTATCTTGTCCGCAGGTACAGATCCACACTAGTGTTTGCTGATATACATTCATTTTTAGCTCCTTTCAATTTGCCTCGGATCGAAATTGCCACCCATCAGCCAAAGCAGTAGTGCCGAGGGACGGAAACCTTTGGGGGAAAGCCAAGCGGCGGGACAGCCCTGCGTGGACGTAATTGTTACCGCGCGCGCTATTCGCCACCTTTGCTGTCTTGCGGCACGTTCAAGTGGTTTTTCATATTTTGCTCCACCGGTCCCGCGGACCATAGGCCGCTTGAGTCTACAGCGAACGATGTAAACCAGAGGAGCGGCCTGGGGGATTAGTTGGCCCCGCTGAGCGAGAATTAGTGCCTGAGACACGGAGCCGACTGGCAAGCGTTTCTGTTCTTGTTTATCCCATGCCCAAAAGGGGATAGAACTAACTCGTCCGTCAGCACGGCGTATTGCATTTCCCCAGCTATTTAGGTCCTTGAGAACAGTCAGAATATTCCTCTGCCAGTTTCGCTGGCCCAGAAGATCCGATAAGCGCACTATGCGCGGCACGGGAATCCCAATTCGCGGAAGAATAAATCGGAGCAGTGCAATATTCAATTCCGCAACATCCTTGAATTTTCGCGAGGGAGGAAAAGCTCTTCGGAGCGCCCGAATGCGCCTATCAGAAAGTTTATACAACCCCTTTTCTCCGTCAGCAAGAGTCACTAGCGCCCGCCGAACATCGTCCCAATCACCACACACAACTGGACCAGCGGTAAATAATTGGTCTGGCTGAATTCTACCCCTAACGAGCCGGATACCTTTTGTGTTTTGCCCACGCGGGTTAGGTATTTGGATGGTACGACTGCCTCTTTCCTGAAGCGTGTCAAGGTCATGCAATAATAGAGTGCCTCGAGTGGGAGGAAAACCATCCCGCCTAGACACAACCCACAGCTTTGCCAACAAACCAGTGTGAAAATCCAACACCGGCTGATGTCCGGCAATCCACTTGCTCATTTCTCTTGCTCCTTGTTTTTCTAGAGATAATTTTAATGTGCTTTCTATTTCTTCTCAAGTTCCGGAAATGGTTCCAACTGCGGCATATCCGCTAAAATGACTTCCGCGTAGTCTTTTTTGATCATTAGACCCCAATAACGATTCATTGCCGTCAGGTACTCCAGTTCATATTTTTGATTGTGGGCATGAAAAAGCATTTGCGAGGCATAGCATTTTAAGGCTTCCATTTTAGTTTCGAAATATTTGGATACATCAACCAAGAACCCATTTGGAGGTATTCCCCGGGTATGAAATAATGGAAAATAATAGACTTTCTTAATTCTCCAAGGTGGATGTTTGGTTTTAATTGCTGTGGCAAAACCATAATGAATAGCATCCCGAACAAGCTGATGTGCCGCTTTATGGTCAGGGTGAGATGGATCGTCTGGATGAGTAACAATAACATCCGGCTTCTTGGTTCTGATAATCTCAGCAATCCTAAGACGATTCCCGTGCGTATTGGATACTTTGAGCATACCCATATCAACTACAGTTCTCCTAACACCTAATACTTTCGCAGCACATTCTGCTTCTTTATCTCTCTCTTCTTCTTCGGAATAATACATCCCTCTCCTGCGCGTGAGATCAAGAATTTCTACTTCATAACCACGATCAACTAAAGACAACATAATCCCTCCAACCGTTGCTTCTACGTCATCTTGATGCGCGCCAATGAAGAGAACGTCAACTTTCCTGTTAGTTTGGTGATTTTTCATATGCGGCATAATAATTAAAATTCACTAATACCCAATTGCTTTAACGCGTCCATCATAATTGTGGTATAGGCCTCGAGCCTCGCCCCTAAATTGTGCGACTCGCCGTAGACTTCTAGAAACTTGCTTGATCCCTCGGTATAAATTAATGGATGTGGAATCTCTAGTATCTGAGCGCCGGCAAAGTGGGCTTGTAAAATCATCTCTAACTCGATTCCGTAATTAGTGGTTTTTAAGTTGAGTTTTTTTAATGTTTCGACAGTAAGCCCAAAACATCCACAGAAGACGTCGGTAAGGTTTTGCCTAGTTACACTGTTAATGGCTCCAGTGATCATTCTGTTGACCAGTTTGCGCTCGGCCGGCGCTGTACTTTTGCAGTCAATTTTTCTTTGGTATCGCGACGACAGAACATAATCTGTCCCGCCGCGTTTAAGGATTTTGATAATCGTTTTGATATAAGCAGGCTCGTGCTGTCCGTCACCATCAAGTTTTGTAATATAACCATAATTCTTTTTAAGCGCATAATTAAACCCGCCAATTAATGAGGCTCCATAACCTTGCCTGTTCGGATGGTCCAAAATTAAACATCCTCTCCGTTCGGCAATTTGTCTAGTCTTATCTGTAGAGCCATCATTTACGACTAGCGTATCTACTTGCGCACCCAAACATTCGTCCGGCAACCCAATTAGAACTTTATCTAAGCGCTGTTCCTCGTTATAGGCTGGAATAATAATTAGAATATCTTCGGTTTTGGATATATTTTGATCTTTTATATTCATGTTGTTTTTCGTTAGTACACTTTCCGCTCCGGGGGGTAGTAGGCACCACCCCCCGTGCAGAAAGACGCTTACCCTATGTTAACGAATTTATGCGAATTAACGGTAAAAACTTTTGGTATCGCGAATAATCACCAATAATTTAAAAAATTTCTCGGTTAATTATTAGTGGTCAATTTGCGATATAAAAAAGCTTTCTGCCTTCCATTCGTATCAATTCGTGTCACCTAAAAAAACAAAACCTCCCGTTAAAGGGAGGTTTCTTGCTTAATTCTTATTTTTTTAGCTTCTAGCTTTTCTTAGAACCCTCCCAAGTAGTCAGATACTCCAAACAAGGAGCATGCTAATACTAAAGAGGGCAAAAAAACACTTGCCCTGCAGGGAGGAATTGTTTACTCGATTTAAGCTGGTTCGGTTATCTTTTTCAGAAATCATTTGAAATTCACGGGTAAATAGCCTCTATTAAATTAACCAATTAACTAGTTACCAAAATTACCCAGTTGCCAATTTTTATACCACAATGCGTCAAGAGTTGTCAAAAAGAAAATCTTCCCGGCTGAGACAGGATAATAGCCGAGATAACAATAATTATCAGTAAGAATAGAATGAACAGAATCTGAATAGTCTTGTTCTGTCTGTCTTGTTGCAGCTCATTTGGTTGGTTATTATCTTCCTGAAATTGTTCCATCGGTAATGATCATTTCAACTTCATGTCTTTTGGCCGAAGTGTCTTTGTTTAGCTGCTTGGCTTTTCTCCCGCCTGGCTTTCGCCTCTGTTAGAGTAGGTCGTTGCCTTCCTTGCGATCCCATATTAATAGGTTCCAAAACCTGCGACATCCTTGCTTCTTCAAGTTCTAATAACCGAGTTGTCGTAATACCTACCACATTTTCTTGATCCAGACTAGAAAGATAAGCTCGATACCGCGCCTCGCCAGGTTTAATAACGCCTGAATCAAATACGCCCCCATAATACTGCTTCATTAGCGAAGGCTCTTCGCGGCCTGGTTTTTCCCAAGCTCTAGATATTCCAGACGGTGTTCCTCTTTCCCTAGTTCCCCTAAAATTAGCTCTTCCACCATGATAATCAGTAACACGGGTAACTGCCTTACCTGGACGCACCCCCTTCGCGCCCGGCGGCCGAAATTCACCAGTGCGCGCATCCTTTTCATCAAACCATATTTGTTCCCCGGTAGGCTGTTCTCCTGTAGATATTGGCTTTATTACTGCCATAGGCATAAATCAACAATCAAAAACTAAGTACAAACAATAGCCGCGTAACTACTGGCTTAAAGACTAACAGCTTAAGGCTGTTTCTCACTTCTCCACCTGCTTTTTAGCAATATCACCAATAATAGGCAGTTCCCATTTTTCGTTATTATATGCCTTATACATCAACACAAACCAAATAACAAGAAAACCAATGTTGACGATAGGAATTATAGTCCATCCAATAACGGGAATAGCGCCTAGAACAACACTAACGATAATAGCGGCGGCGGTACAAAGCATTGACTGCATTGCATGAAAACGAACAAATTTGTTTTCTTTTTCCGTCATCCAGAAATAGGCGCCAGAAATGGCTCCCAAAATATAGCTTAACGCACCTGCCAGATTAGGCTCCATCGCAGTTGCGGTTTTAGAAACCGGGTCCACTACCTGTTGAACTGACTGCTCCTCGGATACCTTTTCGGTTATTGTTGAAGCTTCTTCTATATTATTTATTTCGTCCATTTAAATTCACCCCCTTCAATAACAGCCCCGGCAGTTGACCGTATTAAGCGACAGTTATCTGCCTAAGACACATTTATATGAAAAATTCAAAACGCACTTCCCCTTTCAAGTGGCAATAAATAATTTCGCCATCTAATTAGTATCCTATTTTTTCTGGCGCTGTCTGTCAATAGGAAAGACCCGCCGATTCCACACACGAGCCCCGTACCAATGTCAAGAGCGCCGATAGTAGCCCTTGAAAGAAACAATTGAGATTGACAGTATTGAGGTTTTTTTGTTACCTTGACTCTAAGGTTCTCTGAGTATTAATAAAACACATGAAAGGATTTTGCTTTTCTCCATTTTTTGAAAGGCGACTTTCCCAAACCGCTTTGTTGCTAGTCGCAGCTTTCTGTATCTGTATGCTTGCTAACTCTCAGAAACAGCGAGCCATAAATGTTAACGCTGAGGGGCTAGTTATGCAGGCTACTGCCAATCCCGGGTATGTCCAAATGGATCCCTCAGGTAAAGGTTTTATTTACGACAATGGAGAAAAATTTATTCCTGTGGGTCACAATGCGCACGCTGTATACAAAAGGGAATGGCAAGACGATCCAGTTACTGGCAGAGAATATATTTCTCGGTTAGGAGCACGCATTGAAAGAGATGGGTGTACAGATTGGTGTGGGGATGGGTGTTTACCCGAGACTGAAGGCTTAACCTATGACGAATGGTTTTCACAGTTGGAGGAATCGGGTGTCAACAGCCTGCGTTTGCACTTTAGTTCCAATGTTTGGCGGCCTGGTGTGCACCCTTTGCCAGTTGGTAAGTACAACGTTATGGATGAGCAGGTTTGCGCCATGCTGGATGGCGCTAGAAGTAACGCCGATGGGTTCCAGGATAAACAGATTGACGGGGAAGACTTAATGATAAACTATCCGAGTTGCAGATGGCCAGATTTTTCCAATGAAAACTGCGGCCCCCTATACGGACCAAAGCTACGCAAGAGTCTAATTACTCGAATGCTTGCATCTGCAGAAAGCCACAGCGTAAAGCTAAAAATTGTTTTTTTCGGAACAGATGGCTGGAGTGGTGACCCCTATGAAGATAATGGTAATTTTAATTGGAACAGCTGGGAAATCAATCCCTTCAACAGTGCTAATTGCCGACACGACGATCCCGGAAAATGCGGGCCTATTAGCAACAGGTTCGACTTTTGGACCAACGGAACTTGGAATTCGCCACTCTTTTCAGAAGAATCTGCCATAAATTACGCCAAAAGATATGTGGCGTTTATAATGCACGTTTGGGGAGACAGCACCGCTATTTGGGACTGGGAACTGTGGAACGAAATTAATTACGCCTCCATCTCCTACGACCACGAGCAGGAAATGGTCAATTGGGTAAATAACATGGCTGCTTATGTCAAATCAAATGATCTTCATCACCGCCCTGTTTCCATAAGCTCCTACAACCTTAGCACTAGCACGGACAACCAGCAAAAAATGCAAGTATTTGCCTCACCAAACATTGATTACGTCCAATGGCACTACTACCCACGGAACGAAGATGCCAGAGTCCAATACGCCCTTCAGGCCACAAGAGATATGGAAGATATTTACAACAAGCCGGCTTTTGTCGGAGAATTCTGGCCATGGACTGCCCAGATGAGTCCAATTGAACAAGATGTAACCGGCATCTTTATTGAAGACAGCCAAAAGGACGATCCTCCCCACGAGGAATATCCATACCGTCCGAGTTTGGCCCGACTCTGGTTGCAATTGATTTCTTCTGGGACTAGTGTTTCTCATCGTTGGCATGAACCAGGATTAACGGGAATTCGCTATTGGGAAGTTCATCGGCTTTATCAAGGCGTGGCCAAATTTATCAATGTCGTTTCTTGGGATAATTGGAACTTGGCTAATTCAATTCCCTGGGAAGATTTTATTACTGGGGATATCGATTTTGTTGCTGGGCGGGGTGATGGAGATCAGATTTTTGCCATGATTCACGGTACAGGTGATTCTGTAAATGTAGAGATCAATAATCTTGATGATGGGGCTTATGTTGTGAGAGCTTTTGATTTTATTTCTGGAGAGGTAGCAGAAATCTATAATGGTCAACAGACATTTGGTGGTACTTTAAATCTCTCGCTTAGTTTATCTAATTCGACATTAGATGTTGGGAATGATGGGTATGACAGGAAGAGAGTCGGTATCCTTCTTGTGGAAAAGGAGGGTGTGAGTATTCCCACTCCTACCCCTTCCCCCTCAATTGAGGGCGACCTTAACAACGACGGCGTGGTTGACATCTTTGACCTCGTTATCATCGGCAGCTGCTTTGGACAGGAAGCAATCGGAGATTGCGCCCGCGCAGACGCAAACGGGAACGGCGTGGTAGATATTTTTGACTTGGTCACTGTTGGAAGTAACTTCGGGTCGAGCTGATCTCGATGGTTCAGGCTGAGTTTAATGGGAATTAGAGCCCGGGTTTATTAGTACTTAAAACTTAGAGTTTAAAACTGTACGTAGTACTTTGTACGAAGTACCTGTGGGTAGGAATTTTGGCAACTTAGTCACGTAAACCGGGTAACTTCCGAAGGTTGACTGGCACTGTATTTTCAGTATACACTGAAAATATGAAGCATTTGACTGGGAGCGCCCTCGCCTTTTTTTGTTCAACTGTTGTTTCCCTTCTACTATCCTCCTCTCAATTGATTAGCGGGCAAACACTCAATACCCGCCACTCAGATGCCGGCATTTGGATTGCCTACCGTGATGACAATACCATTGATGAAATCCGGGAGATGGATTATGTTAAAGGGGTAATGGTTGGGACTAGCTGGAGAAGACTAGCACCCTATGAAGACAATTGGACCTTTAATTGGGAGGGATTAAGAGATAGATTAGATGAAATTATTAACCAGGCCGGCAAGAAAGCCTTTATCACTATTGTGGCTGGTTATTGTCCCAGTGATGACTGGCCTTCTTATCTTAAGGCACGAGTGCCGGAAAGAATAACCCAACATACGCAGGGCTGTTATCCACTCCAGTTTTGGAATCAATTTTACATCGATCGCTATCAAGAGTTTATTCACGAGTATGCTTTGGAGCTAGCTGATTTTGATTCTAGCGATAGCAATCCCGCCCAAACTGATATTGTTTTTGTGAGGGCTCAAGCTATGGCAGAAACGATGGAGAACTTTCCTACTGGAGGAAGCGAATGGGATTGTGACAATTTTAATGATCCGCCTGAGGGTAGCGTAAGGTGTACTCAAGATCTAAGCTCTAGCATTGCGTACAGTTATCATCGTCAAGTTGTCCAGGCTTACAAAGATGAGTTAGAAAGTGCTTATGCTGGTGTAGGGCTGACGCCGCCAACCAGCCCAGCCGCTAAGTCGACCGGGTACTGGGAGAGAGGTGAGAATCAGGATTATTTCCTTGAGAATGAAATTTGGTATGACCATCATAATGCTAGCCCTAATCCCCTGGGATGGTTCTTTGATTGTGTGGCCGATATTAAGGCAGGGAAAACCAGAGGAACGACGGAAACGATGGGCGTCATTCCTGATCATTACCATGTCCAAGGAAATTATTGGCAAGTATTGGTTAATCTACACGCTGGAACAGAATTTATCGGTATTTACGGAGATTATGAAGACGCGGACTTTCCCAAAGGAGCGATTGCCACTTTAGAAAATCGACCGGCCTTTGACTTTGCTAATAAATATGCGGGTTATCATTTTGAGCCGCAGAACTCTCCCGGAGCCTGGATTGCCTTGCGAGGCTGGTATCCGGAAGGAAAAGGATGGGGAAGCTATAAACCAGAACATGGACGTATATGGACAAACTATGAATACTTAATTACCCAGTATCGGCCGCAGAATTCTGTCTTTTTATTTGGGACCGATTATGGGGCCACTGATGGCGGTGATTGGGCTAAGTGGCATTATGTTTACCCCACTGTTCGCAGGGACGAACAAACTCCCTGGGATGAGGATGACGCTAATTGCCAAGCATCTGGTTATCCGGACTGTAACTATATTCTCCAAAAACCTACTAGATATTTAGGTCTTGATAATGAGGAGAGGTATATGTATTCCTATCCTGTGTCGGATTTGGGAAGAGTCCTTTCCTGCGGCGCGGAGCTTTTCTGTGAAGATGAATCTCGAGTGACTTGGGAATATCCAATGTTTTGGGCGCGTCGGACGAATAGTGGCAGTGGACATAATCACCTTCGTTTTGATATCAATGACCAGTTTACTGGGAGTTTAGGCAGCAACGTTGGGGTGGTTGTCTATTATCTGGATCAGGGGAACGACGAATGGCAGCTTTTGTACAACAGCAATTCTGCGGCTAATGCCGTTGGTTTAACCGTGGAGAAGCGCAACTCCAACTTATGGAAGAAAGTCGAGGTCACTCTCAATGACGTCAGCTTTAGTAACTCCGCCGAAGGCGGGACAGATATTGCCCTATTTAATATGAATGACGGTGATGATATCTTTCATATGATCGAAGTTAAACGTGAAGAGGACGCATTAACTCCCACCCCGCCTTCCTTGGTCGAAGGTGACCTCAACAACGACGGCGTCGTTGACATCTTTGACCTCGTCATCGTCGGCAGTTGTTTTGGGCAGGAAGCTGTCGAAGATTGCGCCCGCGCGGACGCAAACGGGAACGGCGTGGTGGATATTTTTGATCTGGTGCTGGTGGGTGGGAATTTTGGAACAAGTTAAACTTGTCGGGGCTCAGCTTTGTTCAACTCGGTGTATACTAGAAAATATACTTATGTTTAAGAAAAAGATAGTTTCCTGTTTGTTTTTAATCACAATTAGCATACTAATTTTTACCTCGGTGCAAGTAGGTGTTAAAGGGCAAAGTGACTGTACGGTTATTGTTGATAGTTCTGGCGGAGGAGATTATTTGTCTATACAGGAAGGTTTGGATATGAGCGCGCCGGGTGACACTATTTGCGTAAGAGGTTCAACTGATGCAGGAAATCCTCGAGTTTACAATGGCTATCTAAGATTAAATCAAAGCCACTCTGGGACAGTAGGAAATATTAAAACACTTAAAGCCGACGGATCCGTTTCTATCCAGAAAGGAGCCAGTGATAGCAGATGCCACGCCTTTGTAATTAACACAAGTATTAGTTATTTCACAATTGACGGCTTCGAAATCACTAACTTTGATTGCTTTGCTTTTCAGTTTGATAATGACGAGCAGTCCATAGATAATCCCTCGCAATACATTACCCTAAGAAACCTAAAAATTCACGATTTAGGGGCAAACGAGCCCGAGGGATCTTTTACAGGGACTCTTCTCAATTGCCAGCATGTGTTAATTGAAAACGTCGAGTTATACAGAAACGCTTCTGGCATTAACATAGGCGGGAATAGTTTTGATGTGGTAATAAGAAACAGTTCTAGCCACGATATGCGGCACCAATTGGATGGAGATGGATTTAATGCCAGTAATTGGGGTGAAGATGAAGTCGGCACAGATTATCATCCCCACAATATCACCATTGAGGATACTAACGTTTACAACAATGGAGAGGACGGGTTTGACTTTAAAGCAGATGATGTTACCTACCGTCGTTGTCGGAGTTACAATAATAGGGCTAGAGGCATTGCAGTTAAGGGACTAAGACAAAAAATTGTAAACTCTCTGATTTATGGTAATGAGAAAAGTGTTAGTATTAGTGGTTGGAGAGATAGTAGCGCGGCCATTATTAACTCAACGCTTATTAGTGATTATGCGACATTGTCGTATAGTGCCTACCCATTTGTAATGGAGGCAGTGGTTATAAATAGTATATTTGTATCTCCAGACCGGACCGTGCAAATCCTTGAAGGACATAAGCTTTTTGGGAACAACAACATTTATTATAATAGTTCAAATGATGGTACTGTGGTGGCCTATTATAGAGAATTAGATAATGGAGGTATAGGTGATGTTATCGAAACGTTTTATATGAATGACATAAACTCTGGGCATTGGTCGTCACAACTAGATTACTACGATGTTGGTGACGAAACTGATTCAAGTTCGCAGGGCATAAATCCCGCGTTTGTCGATTTAGAAGGGTATAACTTGCAATTGCGTAGCGACTCAACGGCAATTGATGCTGGTATACCAGATTACAATTTCACTGGGACTAATTATCTTCCAGCATCCATTATTGAAATACCAACTACTGATATTGACGGCAACTTGCGTGATTCTAATCCAGATATTGGTGCTTATGAATATGGCGGCTCTCCTGAACCGACAATAATCCCTACTCCTACTCTTGCACCTTCACTTAACGGCGATCTTAACAATGACGGCACCGTGAACATCTTCGACCTGGTTATCGTCGGCAGTTGCTTTGGGCAGGACGCAGTCGGAGATTGTGCTCGCGCAGACGCAAACGGGAACGGCGTGGTAGATATTTTTGACTTGGTACTGGTGGGTGGGAATTTTGGAGAGGGTGGGTAACCAACTAGGAATAATTACACCTGGGCCTTGATATCAGTCCAAGCCCTGGATAATCTAATAACAATGCGATTCAAAACCACTAAACTATTAGGACCATTTGTTTTTTTTCTCCTGCACCTAACATTCTCTTCGCAAGCTTGTCTGGCCGGCTATATTCAAGTGGCATCTGATGGCAAGAGCTTAATAGATAGCGATACCGGAAAAATGTTTACTCCTTTAGGATGGAAACCTTTTGCGGCCTGGAAATATTGGTCGGAGGACGATCCAAGGAGGCAAATTGGAAACCAATCTTATGAAGAATGGGTACGAGATGAACTGGCGGCCAATGGCGTAAATTTTATCAATATCTGGTTCACCTCGTATTATAACGGCATTCCATTTGAGCCCAACAAGGGTGAATTCAATGTAGCAATGGATGATGGTACGGGACACGTTCTGTATGTGAGAGCTCTTCCCCTGAATTCCACTGAAGATGAAAAAGAAGAACGCCATCTGTTGCTCTACGGTGACCCCGATGACATCTCAGACGGAAGCAATATAACCCAGTTATTGGAAGCCTGCGAAAAATATGGCGTTAAAGTAAAGGTAAGTTTAGCCAATAACGCAGATTATTCCCATAGCTGGAATATAAACATACATAATAGTGCTCGTGAACAACAATGGTGGTGCGAGGGAACACCCTCGGGATATTGTGTTCCTGGTCCGGTTGAAACAAAGGAGCAGTCTTTAACAGACCCTGAGTCATTGGAAATAATGAAGGAGAGGATAAGGTTTATAATAGAAAACTGGGGTGAATCACCAGCAATCGCTGTTTGGGAGTTAATGATTGAAATTAACTGGTCTCACAATTGGGCTAGTCATGAGATTTTGGAGAACTGGACAAAAGAATGTACGGCCTATATTAAACAGCTCGATAGGCACGATAGGCCAACAATGCTTGGCGGTATTGATTTTGAGTGGAGGCCATGGGATTCATCAACGCCACCTGCTATAGATGAGATAGAAGGAATAAACCCAATTTTTGATTTGCAAGAAGTTGATATCCCGAGCTTTCATAACTACAAGTATTACAATATCTGGGATCGTCTTATAGCTCATCGTGTAGCGCAACAGCGTTATCCAGATAAACTTATCATTTTTGGTGGGGGTAGTGGTCCTTTCAGAGCCGCTTGTCCTGATGATGGATATTGTATTGGTTTGCCACCTGAAGTCAATGGACCGTTTATTCCCGATTACGCTCACCAATATTATGAGGACGAGTTTGAGGGAGTTGTCGAGCCTGACGATCCATGGATTAACTCAAAAGCTCACGTTTGGCTTAATTTGATTGCCTCGGGGGGAACGGGTGGGGCTACAAGATTTACCTCGTATGTACCCTATCACACAAATGGATTCTCTAGCATTTATTATGCTCCATCAAAATTTGTTCAGGAAGTAGATTGGGACCGCTGGGAAGTTGAAAACATGAAAGCGTGGGAAGATTGGGAGGATTGGGGTACGTGGAGTAATCCACACGCCATTTCCATGACCCCCTGGGTCGAAAAGCGCATTGCTCAAGAAAATGCTGACTTTGTTGCCGCGCAAGGTGACGGTGACCAGTTAATGATAATGGTTCGGGGCTCACAAGACAACGTGACTTTAGCTATTCCTGATCTTGAACCGGGGACTTACACTACTAAAATCTTTGATTGGCAGACTGGCGATGTTGTTGAGGAAAGAACAATAGATGTAAACAGTCAACCAATAAGTTACAACTTGGATTTGTCCGACAGCAATCTCACTTCTAGTGGGGAGTGCAATAACGCGGCAAATGATTATAAATGCTATAACGATCCCAACAACCCTTACTACAGTCGGCGAAGAATGGCAATTGTCTACTTTGAAAAAGACGATCTTGGTTCTCCTACAGTAGAAGGTGACCTAAACAATGACGGCGCGGTTGACATCTTTGACCTCGTTATCATCGGCAATTGTTTTGGGCAGGAAGCTGTCGGAGATTGCGCCCGCGCGGATGCCAACGGGAACGGTGTGGTAGATATTTTTGATTTGGTGCTGGTGGGTGGGAATTTTGGAGTGTAGGTGCGGAGAAGGCCCTATCGAAAGCACAAAGCCTTGCTGGTTTGGCACGGATGGAAAGTTAACGGTAATCTACTGGTAATAGTGTTGCTCATCTTATGCAGAAAAATATTAGTTACAAAATATCAATCCTTTTTTTAAGTATTGGAGTTTATCTAGGGCAACTGTTAATTATGCCTCGAATAACTGTGGAAGCCGCTACCGACCTAAGAGTTGGTAACAATGGCCGCTGGCTGGTAAAAAGGGACTCGAGTGAGCCCTTTTTTCTTATGGCCGATTCTGCCTGGCGGCTCCATGCGCTTTCCTCTAGTGAACAAGATACCTATTTTCAAAATAGACAAAGTAAAAAATTTAATGGCGCTTATGTTGGATTAACAACCTATTGGAATGATGTCGATGCAAGTAATGCAAATGGCGATCTTCCCTTTAATGATGATACTGATTGTCTTGATTGGAATTATGAATATTTTGAATTCTTTTCGGATATGGTAGAGAAAGCGGGCTCGTATGGCATTTACATTATTATTGAAATTGGAGAAGCGACTGACAGTCGAAGACCATTTTTTGTGGGTACTGGTAATATTTCAAAGGCAAAAGACTGGGGGAAAATGGTTGGAGAGTATTTTGGGAATCACGAAAATGCAATTTTTGCTCTGGGGCAAGATAGAGATGCGGATGAAGATGGTTTAGAGTTACACAGAGCAGTAGCAGAAGGTTTAGTAGAGGGCGTAACTGGTCAAGATATAAATTGGGACGAGTCGTCTTCTGCTTGGAACGAAGTTCTCTTAACATATCACCCTGCAGGGGGAGTACTAAATTCATCTGATTGGTTTCATAATGATCCATGGCTTGATTTTAATAGTATTGAGTTATATGGTGGGAGCAGGCAAGATGATATTTACCCAGAGATACAAAATGACTATAACAAATCTCCTACAAAACCTACGTGGGTGATTGAAGCAGCCTACGAGGATCGAGAATCCAGTGTCCCGGAAGATGATCCAAAGGTTGATGAATATTGGATACGTTTTAGCGCATATCAGGGAGTTTTTGCCGGAGCATTTGGAACCAGCTATGGACATCATTATAATTACTATTTTCCTGATGATTGGAGAGACAAGCTCGATGCGCCTGGAGCCTCGGACATGTCCCATTTGTATAATTTGATTAACGATAGCAGCAGGGGCTTTACGCTTCTTGAACCGGATCAGAGCGTGATTACTTCTTCGATTGGCATTGATTTTGAACGACGTGTGGCAATGAGGGCCAGTAATGGGTCATTTGCCTATGTATATCTTCCCAGGGGAGGATCGGTTACTGTTGATATGACAAAAATATCAACTGGAGCTGTTACTGCACAGTGGTACAATCCGCGCAATGGTTCCTACTCAAGCATTGGAATGTATGCCAACAGTGGCACACGCTCGTTTTCTGCTGCAAGCAGTGGAAAAGGGAATGATTATGTTCTTGTACTTACTGGCGGTGAGACTTCTACACCCACACCTACCCCAACATCTGCTCCCACCTCAACCCCAACACCCTTTCCAGTTCCCACTCCATATACAATTCCTGGAAGAGTTGAGGTAGAAAATTATAATGTGGGTGGAGAAGGAGTTGCGTATCACGATTCAACATCTGGTAATGAAGGCGGAGAATATCGGGCTGAAGATGTCGATATTCAATCCTGCAGTGAAGGTGGCTACAATGTGAGTTGGATTGATCCCGGAGAATGGCTCAAGTATGATGTCGATATTAGCGAGTCGGGAAATTATGAAGTGAGATTAAGAGTAGCTGGGGATACCGAGGTAAGCGGTTCTGTGCATCTTGAGCTTGACGGAGGGAGAGTCACGGAAGATATTATGATTCCTAACACGGGTGGCTGGCAGAACTGGACAACCATTACTAGTCAAACAAGCCAAGTACTTTCTTCGGGTAACCACACCTTGACTATTTATCTGAACGGAGACAGATTTAATATCAATTGGGTAGAGTTGGTTAGTCCAACGACTCACGGAGATCTCAACAATGATGGAGTGGTGGATATCTTTGACCTGGTTATTGTCGGCAGTTGTTTTGGACAAGAAGCAACCGGAGATTGCGCCCGCGCGGATGCCAATGGGAATGGCGTGGTGGATATTTTTGATCTGGTGATGGTGGGTGGGAATTTTGGGCAGTAAGAAAAAATTCCTATTTTAGACAGCTTGACGAATCTTGATTTCCTTGATAGCTTGAATATATTCTATGAAATTTTTACGGGCAGTAACTGTGTTTGTTAATATTTTCATCCTTCTCGCAAACCCTATTCTTATTTTAGCGGCACCACTTGCAACTCACCCCGCCAACCCACGATATTTTACTGATGATTCCGGCCAGCCAATTTATGTAACTGGCTCTCAGACTTGGTATAACATTCATCAAAATGCGACTATAGAAACCAATACAACAACATCTGAATATTTCGAAGGGTATCTGGATTGGATGCAGTCTCATGGACATAATTTCACCCGCTTATGGACAGGGCTTAGCTACTTGGATAACCCACCCTTCCCCTGGAGTCGCCCAGGGCCGGGTACCGCCGATGATGGCAACCCTCAGTTTGACATGCGCATCTTTAACCAAAGTTATTTTGACGCCGTTAAAGAAAGGGTTTCTCAAATTCAATCTCGGGGAATGTACTGTTCGATTATGTTCTTTGGGTCGCACAATGGATTGAAAAGTGATTTTATCAACACGGCCTGGCATCCCAATAATAATGTAAATGCTGAATTAGATATTTTCGATAATAATGGCTATCTTTTTTTTACCACTGATCCGGAAGCCCTGGAAACCCAGCGGGCATTGGTTCGGAAATTCATAGACGAACTAAATGATTTTGACAATCTTATTTGGGAGATTATGAATGAGCCTGGCGAGCAATCTGTGGAATGGCAGGAGGGAATGATTGAATATGTGAGATCGTACGAATTCAGCAAACCAAAACAGCATCTAATTGGGATGACCGGAGGCTGGAATCTTGGCACTCAGATGCTCGAAAGTTCTGCCGAGTGGATTTCGCCAGATTGGGACTGGTACGTAGAAGGTCCAGGAGACTACCGTGAAGGCGGACCTGCCGATTTTTCCGAAAAGGTAATTAT
>JAHISN010000081.1 GCA_018818265.1 Patescibacteria group bacterium | reverse complement strand
TTACATTTAGCGGTTGACATTTTTTTCACCTCCTTTCAACTTTTGGTGAAATTGTCAGCCGCTTTCTCTTTTCCGTCAACCCTCAATTCACTTCCCAGATTCTTACTTAACTCCTACTTCCAAAATTCTAACGTAAACCCGCTTACAAGCAGTCCTTATTTTCACAACAAAGTCCTTTGGGGTAGTGAAAATAAGTTTCGCCCCGCGCTCACGGAAAGTGGCAAGAAGCCCCTGGTCACAGTCCTTCGTGGCCAGAACAACAACGGTCTGGCCGAAGATTCTCCGCCAGATGACTTGCTTCAAGTTGCGTCTTTCAGCGCTTAGGATAACAAGCTCTGGTCTAAACTGGACAACATCATGTCCCAATATTTCCAGATTCCGCTCTATCCTATGCTCGTATCTTGCGGGATACCTTGCTTTTGACCATGGACCTATGACTCGAACTCTCATTTACCCTCCATTAACCAAATGCTTTTTTCCACATAACTGGTGCCATACTAACAGATTATAAGCTTATTGTAAAATGGAGTCTACGTATTCCCAAACAATAAATATCACCACCATTAAAGTATTGTATGTTCTGATTTTTTAACATATACTATCTGTGATGAACCATAAAATCACTGGACAGCACCCACCAGATGGTCGGCACTCTGCCACCGAAACATTACCCACTGTCGAAAGCCTTCTTCCCCCCCTTGAGTCACTGGTGCGCTGTCAGGAAGTCACTCAAGAATTAAATAGCACCTTGGAGAAACTCCTGAACTTAGAAACCACAACCTTTGAAGAGGAAATACAGAAAATTCACGCAATAATCCGCTGGGGCTATAAAGCCACAAACGGCAGGATGTTTGTCTCCACCAGTGGCGGAGAAACCTCGGCCATTCTCCCTCACCTGATTAAAAGCGCCCTGGCTGATATGCCCGAACCCCCAAACCTTCATCTTATTTTCATCAACACTCAATGTTATCCCCCAGAAACCCTAGATATGGTTCATTCTTATCTTGGAGCCGCTGAAGAAGACGGGGGACTGGGCTTTACAATTAACGAGTTCGGACCCACCCCAGAAGAAGCCCAAGCGCTTTTTAGGGAAAACCCAGATTGGTGGAACAATCCCGATTTACCCACCTTCCAGCGAGTAGCATTTATTCTTAAGGGCGCGCCCACACAAGAAGCCTTGGAAGAAATGCGACAAAGACTAGGACCGAACGGCGAACCTATCTTATGGTTAAGGGCAATAAGAGCAACTCAAACTCCGGAACGGGCCGCTGCAAGTATCATTGAACCCGGAGCTCAAGCCATCCGCCTTCACCCCCTCTTGAAATGGACCAAACAACAAATCCAGGAGTACATTAAAAAATATGATCTGCCAATCAATGGCGACCACGTAGATCTAACCAAACCCGGGAAACAAAGAGAGTGTCCAATGGACCTAATTGACCGAGCCGAATAAACCGCATGTGCCCCCAAAAACCAAGGACCGTCGTTAGTGGACCAGCTTAGCATAGATCATTACGTCCTATTAGAAATAAGATTTTATCTCTCAATTTAGTTCCTCGATTAAAAGATTCAGGATAGCGCTTTAATATTTCGCAGCGCTTGAGATAACAATAGGAAAAACTTTTCCATAAACCCTTTGAAACCATGTAGGGGACTTCTTTCTTCAGAAATTGACGTATCAAATATTCCTCGTTACTATGCAGCCATGCCCAGAAGGTTGCATAGTCATACATAACCTCATCGCTGAGAAACCCAGGATCCGACTTTCTAATCAGCTTGAATAATATCACCGGAAATTTCTGTTTATACTCAAGTCGTATGTATGAGGGAATATATGGACTTTTAAATTGACTGTAAAAACCACTCTCTCTTTCTGCACGTCTTTGACGATCTCTAGAAGTAAATACTTTTAGGAATGTGTTTCCATCTCTTAGTAAGATTGACCTAGCACCCAATTTTATGACTTCTGCTGTTGGATAGTAGAAGGTATAATTAAAATCCATGATTAGAATATATCAGTTTGAATCTCTGACCCCAGGCAGATCTTCCAACTAATGCTAAGAACAAAGCAAACTAAAGCTGAAGGTTGCCCCTTTTCCTAATTCCGAATCTACCCAAATTTTACCCCCGTGCATTTCCACAATAGACTTGGCAATATATAGTCCCAATCCTGTCCCCTTAGATCCTTCCTCCAAAGGGCCTGCAATACGGTAAAACTTTTCAAACAAGTGCCCCTGATTATTCTTAGATATACCCTGGCCAGTATCTTTTATGTGAGTTATAACCACATTTCTTTCCCTATCATACTCACACCATACCGTCACCTCGCCTTTCCTGGTATAAGCTAAAGCATTACTTAATAAATTATTCAGGATTTCTCCAATACGCAGAGGATCAATTTCTATTGAGGGTATTTTCTCTATCGCTTCTATAAAATTCAATTTCAGATTCTTGTCCTCGGCAACGGGCATGAATTCTTCTATATGCTCTCCTATTAATTCTTCCCAATTTACAAATTCTTTGTGCAACCCCATCTCCCCCTTCTCAATTTTGGTAATAGATAGCAAGTTTTCCATCAAGGCAACCAATTTCTTACAGGAACTCAAGGCGCGACTTAAAAATAGCTTATATTCTTTTTCTAAATCATTTCCGATTTCCTCGTCCAGAACAGAAAGGTACCCCATTATGGAAGTAATTGGAGTTCTTAACTCATGAGCCGCCATGGCCACAAAATCCAACTTCATCCGATCTAACTCTCTTTTTTCGGTCACGTCATGGAAAGTAAGCAAACAAGCCACATCAGAAGCGACAACCTCTTTGACCATTGCTCCCATCAAATTGATATATCTTGTTTCCTGATTCTTAGTCACCAACTTTAGGTCAAATTTTCTAAAAACAACCTTGTCATCGCTTGGGCTTATAGCCGAGGAACAATAGCTATTACTCCACACGCGATTCCCATCTTCTCCATAAATTTCAAAAAAGTCATCGACCTTTCCCCCGATCACCTCTTCTAAACTCCAACCCGTAATTTCTATAGCCGCATCATTAAAAACAACAATTTCATACTCCTGATTCAGAGCTAAAACCCCATCTACAATACCGGAAAGAACTACCGCTAATTTATTCCTTTCCGCCGTAATCAAATTTTGCTCACGTTTAAGTTTCCTTACCATCTCATTAAAATGCTCGGCTACCTCAGTAAACTCATCATCTGTAACAATAGAAATCTTCTTATTCAAATTCCCCTTAGTAATATCTCGGCTCCAAGAAATTAATTTTTTCAGTGGCTCCACAATACTGCGAGTAAATGTCGTCGCAACAATGAATACATAAAAAACACAAAGCAACATAACAATGGCTGAATACACTACGCTTTTTGCCAACGCTTCTGGATAATTAATAGCTATTTGCGTTAGAAAAAATGAGGCCAAAGAAATCACTCCCGCCGCCATGCTGAAAAAGATAACGAAAAAAACCTTAGAGAATAATGCGTGTCGTTTTATCTCCAAGCGCTCATGGAGAATCTGGGGATACTTAGAAACTAAAAATGCGATTATAGAACGAAAGTAATTATACAAAAATACATTGTTTAGAAGAGCATGCTCAACACTAACGACGAACCCTACAGCCATAGTAACAACGCTGAGAACCTGAATAGAAGGCATAAATTCCGGGATCAAACCAGCTCGCAAGCTGAGAACTCCTATAAAAAACCCGACAATAACAGAAGGACAGATTATTAAAGCAATTCTCAGGGGCAACTCGACTAGAAGTTTAACCGCTTCTTTCACTCGCTCTTCCTCCACTTGCGCGCCTTGGTTCAGCTCATCCAAAACCTTCATCACCGGCCGCAAGAAGATCAGAGGTAAAATGAGAAAATAGGGAATAAAAACCAAACCATAGATTGATAAATATAAGACTGTAAGCTTTACTAAAGCCTCTGTTGAAAATCCCACAAATTTGGTAACTATCAAAACCAACGACAATCCAAATAACAAATTCGACAACGCCTGAGCCGCCAATTGGATTTTAACAATCTCCCACTTATTCAGTTGATGACTATTTGCTTCTTGGTCCTGCATCGGAATCATTACTCACACTATGATACGCTTATACCAATTATACTTCTATAATTACATCCCGAAGCATAATAGTCAACAATTCGGTCTTGAAATTACTCGGATGACTGGGGTAGGGGAGTGATCCTCATCCGCGGCGCAACACGACTACAGATATTCAAAATTCTGCAAGTGGCTTATTTCACGAAACACTGCATCTCCAATACAATCCTTTTCGAAAAGAGGCCCACGATGCTCTTGAGGAACACGGTTTTAGCGGAGAAACTAGTGCAGAAACCATGCGGTTAATTACTGATTTTAATGAAGGGCTTGCATATTTATGGCACTATGAGTATTTTGAAATTGAATGTCTCGGTAAAAATGAAGGACGGCTGCAAAGCGCCTTACAAGAAACTAAACGATGGAATCCGCATCACATAGCTTATGCAATTAAGTTAAGTCCGCTTGTTGACAGATACCGAGAAGAAGGTAAATCTATGGATGCTGATTTTTTTATAGCCGCCAAAGCTGCTCATGAAAAGTTAAAAGCCAAAAAGCCCGAACTTTTTACCTCCCCACCTCACTAGTTATACAAATGACCCCCTGCAACAATTTATACGCAAGCTTGCAAACGCTATCGGGCTGTGATACAATTATGCCTAACTTTGGTCGATTCCATATTTAATCTATCAGCACCAGAAAAAAATCGGAGGGAACCATGAAGGTAATTGTTGTGTTCAAGGACGGAACGGAAGTCACTGTGCAGGAGACATTGACAAATCTCTGGCGAGTTAGCCTTGCCGAGATTCTAAAAAACCTGGCGGCAAACAACACCGCCTTAAAAACACAGGGATTATCCGGCGCCACTAGGGTCCTGCAAGTCCAGAAACGTGTCCTGGGTGTCTGGTGGAAAACGATCCCCGCAGGTACAATTTTCGGGACAACCCCAATCCCCCATGAGATTAGGGTTACAGTGGATTTATAACGCGAAAAAAACCTCCTGCAGCATCAAACGCAGGAGGTTTTTACATTTTTTCAACAGTTATTGAACTACGATCGTTTGCCTGACTATTCAGATAAGGCGGGTTTCGGACTATTTCAACTAATCAGCTATAACGTAACGAAATCTCTCGAATCGCTTCCCTTTCGGAAAGTGTGGTAGTAAAGTAAAAAAATCTGCTGATTCTTGTGCGTCCTGTGCGGAATACTGTGAAGCATGACAGGCATGGGCCTTAACTCTTTGATCAACTGAAGAGGTTACATCAATATGAACCAAATCTGGATGCTCGTAAAAATCTACCAAAAGAAATTCAGAGACAGAATGTGATGAAGCATCCTTATCATCAAAATGCTCAGGGAAAAAAAGAAGGTCGCGGCTGTAGGGGAAAGCGGCGTCAAGGGCATTAAGGGCTGTATTCAAATGATCTCGATGATTAACCCAATTGATGTCTTTGTCAAATCTAATAATTTTGTCTTCCGGATTATGGGTAATAATAAGATCGGGCTTAAAAATTCTAATTTGCTGTGCGAGCAGACCAATATTATCTAAATTATGCTCTACTCCTCCATCCCGGAGACCAAGGTAAACATTATTATCCTCGGTAATACCTAACACTTGCATTGACTTTCTGTCTTCACTCTCCCGCAGCACTTTGAGTTCTTCCGAACTTACAACCTCTTGCTGAGAACCCATATCTCCGCTAGTAATCTTAACTGATCTAACAACTTTATTATCAGAAGTTAATCTAGCAACAAGGCCGCCGCAATACAACTCCAGATCATCGGGGTGGGCAAAAACCACTAAGATTCTCTGCTTATCGGCGAATATCTTTTTATAGGCATCAGTAATTGGTTGGTTCATATCCTCATTCTACCAAATACTCTTCCCGAGAAACATAGAGATCACTGGCCCACCCGACTATTGCTTCACGGGGCAAACACTGGATGTTTGCACAGATATACCCGTGGCACTGTGCTTGCCATAATCTGACCAAGTTGATAAAATCAAGCTATGTCTAAATACAAAATTGTCGGAATTATCAACTTTATTTTTGGCGGGCTTCATATAATCTATCCCTTACTTATGATATTTTTTACCATTCCCAAATTAACAGAACTGTACACTGACGTTAGTGTAGAGTTGCCTTCTTTAGCTCCCACTTACCTTACTTTGGGATTTAATTTGCTGCTGGGAATTACGGGTATCTTTTTAGGTTGCAAGCTTTTTTCAAAGCAAGAGGAAATTCAAAAAAAATATTTTAAATTTGGTCTGGCGCTAGCAATCGTGAGTGTTCTTTTCGGCGCTGTCTTCTCGGGCCTGGCAGTCCTGTCAGCTGTCTTGCCAATTTATAACTTAACTTCACAATCCTACTAAATCCGCGCGCCATTGAAACATTGACTTTAATGCGGCTCAACTCTAGTAATAACATGAAGTTGGCCACTTTCCATCACTACAATCAAGCGTCCCTGATAAATAGACGGGCCCTGTGTAATTGCGCTGCCAATAATTCCTTTTGAAGCGCTAAGTTCAACCGTTGCTGGTTTAGGTAGTCGGACGTGCAGCGCGGAAGTCGGGGTAGTAGCTTCCGCCGTTCGCACATCAATTTCTCCTCCTGCAGTCTGTGCGGTATAGGGAACTTCGTTAGCACCGTCAATCCTTCTTCCCCGCTCGTCAAACAGCATTATAGTAACTATCCTTTCGCCACGTGGAATTATTGGATGTTCAAGAGCTTCAATAGGAACGGGGATTCCATTTTGTAAAACAAGTTCTCCTTCATCTAAAGCAACGGTAACTGCGCCATTTGCAATTTTCAATTGCTGGGTAACTACCATGCCAACAAATCGATCTCTCTGATAGAAGCTTGCCGTGCAAGGATGCGGCAACTCGACTCTGACAACAGATTCTCCGGTTTCAGTTGCTGCCTTTTCTAAACGAACAACTCCCCTAAAAAAACGGATTTCCTCCGGTAATCCATCATATTCTGTTATCTCACCTGCATTGTTACGTAAACAAACAGACAACGACCGCCCGTCGGGCATTTCGTGAACTCCAGGATGTAATCTTGGTCTAGATGGTTGTTCGGCTGACGGTTTCATAAGAAACTATAATTTGATTTGGGTCGCGATGTCGATCCTAAAACAATGTCGTGTCATATACTTACTTAAAATAATTGTTACGCCTGACTAGACATTAGATTGCCTATTAGAATGATACATTTAAATATATCATACTGCTAAATTGCATTCAAAAAAAAATTACCTAAGTGTTTGTTAAAGTTAAAGTTTTCCCGAAAGCAAAAAAGCGGGAAATTAAAAGCCACACTAATAACAAATTAGAAGTTTGGGTTAAGGCCGAACCAAAGCTTGGGCAGGCAAATCGGGAAACTTTTCAATTAATCGCGGACTTTTTCCAAATCCCGGAGAATCAAGTTAAACTCATCCGCGGTGCCAAGAAACGAAATAAAATTTTCGAAATACCGGAAACACCTTGCTTAACAAAGCTCGGACGGTTGTTGTAATCCCGGCATTATTAAAACCTGACATGGTAAGATGGATTCATCAATGCAGCAATTTCCATCAACCCTACAAATCTCCACTTTCTTAGCCGCATACTTTGCCCTCTTTACCCTGTTAATTTTTCTTTTCCGAAACCTCACGCTCTATGGCAGAAAGCTCAGCGCGTACCTCAAGCCAAATGTTCACTTCGCCTTGTTAGCAGCTCTAGTCGTCTGGTCCCAGTATGCCCTCTGTCTGCCGCAGGGAATACCATATTGCATCAATCTAACCCAGGGTATTTGGGCGGCCACTGTAGCTTTATCGGCAGTAATTCTAGTCGAAAAGAAGAAATTCAGACTCAAAAACATGTTCATCTTAGGCATTCTCTATTCTCTACTTATCCATGGAGCAAAAGTTTCCACCCGTTACTTTCTCTACGGACAATATGACCCCGTTTATCGTACTGCTCTATACATTCTCGGTAGATTTTTCTACGGCAGCAGCCTTGTTCTCGGCATTTCCTGGATAGTGGGCTCTGTTATTAGATTTTCACAAGAACACAGAAAAAGCGGAATGCAAAAGAAAGCGTTTCTCTACATAGCTAATGTTGTCTTTGCTGGGTTTTTGCTTCTACTTTGCGGGAATATTTACAAAAACAACTTCATGCAGATTCCAAGGATTAATGAATCATCCCAAACTGAAAATGCGACTGACACAGAGACGAAATCGACAGTTATTTTGGACGGGAATCATACCGGTCAGCAAGTTACTCTTCAAGTGGGGCAAATTTTAGAAATTAATTTACCCGCTAATCCAAGCACCGGCTACACATGGGAATTAAGCAACAATTTCGATGGCCATGTTCTCATACAAGTAGGAGAAGCACAGTTTCAACCCCAATCCAACCTTATTGGCGCTTCGGGTACAACAACCCTGCAATTTGAAGCGGTAAGCAAGGGGAAAATAACACTTAGTTTGATTTATCATCGGCCATGGGAAACAGAAACCGAACCGCAAAATACTTTTACCTCCCCAGTGATTGTGAACTGAGCTTGGATAGCGGCATCCCCAAACGATGAACATTTGTGTGGCCTCTACATCAACTACTCCTGCTTTCGTTGCACATTAAATAGGCTTTAATTAGGGTTTAGCCCTGAAACAGGGTTAAACCCTTTTTCAGATTCTGTTTCGGATTCTGGCGGGGGGAGGGTTACGGCAATATTCAGCCACGCATTGGAGAAAAAAATTACCTGTTGATATACGGGTTCCTTCAATACTCTTCAATAGACATTTCTAATTTACATGTAACCGACATGCGCTTCCGAGCCTAGCACAACGCCAAAGGTAGGGACGGATGTTCTATGTGAAAATAGGTATGAGAAAATATATTAAAGCTAACGACAGGAGTTTAAAGTGGCTTAGACAGGGACTGCCTTTATGGCTATGGACGGATTGCCCTTAAACTTCTGACAGTATCTTTAACACG
>JAHISN010000080.1 GCA_018818265.1 Patescibacteria group bacterium | reverse complement strand
TTACATTTAGCGGTTGACATTTTTTTCACCTCCTTTCAACTTTTGGTGAAATTGTCAGCCGCTTTCTCTTTTCCGTCAACCCTCAATTCACTTCCCAGATTCTTACTTAACTCCTACTTCCAAAATTCTAACGTAAACCCTTGTATTTGATGATAAAAGCAAGGAGGATAGTCAAAAATCTAAACATAGCTCCTTAACAAAGTATACAAACAGCTTCAAGTTACCATCTCGAAAAAAATCCTATTGGAAAGGAGGAACAACCGATGCCTAAGAGTAAGATCCTTCAGGCAGAAGTGGCACGCGCCAAGACGCGAAAGCCGCTGCGGCAGACCGGTAGCTATAAATGCTACAACTGTCACAGCAACTACGCGAACTACGTGAATGCCGACCCTACCGACGCTGCGTGACCACACCCGGGTTAATACGCCCGGAAAAAGGACCCGTAGGGAGAGGTTCAAACAGATAACCTCTCCCTACAAAGCTTTGTACAAAAAACTAAGTATTACAAAAATATGGAGGTAGCAGATGAGACCAACGTTGATTATGAAGCCAATTGGCAATAGTTGTAATTTGTGTTGCAAGTACTGCTACAACAATCCAGTCCGGGACAAAGCACCGCTGCAGGTGATGACACAGGCAGTATTTAGACATATAGTTGAACAATTCAGTCAGCAGGATATTCCCTTCCTACGGTTCATTTGGCATGGGGGCGAACCAGTGTTAGCAGGTTTACCTTTCTACCACATGGTTCTTGCAGAACAAGAATACTTAAGGCAAAGGAATATACACGTAGAAAATAGCATTCAGACGAACGCCACACTGCTGACACAGGAATGGGTTGCCTTCTTTCAGGAAAATAACTTTCGCCCCAGCGTGAGCTTGGACGGACCACCCTCAGTACATAACGCCAACAGAGTAGACTGTGCTGGGAGAGGCAGTTACGACCTGACATGGAGTGGTATTCAGCTTCTACTCGATAATGAAGTTCCCTTTGGAATATCAGCAGTGGTAACCAAGGCCAGCCTGCACGACCCGTTAGCCACCTATCACTACTTCAGAGAATCGGGAGTAACCCAGCTTGATCTGGCACCATGCGCTGAGATAGATCATAACGGTAAGTTCTTCCCATTCTCAGTTGAACCAAACGAATACGCTGAGTTCATGAGTACCATTTTCGACACATGGTTTGAAGCCGACGACCCAAATTTCCGCATCAGGAGATTCTCCGAGATGATTCAGGGAATCATCGCCGGGACACAGTTGCTCTGTACCTTCCTAAGTGAGTGCTATGAATTCCTAGCGATAGACTGGAACGGAGATATGTTCCTATGCGGGCGGTTTATGGGCACCGATGACATGTTATTGGGTAATTTGATGCGGACTCCCTTGCCAGAGATTTTAGCCTCCACTAAATACCAAACACTGAAACAGAAAATCTCTGCCCAGAAGCCAGAATGCGTTGGTTGTGAGTGGAAAGAAATCTGTAACGGTGGCTGCACGTACTACAGGTACCTACTGACAGGAAAGGTTGACGGACCAAGTTACTTTTGCAGTGCCTACAAAGCCCTGTTCACGCACATTTCCGAAACTATCCGGCCACTTATGGCACAAACCCAGAACGGGAGCTGAGACAACTCAGCTCCCTGCTTCTTTCTGCCGTTCAACCTTGAACCTCAAAAACTTTTTCTTCCAGTTCTTGTTAGAAAGCCCTAGATCCCAAGTATCCACACCCTCACCAAAAACGACTTCACCTGCCGGAAGCTTCAAATGCACGCACAAACGGGTACTATCAACAAAATACACTTTTTTATCTAAAGAAACTTTAGCATAGGAATGCCCAGTAATTAACTCCTTCGGGTCAATTGGAAACTTATCCAGCCAGGCTTTACTTAAAGTTTCAATGTAAACAGTGGGAACCTGTTTAGCTCGTGCAAGCGCGATGAAAGCGAGCGTATAGTCCGTGCAACCCGTGGCAAATCTGCTGGTGAGCACTTCCAGGGCGGTTCTACCCCATAGATAACGCCCAACCGCGCCTTGCAGACTACTTTCAAACTTAATGTTTTCACCTATCCAACCCAGAATATCAAACACCAGTTGGAGACTTTGTGACTGAAACTGGCTCGAGAGCTCTTTAATAGCAGTAGTAAGCTCCGTCTGTTTACCTGACCTAAGATATTGTGTTTTATCGGTTGATTGTTTCATAAAGTCTAGATTTTCCTGGGTCGCACAATTTCGAACAGGTCATTGACGGGCCTTCCATACCGTAGTTATTTTAAATATATAGTTCTCGAGCATCCGATGTTTATCAGGCTCTAACTCTCCCCCACAACTCTCAGGGTAAAGTGGAAGCGGGTGCCTTTGCCTTCTTCAGATTCGACGCCGATGGCGCCGCCGTGGAGATTGACGAGGCCTTGGGAAATATAGAGGCCGAGGCCGGTGCCGCCTTGATTTTCGGCCATGGTTGAATAAGAGTGCTGGAGGCGGCCGAATTTGCGGAACAAACGCTTTTGATCTTCCTGCGAAATACCCGGCCCATGGTCAATAATCCAAGTCTTGACAAAGCCGTCCTTTGGCGGCTCAACAACAATCTCAATCTCCCCGTTTGGAAAGCTGAACTTAAACGCATTACTCATTAAATTGAAGAGCACCTCGCTAATACGATCATGATCCACCCAAACTTGGGGTAAATCGTCGGGTATTTCTGACTTGAACTTAACACCCTTCTCTTTAGCCGTCATCTGCATATCCTGCATCACATTTTCCACCAGCGGCCGCCAATCATGAGCCTTAGCATTGACTTCCAAATGCCCGCTATCCAAACGGGAAACTGACAACATATCATTAATTAGTCTCAGCATTTGCTCCGAGGATTGGTAAGCTCGCTCTAAATATCCCGCCACCTTATCCGAAATATTATCACGCTGTTTGAAGAGAGCCATAAATACATGGGATTTAATAGAATTCATCGGAGCGCGTAGATCGTGGGAAGCTATAGATACAAGCTCATCTTTCATCGTATCTAGCTCTTTAAGCCGCTCATTCATCTTTTCTAACTGCAGATTAAGATTTTTAAGATCCGAATACATCTTGGCATTTTCCAAAGCAATACCTGCCTCCTCCACAAATCCAATTATAAGTTCCTTTTCCGCGGGGCCAAAATCGTCGTAAGCCAGAGGCAAGCCGATAAGAACGGCTCCCAATACATTACCCTTAGAAGACAAACAGAAACAAACATAATGCTTGATCTGGTCAACTTCCTGAATTTGTTGAACAACTTTCTTACCCAGCACGGGCGTAAGAAAGTCGGCTAAATTGGGAGAGTAGAAAGGTTTCCGCTCTTTAATAGCCCGCACAAGCAAATTAGAAGGGTCCAAGTCCATATCCAAAGAATAGTTAAGAATGTCCTGACTCAAAATCTTCTTTATCTTCTCTCGCGCCGGAGTATTGGCCACCGCTAAAGCCCTAAGCCTATTTTCTTTTTTATCTAAATAGCAGACCAGGGCGTTAAGGTAGCCCATCTCCCAAGTAACAACATCGGAAATTTTCTGACCCATATCGTTAAATTCCAGCGTATTGATAATAATCTGATCTAGTTTACGCAAGACAGTCAAGTTCTTGTTCTTAATGGCCAAATTCTTAGTAGCAATAGTAATTTCCTGGCGCAATTTTATGTTAAAGTCTTTAACCTCGGCAAACAAAGCCGCGTTTTCAATAGAAATACCAGCCTGATACATTAAAGATTCGAGAACCTGAATGTCCTGAACCGTAAAAGCATCTAAACTTTTCTTCTCCCCCAAAAGCATAACGCCAATAACTCCCTCTTTGGAAGGCAGAGGCACAACAACCCCAGCGCTCATTTTCTTTAGCTCGTCAACTAGCTGTTCTGAACGCATCCGCACGGGCGTATCCGGCATCTGGGTCAACTCGCGCGCCAGCTCATCGGTAACAATAACTTCCGGCTTAAACCGTATCTGTTGAAGCAACAAATCATCCACCGCCCACTGATACTTTGTACCCTCCTCAAACCCCCGCACCATAAGCCCTGACTTCTGACTTCCCTCTCCTTCCTGCTCGCCCTGAGCGGCTCGACTGAGCTCGCCGAAGTCCTGCCGAAGGGACTTCTCCTGTGTTATTTCCTGTTTTTCCTGTGTCAGTACGAAGCCCACATAGTTTACCTTCATCACCTCTTTTAACGTACCTTCAAGGTGATTCAGAATTTCCTCCAAATCAACGCTTTGAGCCATAGTCTTGCCCAGATTGCGGAGTAATTCCTGATAAGAGTATTCCCGTTGAAAAAAAAGTTTGTCGGTAACCGACTTTAAAAAAAGCTCCAGCGGCCGGTAGAAAATAGCCACCAAAAAAGCCATGCCCAGCGCCCCTAAAGTAAGATACACCTGGGCTTTGTCCGGTTCCACCGGCAATCGGCGATAAATACTTATCGCCCCCACAAACGCCGAACTTAGTAACAAAATTACTAGAAATCTGAACAAAATCGCCCGCACCGCCACGCGTATGTCCATAAAGCGGTGTTTAAGAATGGCATAGAGTGTTAATAAAGTAAAGAAAATGACACTATATATACCTAACCGCGGGACAAAAGAAATGAATATTTCCTGCTCAAATAACCTAGGTAAAATCAAATTTGTAACCAGTGCCGTTACACCTGAAAGCAAAAGCCCAATAAAAATGCAGAAAAGCTGTTGTTTCTCCTTACCAACCGAACCAACTAATCTCTGAAAAAGAATGATGAGGCTCGACAGAATTAGGCCCACCATTATTATTGAATAGATGAAGTAAAAGCCACCAGGAACAACGTCTATCCCCCCGGGCAGAACGTGAACACCTTTAACTACTAATGAGCTAGGTGCAATTAATAACGCTAAAAAAGACACTGCAGTTACAACAAGATCGACTTTCCGCGGTAAGGATAGCCACGGTCTAGGAAAATTAACACAAAATTTATAAAAGAAATAGGCCAGGGGTATAGCACTAAAAAAATCGATCTTTACCAATAAATGAATGTAATTTCTGGCATTTGGTTCTCCTTCCAGAAAGCTAGCCGTCATCCAGGCCATCGCAGACACAACAAGAAAAGAAAAATACTGATTAGGCTTACCTCGAGGATTATTATGCAGAGCCAGCCAAACGATCAGTCCGTTAAGCAAGGTTATGAAGAAGAAAAAAATTACATAGGAACTCATATCTATCTACTTTATACCATAGGACACCTCATTTCAAAAAGATGGGAGGCCCAACACAATCCCATTGGATTCTACAATAATGTGCTGGACCTCCGTTTTGATCAATGGAGCATTGCCCATTCAAGGACCCTCCCCCATACGCCCCGCAAGATTCTACTATGATCCAAAAGCCACGAGAGACTCGTCGATCGGCGCGCGGGATCCTCGCCCAGAACCAGTGCCGCACAGTCCATAGATTCTGGGTCTGGGAAATAATCCCGGACGCCACGAATTGGCCGGAGTAACGGCCCCAGAACTGGAACCGAGGATCCTCTGACGAAATGCCGTAAGAGCGGATCCGTCGGCCACCCGTTCTCGTCGACCGCGCGTACATAATCATCAAGCAGGATATCTGCCTTACTGTGCGCTGCGGCAAACCCGGGAATACGAACCCCGGCTACTACTGCTTTCAAGCCAAGCTGGGCAACCCTGCGGGCCAAAGCGGCCTCTAATATGTCAGAAACCGCTACTGTCGCCGCGGGATCTGCCGCCACCCCTACCACAAAGACAGCATCAGCGTCTGATGGTGGATCACAGTTCCCATCTCCAGCGCAATCCTGCCATACCAAAACCCTTTGTGACAGAAACGTGAGAAGATTAATCTGGCGTGCATAGAGAACTCCCTCTACCCGTGCATTGGGAGCTTCTGCTACCAAACATGTCTCAGATGCGGTCTGCACTCGGCGACGCAACTCGTCTATACCCGCTTGTTGGGCCGGATCCGTAAAAGCCGCCTGATCGATCTCAATCAAACGAGGCAAATCAGCAAAGGTAGCCGGACGCACGCGCATCTGCGGGAAAAGCCGGCGGCGTACCACCCACAAAGTAGTAACCGTATGAACCAGGTCCACCACTATGTAAACGTACATCCCCAGCCCTTCGAGTAGTGGCACGCGACTGACAAAAATCGCAATTGCCCCCCCCAGTAGAGGCTGGATTAGCGCAACGCTGCGGTTAACTATGAACCACCGCCACGCCAATGGCCGGTCTGGTGCAGCTTGCGTCAACGCCAGACGCAGATTAAACCTGCGCAAGCGCAAAAACTGGACGGCAGACGACGCCCCGGACAAGCTATAGGCCACCATGAGGGCCGAAAGGTCCCAGCCAATTTCTAAAACCCCGTAAACCAACCCGACGGGCAAGACCCTCTTGAGATCCCATTGGATATTCACCCCCCAGACTATAAGTCCAATGAGGGCAATTGCTAGCAGGATCTCCTTCCACCAGTCAAACAAAACTCGCTTTAGTTTCATTGGACACCTCCTCCATTTAGTTAAAGTGCCATTTCATTTCCAGTTAGAAAAACAAAAACTTCGAATCATCCAAACACCCAGCAAAAGGTGATGCATCAATCATCTTCTTTGCCGCTTTCTCAACATTTTCAAAACGTGCCGGCAAAATTGTCATAAGTTTTTTACCGACAAAAGATTTCATTTCCTCCGACTTTTTGTAAGGACGGTAGTAATTGATACCATTAGTAATTAACCCTAAACGCAATAAGTGCCAAATGACTATTAAAAACGAGCAGGGCACGCGCTCATGCTTCTCAATATAACGGCGCACACTTTTTTTATATTTTTTATTATTAATAAGTGATAAGACCTTTTCTTTGAGTGGAACAAATCGGGCCTCAAAGGCAACGAACTCTGGTTCCAATTTATTGTATGCAAGCCGATCAAAAAAGTGTTTTTTATCTAAAATGTCCTCTGAGGGATTATAGTCATCAATAAGAACTACGGTACTATAAGTTTTCCCCTCTTCTGTAAGTTTGCCAATTTGGTGACTCGCAATCCATGCCGCTTCGCGATGTTCGCGACTAAACACTTCGTTTGTATAAACATGAGCGTATTCTATATTATAGTCGACTTTTTTCATAAGTACAAATACTGTCTGCCGAGCACGGCTAGGTGGGCTTTTACCACCAGCTACCACCGGAATTGTTTTATATAGAATTCAGCCATGTGCCTCTTTACAAAAACACCCGCCTGTTAGCTTCCACTATAACACAAAACCCTAATACTGTGCATCCCAAATTCGGCAATTTTTATTTTTTGTTCTTTCGCTTTCTTCATAGTGAGCTATCTCTCGTTAATTCTATATTTCCCTTCCATTTCGGAGACTACTTCTTCCCGCTCTTCAAGAGTAAGTTCCGACCTTTGCGGACAACTTATTTACGGCATCAAGGTTCAAAGGGATACTTCTCCTCTATCTTTCCCACTATCACCTCGTTTTCATCTTCGGAGAGTTCGGGATTATAGTATTCTAGGTGTAACAACTCGTGCCACAAAGTTTCCAAAAAATTCACGAAACCAAAACTACAGTTCGCTTGAATTTCCCTCCTTTCGGGGTTGTACCTCCCCTCAGGCCCAATAAAGTGCAAGTAACAAGTGAAATCTCCCTGTAATTTTGACCCTATCTTAGCTAATTTCTCGCTTAGGAAATTACTTATCTCGAATTCACTCCTCTTAAAATATCTTATTAGCCCTCCGCTAGTTACAATTCTCCAGAAGGTTCGAGCATTCGGCCAACTAACCAGCCTCAAGTTACGGAAATGCTCTGGACTGCGTAGCAGCATTTGTGCCATTTTTAGCTCTTTGATTAGATTGTATTTGAATTTAATGTAAATCATTTTAAAATTACCCCTTTCGCTTCGCTTACCAAGCACTCTGCATTCGTGCCGACGACAACCATATTTAACTTATCCTTAAGTTTTTCCTCAGTTGTTTCCAATTTAAGAATATTCTTTTGTAACACCGCAACCAGCTCGCGGTTGCGCTTGTCAGATAGTTTTGTCATAAGTACGAATACAGTCTGTCAAGCACGGCTAGGTGGCCTTCCTACCACTGGCAACTTTTGCCTCACCGTGCTTGAATGTGCTATTTTTTCAACTTAACTTTCCTTCCCTCCTTCTGCCTTAAAAAATGTTTGTTCTTTTTTAGATATTCTTTAAGTTCATCTTCTGATTCTGCTAATTGAGGGCATTTCGACCACCAGTAACTTAAATCCTCAGCAGTATCAAGTATGAACTTTAAGTTTAGATCTTCAGACGAACCTTGTCTCGGCAAAAGGATGTTGTATAAAATTTCCAGAGCCAAAGCAGAGAGAAACCTTACCGAAACTTCACCCTTAAAATATTTTTCTAAATTTTGCAAAAATACTTTTTTACACTCTCTTTCTGTAGAGTTCTTATCAAGAGAAACTTCCGCCAAATATCTTTGTACACGACCAGGTGGATGTGAAAATTGTTTCTTTTCCATAAACTTTTAGTAATAAAAAGATTATCTGGGACGTAAGCCCTACCGTGGTGGAGTCACGGTCTACCTGGAAACAGGCAGATACTCTTTACGTCAGCCACCTAACACATCAGTGGTCAGCAAAGCGACTATCTGGGGTTACCACGGCTGTCCACATCATGGGTGGTCTTTCTTCCCGTCCCATGGTCAGTCGTATGCACCCCGCTGACACCGTCAGCTCCCTCATCCCAAGACGTGTGATGACCATCACTGTGGTCCGTATAATGGGTTCTCCCACTACCACGGTTCGCACCACTCCCACCTTGCTGGCCATCATCACCAGTCCGGTAAGGACCCGGCGGCTTTCCCGGTCCCGTAGACATAACACTTACCTCCTGTTAAGATAACAACCGAGTCCCCTGATAGACTTTTGCCTGTTAGTTCGACAGGCACAGGGTTCGCCCTTTCGAGTTTTTTAGCCTCAACTGCTTTCCGAAAGTTTTTCCTCAGTTGTTTCCAATTTAAGAATATTCTTTTGTAACACCGCAACCAGCTCGCGATTGCGTTTATCAGAAAGTTTTTTCATATTTTTATTTCTCCCCTCCTCAAGTCTAGATTTAATTTTTAATGTAAGAAAGAATACAATCCTAGATACTTCCCGTAATTCGGGCACGAACTTCAACGCCAACCCCCTGCCTCACCCCGCAACCTACACCTTTCTATCACACCCCGCCTCCGCAAGTCAAGCCTCGTTGGTAACACTATGCGCACCCCAAATGCCTTACCTTCATTAAAATCTGAAATAGGGTTCAACCCTATTTCATCCCCCTCACCCCGAAAAAAAGCTTTGCTTGCACTCATTTTCTCTGAACCTCAATAAAGACGAAGCCCCGACATTTATCGGGGCTTTTTTTACAAAACGGCGGCGCAGACTACCTTCCGGGCAAATGTAATATTGCCGGAAAGCTTATTGGGGTCGTCTTTCCAAGAATCAAAAACTCCCCCGCCGCAAGTTGCTATTTTTTTAAATTCAAACTTCTTTCTCATAGAGAAGCTACAAGCTACCCTAACCTTATATCACAAAACTAACCTCAAAGTCAAAAGTGATTATCAGCTACGACCCCATATTACATCACCCGAACCCTAAAAGCATTGACAAAAGTGTCAACAGCCGGACGTGGTAGAATACTTTCAAGATGTCCCCCACAAAAGTAAATAAAGTAACAAAATATCCGTCCACTGGCGAACAAACGCAACTTACGCCCTTGGTTCAAAAAACTGCTAAACAGTTTTCCTCCAATAAGCTAGAACTCATTTTTGAAATTCTCAGGTGGATAAACAAAAACATCAGACACAAAAAACTACCTCCCGAAGAAAAAGATATGCTTTTCAGGAAAAGAACAGCGCACGAAATTATTAAATCTAAGTTCAGTACTGGCTGTACTGACTTCACTATCACCTTTATTGCCTTGAGCAGAGCAAAACATATCCCCACCAATTACGTTGAACTCCTAGACAAAAACTGGCTTCGGTCACAGGAAGAAGAGAAAACAATTAGGGGGCACACCATCGCGGAAATAGAAACCGGGAAAAGAAAATACTACGTTGACCCAACCCACTCGAATATCAGCACTAAATTACCCTCGGGAATGACCATTTACGAAAAGGGACTAGACTCTTGGGATATTGGTGTTTTTAACCACAATTGGAGAAAAAAATTCCTCGACTTCAAAAAGCAAAAAAGTGGAGTTATGGGCATAATCGTTCACACCCAATAGTCCCACAAAAAAATTCAAAAAACACCAAGTAGAAACAGTAGAAACCTCGCTATCCGAAAGTTCTCTCCAGAAACTCCTTAAAAGTAAACACACCACGCACTTTATAGAATCTTCTGAGCATATACCGGACAATTTGTTCTCCGGGCTCCGGATGACCGACGTCTCTAATGTCAGAAAGGTTGAATTCGGGCATATTCAATAACTCCGGCAAAGCTTCTTTAAGAGAATAAACCATCGAGTCCACCATACCTGCAGAAAACGTGCCCTTCTGCAACAGCTTCTTGCATTTTTCCTCCCAGAATAAATGAAACGGCTGGTGGAATAGCTCGTGACCTATGGTTTTAAATGCCTTCGGCACCGGATTAAAAGATACCGCAAACCATTTTTCCGGCGTCCAGTACGGACAAATTGGAAATCTAATCATGTAGGCCGTCCAACCGTCTATTTTAAAATCGCAATCGTAAAACCAATTCAACTGCTTTATAAAATGGGCTTCTTTCTTCTCCCATTTACTGGATAATTTTCTGAGCGAGCCGCTAACTTTCTGTTCATCACCCGGACTGGAAACATCAGTAACTGCTTCCCCCTTTTTCCGCAGTTCTTCCTTATGCTTATTAACTATAAATATCTCTTTCTCGTGGGAATAGGTGATGTTTAGCTTCGCCATAACCTGTATTTACAGCACAAATCAACTCGCGAAAAACTCAAATCAAAATTCATGCTGGAATTCTTTAAGCCAAAGAGAGAACACATCTTTACCACAACCGTAAAAATCATTTTTTTTTAAGTCAGATACTTTTACCCAGCGAGGTTTTTCAGCATTGTCATCCTCGACTTTGTTATCTTTAATAAGCTCCCAACTTGTCGGACGACATAAAAAAAACAGCAACAGTCCGTGGAAAGCCGTATCATTGGGCTCATAATAAAAAAAATCCTCTCGGAATATAAAAAACCTTTCGACCTCAATATCTATACCAGTTTCTTCTTTAACTTCCCGGGTCAAGGAGTCAGTAACTTTTTCACCGAGTTCAACTCCTCCCCCGGGAAAAAAGTATTTCCCGGCACTCTTCATCCTTACTAGCAATAGACTTTCCCGATCCCGAATAATTCCATAAGCCGAGGGCCGAAGCCTCATTTTGTCTTTAGAAATCCATTTCGTTTTCCCATCTAGAGTACGGCATTTAATCATCAATTTTGATTATACAACAAAAGAGCCTGCAGGTTTTATCCGCAGGCTCTGGTGTATAGACACACAAGTTTTGTCCGCTTATAGCTATCTATCCTGTCAGCAGATGCCTAAAGCAGAGAGGATCGTCTACTACTAGTTCCTCTGCTAGAGATTCAGACGGACAGCCGCCATAGCACTTCACACCCAACATCTCGCAGGTACAGCACCGCGGTGCCCTTTTCAGGTTACGAAACCGCTCAAGCCCTTCAGAGTGGCACCAGATCTCCATCATTGAGTTCTCTCTGACGTTTCCTGCCGAAAAAATATCTCCCAAGTAGAATAGGAAGTCGCAGGGATAGGCATCGCCAAAGAAAGAGATGTAAATGTTCTTCCTGGCAGGGCAGGGCGTGTTCAACCACATCGGGTGATAATAATCAGGTTGCTCCGCCAAAATATCGAAGTAGGTCAGAAACCGCGTCGCCGGATGTTTGTCCCTTAAACGCATAACCACTTCGACAATTGTTTTCATTTCCTCAGCTGACAGACCAAACTGATTCTTAAACTCCGTATCTCTACCAACCACCCGAATGGGAATATAGCTAACGTACGCCCCGAGCTGGACTGCCAAATCGC
>JAHISN010000079.1 GCA_018818265.1 Patescibacteria group bacterium | reverse complement strand
GAGCCCTCGCAGAGGGCGAGCCAACAAAGACATTTCCTAACTGGCGGAGGGGGTGGGATTCGAACCCACGGCCCGGTATAAAACGGGCACGGTTTAGCAAACCGCTGCTTTGGGCCACTCAGCCACCCCTCCGTATTGATCTAGCTTATTTCTCTAACTAAAGATTAACCGTTGCTTTGTGCTCCGCCCCCGCCCTTTCGACTTCGCTCTTTCGGCTTCGACCCGTCTGACGGGTCTTCGCTCAGGGATATGGCGGACTAATTCGACAGGCCAAATCAGAGATTTGGTGTCTCATTGAGCACTCAGCCACCCCTCCGGGATATGCTATTTTTCTTAACCATTCACGATTGTGCGATTTTTTTAATTCTTTCTCTCTTTCTACAGCCTCTTTCCTCGAAGAAAATTTTTCAGTGTAAAAAAGTTCCAACGGTAACTTACCTCTAATTGAAGGTGTTGAGCCATTATTGTGTTGTCCGATTCTTCTGTACGGACAGTTAGTATGGCCAATATAAACATATTTATATTTTAGGCTGCGAGCTGCATAAACATAGTATTCTTGCATAGGCACGGTTTAGCAAACCCCTGCCTGCCGGCAGGCAGGGCTGCTTTGGGCCACTCAGCCACCCCTCCATATTGATCTAGCTTATTTCTCTAACTAAAGATTAACCGTTGCTTTGTGCTCCGCCCCCGCCCTTTCGACTTCGACCCGTCTGACGGGTCTTCGCTCAGGGCTATGGCGGACTAATTCGACAGGCCAAATCAGAGATTTGGTGTCTCATTGAGCACTCAGCCACCCCTCCATGCGACTTGAACGCCGTGAACAGACCTAAAATTTTCAAAGTGAAACCTTAGTGATACTATACAGATTATATCAAAAAACACAGGAATTATCAGAGGGAGAATGTTTTTGAATAAAAAAACCCCGGTCTAGTGGCGACCGGGGGGTTGTTTGAGAAGATGTTTATACCTGGCAAGGTCTTCGTCAAACGGCGGTATGTTATAGGCAACGTCGCCCGCGATTCTGTGGGCTAACTGTTGCAGCTCGGTTTCTTTTCCTGCCCTTCTGTTGAGGAATAGGCTGAGCAGGAACAAGCCTAAGCTAAAAATCGCGCAACCGAACGAGAACAACGCAATTATATGATTCACTTTCCACCTCCAACCACATTATAACACGAAGCTATCGGGTGCGCAAGTGGCGGGGATTGGTCTGCTCCAAAGCTGAAACAAGTCTCGGTTAGGAGTAATCTAGCTGGCCCAGGGGTTTATTAGCTATAAACAAGAGAAGGCCCCGGGAAGGGGCCGCCGACGTTGTTACGATGTTTGGTCGACGACCCTTGCGGGGCCTTAATTTATTTCTAGTGGATCAGGGGCCGGGAGCCCCTGTTCCATGTTTAGGTGTGTGTGCCGCTAGTTGTTGATGAACACCAGCGGCAGGTAGAACAAGTGTTGTTCTGGAATCTCCACTGGGACTTGCCCGTAAGAGTACTCATCCGCCGTAACGAAACACTCGATCTGGGCGGCATCAACGATGTTCTGCACTTCGGCGGTGAACCCGACGTTCTTGCCAATCGGGTTGCCGTATTCGCAGAGCACGCCCACCTGCCCATCACCGCTGTACGTTTCCGTACAGTTATAGGTGTTGATGGCAGTGACGCTGACTGCGGTCGCATCGCCGATTGTGCAACGTCCTTCCAGGTCGCCGTACATCGGGGAAATCCATTCCACGGTGATCCTCGCTCGCCCAGCGCCAAGCCATTGCAGATAGGCAATTGGCTGTGGGCGTAGCATCCGCAACCCATTCGGGCTACTGAGGAAAGTGTTTCCCCGGTAATCTTGAGTAATACCCGAGAGGTCGTCGTATGGGTGGTGGGCAACCACGGCCAGCGAGTCCCAGTCTAGCTGGAATACTCCCTTGTCCGTGGTGAAAAACCCGCGGTTGTAGCCCCAATCGATGTCTTTGACGTACATAACGTCTTCGGAGCCCTCATATTCCAACACCGTCCATTTGTGTAAATCGGACAGGTTGGAGTACCAAACCGCGGCCCCGTCAGGTGTGGCGCTCTCGACGCCCAAGAACATCCAGTCACCGTAGACTTCCATGGTGGTGATCTGGTTGTTATGGGCGAAATCGGCCACGGGTTCCCATTCGTCCCACTGATGATCGTCGACCATGTGGAACAGGTAATGCCGTGAGGCACCGTAAACTTGCGCTTGCCAGTTATCATCCCAAATTGTCTGCAAGCCGATCGGGGGTTGGCTCAGCAGGTCGGTGTGAGAATTTGTACCGTTGGGCGGCCCCGAGAGTACTTCGTCGGTGATAAGGACTCCGGGCGGCTCCGCCAGCCCAAAAAACCGGTTCCACCAGTCGTCGTATGTATACGACGTGGTGGCGGTCTCAAGGACGGCGTAGGCTCGTACTTCTCCTACGAGCGGATTGTTCCATCCCTCATCATCAAAATTCAAGATGCCCAACCCCCCACTTCCCCAGAACCAATAATTATGGTAGTTGAGGAGCAGGTCTCCTCCGATCCCAGTCGGCTGAATCTGGGAGATTACTGGCGATGTGATCACCCGTGTTTCTCCCGTCGCCGTCAACTCGCCGTAGTTGAACAAGGTCACTTGTTCTGGGGATGTGATCAGTGCGACTGCCCCGTAAGACCACGTATCTAGGCCTGTTACGACCAGGCCGGTGGTCGGAGCGATGTCTTCCAACCGATACGGAACTGGCCGCCTGGCGGCGACCGCGTCGGTTGCGCTCATTAAGCTTAAGCCGCTGGACAACACCGCGGGAGTACCCGCCGTGGCGGTGTCCATGGCGTCGGCCCATTTCCCGGAATCCTCCGGAAAGGGTGGGCCATTAGGCCCGGCCAAAGCGCTACTGGGTTCTACGGGCCACAGAGATCTGATTATGACCGCCACTAGGACGATCCCTACGAGCGCAAATTTGCGCATTTTTTGCCTCCTCAAGATTATTAGGGCGGGCGTTGCCCGCCAAGCCAAAGAACAAAAAGACACACCAGGAACCATCACCTCCTGGCAAGGCGCCTGCCTTTCGGCAGGTAAGTTAAAAAAATACAATATTCAACTCAACTTTTCCTCTCACTGAGAGTTTGTAACTCTTCGCGAGTTCCCGGTTGGAAAAATTGAGGTTGTTGTTAAAGTGCTTAACATAGAGAGTTGGGAAACTCCCTACAATTACATTATAACCCATCACTATGGGAGGAAGCAAGTGGATTTTCGTAGCCTATGGGCCGGGCGTCACGCTTTGGCTTGCCTGACGGCCTGCAGAGTTAATTTTCTAGTGAGCTTCAACGCCCGGAAATGTTGCTAGTAAAGGCAAATCCGGGGAAGGGGCGGTGGGCGGGAATTTTCCTAAAGATATTTGAGAAGGCGCTAGTATAGTTAATTCAAAACAAAAGGCCCCGGGAGGGGGCCGTCGACATCGTAATGATGTTTGGTCAACGACCCCTGCGGGGCCTTAGTTTGTTCTGGTGGAACAGGGGCCGGGAGCCCCTGTTCCATGTTTAGGTGTGCGTGTTGCGTGCCGCTAGTTGTTGATGAACACCAGCGGCAGATATAACGTGGGGAGCGATGCGTACTCGTCCGCGCCGATATCGGGCAGGCCGTCGGCGCGAGGTTCACCATCAATGTCTACGGACACCTCGGTTGCCGCGCCTTGGTCGCGTGCCGCGGACCCGGGGCCAATATGGTATGCGACCAAAAAGGCCGGATTCCCGTAGAGGTCGTTCTGGGTAGTGACGGTGCATCCGTACTCGTCGCCTTCCCAGTCGGTGCCATTGGCGGCATTTCCCGAGCCCCACAAGGTGTGGTCAAAATTGGCTTGGGAGCAGCCGAATCCCGCAAGACTGCTTGTCTCTATCCCGACCCCGTTACCGGCAAAGATGTTATTCGTGCCGGTAATGATGGTTTCTGGCTCCTGGTAATTCCCCATTTCTAGACCAACGCCGTTATTGGCAATAGTGGAGTGTATCAGGGACCACTGAGCATGGAGGGTAAAAATGCCGCCATAGTTGTTATTTGCGATAACGGAATTTTCCACTCTGCCGGTGGCGTTGAGGCTAAAGCCCCAGATGACAACGCCGCCGGTATAGGTGTCGGCGGTATTGTTGGTCACCCAGGCTTGCTCAAGCTGAAAGTGCCCACCATAGAAGCCAATGCCACCACCACCAGCCCCGGCGTGGTTATTTCGGACCCTGCAGCCCCGAACGGTCAGGTTTGTTCGGTCGGCAAAGATGCCGCCACCATTGGTAGCCTCGGACCAGCCGTTGGTGACAATCAGATTTTCCAGAGTCACGTTGATGGGCGGGGCGTTGTGGTCGAGGTTGTCGATGAGAAAAACGCGACCCTCACCCTGAGCATCCAGCGTGGTTTTCCCTTGCGGCATTTCCCAGTTCGTGGGTGTATAGCCGCCCAGGAACGTGAGAGACTGGGAAATGATTACCGTTTGGGTTGTGGTTTTTGTGTAGACCCAAAACCCCGTGTCGTACGGGTAGGTTTTGGGTTCGGCACCGGTAAAAGTGCCAGCTTCAAGCTTGATGATGTCGCCCGGACTGGCCCAGTCCACCGCCTGTTGTGGGTTATCGGTATCGCAGGTCGGGTGCAGTAATCCACCCGGTTGGCAAACATGCCATTCTCGCGATTCTGTAACCACGGCTCCAGTTTGAGCTGTCACTGCCGATTCAACCAGCCGCGGCTCTGGGGGCTGGCATTGCCCCGGAACTGCTGTCTCAGCGGATTTACACAGTGGCAGACCCGGAGCGTCCGGAACACCGGGAACATCAGGGCCCATCGCCAGGGAGCTGAAACTTGCCATTCCCAGCAAGATAACCGTCAAGACTACTCCAAAAACGATACGCGCGTTATTGCGCATTTATTGCCTCCTTGCTATTTTAGGGCGGGCGTTCCCCGCCAAACGGTCAACGGATAAAGGTGTTTAGTTAAACTCAAAATATTTCAACCCAATTCCCCCACCCACTTAGATTTTGTGCTACATAAGTCTTTGCGGGTTCCCGGTTGGGGAAACTGGAGCTGTTAAAGTGCTTGTAGAGAAAGCTGGGAGGTTTTCCCTGGGTAGCATTATAACGTAACGCTATGGAAGTTTCAAGTGGTTGCCTTTGGTTATGGGCAGTACATCGTATCTGCCCGATGGTCCATAGCGCGGGGGAGGCTTAGCCTAGTTTTGATTTCAGCATTTTCCTAATTGTTTCCCTAGTCCCCTCCCCTATTTTGGGGGTTTGTTCTAGCAATTTGTGAATTTCTGTCCAGATGGCGGGGCCGATGAGTTGTTCAAGAATTTCTGCTAAATCTTCGCGAATAATTCTAACTTTAGCATCTTTATAAACTTTAATAGTAAAGTTTTCTCCGCTTTCCCCCACTCGTTTGAGAATTTTGTAAAAGTTCTTTCGGGCTTGGGAGGAAGTGATAGGTGTTGAGGGCATAAAAATAGTTCATAGCTTTCCAGTTCACCTAGGCTAAACCCGTCTGCTGGACCGCTTCGACTCGGCAAGGCGAGCGAGGCGGGACTACGATGCGGCAAGCTTGTTAGGTTTTGGGTCGTAGGTGGTAGGTAGCAGTAGTCAATGTGTTGGTTCAATTCTGTCATGTTGAGAGGGATTTTACAAGACGTAGAGGAATAAAAATGGAGCGGGGTGTTAGTCCCGCTCCTGTGAGTCTACTTGTTTTGGCGATTTGCGGCACCCTAGAGGAGCGAGCGGATTTTGGCAATCAGGTCACTCATGCCGAACGGCATTCGCAAGTATGCGTCCCCTTTCATGGCGGGGTTAGCCCATTGCCCGATTACCAGGGTTTTAGCACGCGTTCCTCTTGTTGCGGCCCGAATGCGCTCCCCTTCTACAGTGCTTGCCCCCGGATGACCGACATCTTCGATAATGACAACGTCCGCGTTCGGGGCGAACTGGCAGAAGTTGCAAAAACGCCGGTATACTTTTACCTTGAAAACAGTACGAAGACGGCGCAAATTTATGTACGGTAGTAACCCGCTTCGAATAGCTACGGTTGGTTTTCTTTTAGCACCCTTCTTATTAGTCACTGGTTTCTCCTCCTTTTACCGGACGTATATTTGAATGTTAGTTTATCACAAATGAATTTATCCTGCCAAATTCTTCTCTTGCCCATGGTGGGAAGTTCGGATAGAATAGTATGAGCAGCTTGTTAGCTTATAGCTTCACTAGCTTATAGGTATAAGGTTTATGTTTGACAAAGCTAACTAGCTAATGAAGCTAATCCCATGAACAACAAGCTTAAAGAACTTCTTCTTCAGCCACTTAAAGACATTCTATATTTTCCCATCTGGTGGTTTATGAAGAATTTGTTGTTTTGGTCTAAGTTTATTCCCCGGACATTTATACTTTTTGTTGACTTATTTTCCTTTACGATAGTTCTAAAAACCTTTTTCAAACCCTACCGGCGAGATTATACTGCCGTTGGGTATGCCATGGGCATTTTGTTCAGATTCTGGTGGCTGGCAATTTCCGGCATTATCCTTCTTGCAGTTCTGGCTGTTTTGTTAACGGGATTTGTAATTTATTTAATAATACCGTTCTATTTAATTTTCGCGGTTCTTACTGGAGGGGAAGTGGGGCTAGCGGGGTTGGCCGGGATTGCATTTGTATATTTGGTTTACTTCGTTACATTTGCGTCTAAACCGCAATTGATACTCGAGCAGGTAAAAAAGCCTCAAGAACTCGTTAAAGTTTGTCTGCCGCAGGTATTATCAATGTTTAATCAATTAAAAGACAAAAAGTACACTCCCCTACTCTTCTGGGAGACGATAATTAAACAGCCGAGTATGAGTCAGTATTTTGTGCGGTTGGGGTTGTCTGATAAAGCGAAGATTGAGCAGTTGACGGATGAAGTAAAAGCGCTGAGAGATGGTGTGAATAGTGAAGTGGTTGGCTGGAGGCAAATTTCTTGGAAAGCCTTAGGGGTCGGTTTGTCGTTGGGGCGGCGGCATCTGTCTTGTGAACTTTTGTTTCTGGCTTGGGTTAAGTTAGAAACAGAGGTTGAGAGGTTATTTGATAAACATGATCTTACCTGGGAGCAATTAAATATGGCTTCGCAATGGCTCTATGCTTGGGAATTGCGCAAGCAAACCTGGCGGTTTTGGGAAGATCGCTTCTTTCATCGTCGGGCAGGGGTGAATGCGGGATGGGCAGCTGGATGGCTGCGGCACTTAAAACACTTTTCTACTAATATTACTGACCTGGTTAAACAGGGTAAGGTGCCTTATCTTATTGGCAGAAAAAAGCTGATGGAGCGTATTGTTGGCGTATTACAGCAGACTACGCGGAATAATGTTCTCCTAATAGGCGCACCAGGTGTGGGTAAAACGACCATTGCTTACGGGATTGCCGAGAAAATACTTTCCGGACACATTAGCGGCAAATTAGCCGGTAAAAAACTTATCCGTTTGGATTTAGCGGGCCTATTATCGGGTACATCGGGGCGTGGAGATATGGAAGAAAGAGTGTATGAGGCGATACGTGAGGTACAGGGTGGTGAGTCAATTCTATTTATTGAGGAGATTCATACGCTTTTTGGCGCTGGCGGGCGTAAGGGCACAGCTGATGTGGCTTCGTTTATAGCGCCAGCTCTATCTAGCGGTAATATCCAGCTGGTGGCGACAACAACTCCCGAAGAATATCGCAGGCATATTGAGGGTAATACTACGGTAGCCTCATATTTTCAAGTTGTGCAGATAGAGGAGCCTTCACAGGAGGAATGTTTGCGAATTTTACAGTGGTTTGTTCCTCAGATGGAGGCGGATCAGGGGGTTCGCATTACTTTGCCGGCGCTCACAGCGGCAGTTTCTTTAACTCAAAAATTTATTCATGATCGCTATTTACCGGGGAAAGCGGTTGAATTGCTGGACATCACAGCTGTATATGTAAAACAGAAGGGCCGGAGCGAAGTTTCTGATAAAGACATTGCCGCAGTTTTGTCTCAACAAACTCAGATACCGCTGGAGCAGTTAACGGCTAATGAACAAGAAAAACTGCTTAATCTTGAAGAACTTCTGCATCAGCGGATTATTAATCAGGAGGAGGCGGTGCGGATGGTTAGTAATGCTCTGCGTCGGGCTCGATCGGGACTAGCGCCGGGGAATCGCCCCATTGCTTCGTTTTTATTTGTTGGCCCTACAGGTGTGGGCAAAACAGAAACTGCCAAGGCATTATCAGCTACTTATTTTGGTAGTGAGCGCAATATGATTCGGTTAGATATGAGTGAGTACTCTCTGCCGGGACAGATTTATCGGCTTATCGGCGCGCCTCCGGGACAAGCAGGTTATCAGGAAGGGGGCTATCTTACCGAGGCGGTGCGTTCACGCCCGTTTGCTGTTGTTCTATTTGATGAAATTGAAAAGGCCCATACTGAAGTACATAATATTTTACTGCAAATTCTCGATGATGGGCGTTTAACTGATGGTAAGGGGCGGACAATAGATTTCACCAACACGATGGTTATTTGCACATCCAATGCCTTTTCGGTGGTTATACAGGAAATGCTTAAAAAGGGTTCGGCCATTAATGAGATTAAAGAAATGCTAATGCAAAACTTACAGCAGGTCTTTAGGCCGGAGTTATTGAATCGTTTTGATGGTGTAGTTGTTTTCAAAACCCTGACTATGGACCAGGTGGAGCAAATCGCGCGGTTGATACTAAACACGGTTGCCGGGAAAATGCGCGAACAGAGGGTCGAAGTTTCCTTTACTAATGAAATTGTTCACAAATTAGCTCAAGAGGGTTATGATCCTCAGTTTGGCGCTCGTCCTCTTCGGAGAGTTATTCAGGAAAGAGTGGAAGACAAACTTGCGCGAATGTTACTGGAGGGTAAGTTGGCAAAGGGAGATGTGTATGAGTTTGGAGATACGCAGAAGCCGGAGACGACCAGCCCGTGAAAAGACAGAATCTCCCGCGCTTCCGGGCGAAGCTTCTTCACGGGCTCCCAAAATTCCCACCCACCATCACCAGATCAAAAATATCCACCACGCCATTCCCATTGGCATCCGCGCGAGCGCAGTCTCCGACAGCTTCCTGCCCAAAACAACTGCCGATGATAACGAGGTCGAAGATGTCCACTACTCCGTCGCCATTGAGATCTCCCTCAACCGAGGGGATGGGAGTAGGAAATAAACTACCTTCACGGCCATAAACCCCAATATCAGGACTTGTTCCTGCCGCCTCCAGATAAATTCGATCACCGACCAAAACACTGATAGCTTGATCCACTTCTAGAATATTATTTTCATAATCTACATTAATTATCTGAACTGCAACCTGATTATCAGAATCAATAATAATTCTGTCTCCATTGATCATTCCCATTCCATCGGTGAAATATAAAGCATCGTCTATTCGAATCGTTGTCCCCGTACTAGAAGCGGTAATCTCAGCTAAATGAGTAGCTGCATATTTCCCTGAACTATCCGATGTAAGAACAAAGCCAGCGAAAAAATCATCTATGTTTTCGAGAGAGTAATTTTCGGGATATTGGTTAGCGTCATACATAATATTTTCATTTTGGAATTGGGGAAGTTGGATAATATTGTTTTGAAATTGGTCTGGATGGTTGATTTGGGCTTCTTCAACAGTTTGTTCTTTGCCGCCATCAGCGATATAAATCACATTATCTTTCTGAGAATCAGAAATGACATTAAAATCAAAAAGATATGTTTGCCAATTCAAACCGCTTCTTCCAATATACACAGAATAAGTTTTGCACTCATCAGGCGTACTGCAATCTATGTTTGTAAAATCATTTATTAAATTGTGTTCAGCTATAACATTATTTGTTATTTTGTTGTTACGAGTATCCCAAGTATCCGTGTTTCTAATAAAGGTAATGGCGTGAAGTTTGTTTTTGTAAAATGTATTATGATAAACACGATTGTATTCGTATTTTAGGACCTCCTCATAAGTTGAAAAATGGAGAGAGCCGCCATAGTCATAATTTTTTCCTTCGTTAGTGTTTATAACAAGATTGTTACGAAAAATTCCCTTGGAAACATTGAATTTAAGAGCCTGTTCTGACCCAGGTTCTTCTCCATAACAAGAGTCTTTTCTGTTCCAATTAGTATCCATAAATACATTGTTTTCTACGAGCAAATTTTCAGCTGTACTGGTTTTCTCTCTAAGAGAAAGGGCCCTGTCGCAAGGGTTGCGGAAATAATTGTTGCGAATAATTAGGTCAGAAGCACTTATATTAGCCAATCCATGCTCAGCAATGGCCTGAGAAAAATCATTGTCCTCAATAAGGATATGAGAGCCACCCATACCACTAATTGCATTACCAAACATCCACTTTCCAAAAGTTGAGCCGCCAATGGTGATATATTGCGATCCGTTTATATAGATACCGCTATAACTTCCAGCCTCAGAAGAGTCAAATTCACACTCTAAAAGTTGGATATGGTGCGAACTTGCACTCGTTGATACCCATGTATGCCCGTCAGACTCAAGCCTGATTCCCTTGATAATAAGATAGCTTTTATCATCAAGGTATGACCGTTCTGTTATAACTGGGTTCGCTCCTTGCGCCGCTTGATAAGTAATATATAATCCGTCCGCACCCGAACGAAAGGGGCCAATTCCCACATTATATGTTCCATTTTCCAGACATACTATTTCTCCTGGACTAACTGCATTATTAGCATCTATCAACTCTTCATTTGAAGAAACAGTATGATTGCAAGTTTGGGCTTTAGTGTCCTTATGTTTTTGGAGAAAAGACAATATTAGAATCACGCAACAAAACATAAACTGGCGAAGAACAACTTTTTTTTGTTTAAACATATTTATTATTCTAGCATCTAAACCCAGCCTTAGCCTATGACTGGACTCCGGACTGAGGTTCCGACAAATCTAGCTTGTCCCAAAATTCCCACCCACAATCACTAAATCAAAAATATCCACCACACCGTTCCCATTGGCATCCGCCCGAGCGCAATCTCCGACAGCTTCCTGCCCAAAACAACTGCCGATGATAACGAGGTCGAAGATGTTCACTACTCCATCGCTATTTAAGTCTCCGTCTAAAGAGGCATCTATACCATAGAACTCAATTTCAGAGACATTCAAATATCCACCTGCGCCGTTGTAACGAGCGAACCGAAGAGGAGTATTGTCATCAATTGCGATAGTTGTAAACTGGTCATATGGCGGAGCAGATTGTACTGTGAAGAGTGTTACCCAAGAAATGTTATCTTGCGATCCTTCGAAAGTTCTTCCAAGCATTCGTTCATTCCAATCATCCCGAGGCCAATAACGGATATTATTGATAATTTTATTGTTTCCTGCACCAAAATCATAGCCGACGTACATTTCGTTACCCACACAGTCCGAAAATGTTTCTGTATTTCCATCCACGGCTGCCTCGTAGCTAGTATCAGGATTATCTTGATAAGGTTCACAAACCCCTATTATTGTCCCTGTTAATTTTTCACCCGTAGGTGTTGGCTGAGGGGTAGGGCTTGATACAGGAGTGGGCGTGGAAACAACAATTTTTAGATAGAGTACAGCATCACCGTTAAAAGGGGGCGTAAAACTGGCATTTCCACCACTCACAATTCTCGATCCCGTCTGCAAGACACTACCTTCTTGAGGGTTAAACCACTCGTAATTGTAGCTCCCGGGCTCGAGATTTACTGTGAACTCCCCTGAACTTGGTTGATACACAAAATACTCCATTCCTGGATTTTGTAAACAATAGGTTGTTGAACATTCAGTTGAACTGTCCGAAGGCATCAGAGCGGCTAGATCAGTAAATTTCCGAGAGTAATCCACTGTATATCCCATTGTATCCCTGAGCAAATCCCAATCATGGTTAATCTCACCGTAGTTCTCGACATCTTCTCTATAATGATCATACGAATCCATAAAAATCGAATTGTTGCCACGGGCGAAGGTTTTCCAGACCCATTTTCGCATCTCTTCAGCATTTTCGGGTTCTGACCAACCCCAAAGGTGATCAGTGTCATTCATAATTACCTTTTCGGAAAAATCGGCAGGTCCGCCTTCACGGTAGTCTCCTGGACCTTCTACGTACCAGTCCCAATCTGGCGAAATCCACTCGGCAGAACTTTCGAGCATCTGGGCGCCAAGATTCCAGCCTCCGGTCATCCCAATTAGATGCTGTTTCGGTTTGCTGAATTCGTACGATCTCACATATTCAATCATTCCCTCCTGCCATTCCACAGATTGCTCGCCAGGCTCATTCATAATCTCCCAAATAAGATTGTCAAAATCATTCAACTCGTCTATAAATTTCCGAACCAATGCCCGCTGGGTTTCCAAGGCTTCTGGATCAGTGGTAAAAAAAAAGTAGCCATCATTATCAAAAATATCTAATTCATCGTTTACATTATTATTGGGGTGCCAAGCCGTGTTGATAAAATCACTTTTCAACCCATTGTGCGACCCAAAGAACATAATCGAACAGTACATTCCCCGAGATTGAATTTGAGAAACCCTTTCCTTGACGGCGTCAAAATAACTTTGGTTAAAGGCGCGCATGTCAAACTGAGGGTTGCCATCATTGGCAGTACCCGGCCCTGAGCGATTCCAGGGGAAGGGTGGATTATCCAAGTAGCTAAGCCCTGTCCATAAGCGGGTGAAATTATGTCCATGAGACTGCATCCAATCCAAATATTCTTCGAAATATTCAGATGTTGTTGTATTGGTTTCTATAGTCGTATTTTGATGAATGTTATACCAAGTCTGAGAACCAGTCATATAAATCGGCTGGCCGGTGTCATTGGTAAAATAACGAGGGTTATTAGGGTGAATTGTGAGCGGCGCCGCTAAAATGAGGATAGGGTTTACCAGAAGAATAAAAACATTAAAAAAGACAGTTACAGCTCGGAGAAATTTCATAGTACACACTCAAGCTATCAAGAAAATCGAGATTCGTCAAGCTGCCTAAAATGAGAATCTTTTCTTACTGCCCAAAATGACTACCCACAATTACCAGATCAAAAATATCCACCACTCCGTTTCCGTTGGCGTCTGCACGGGCGCAGGTTCCTATTGCTTCCTGCCCAAAACAATTGCCGATAATAACGAGGTCGAAGATGTTCACTACTCCGTCGCTATTGAGATCTCCTTCAACTGAGGGAAGGGGACCGGGCGATGGGACAGCTTCATCTATATACTCAAAAGCACCAATGTCTGGATCAGAATCGCGCGGATTACCATCAATATCTATAGTTGGTATTTCTATAATGGATGCTGGAAGATAACTAGTCCCAGCAAAACTGTAATCTGGTACGCCAGCATCAATTGCTGTTGAGTCGCTACGCAATTGCAAGTTATACCCTTCTAAATCAATAAACGCGGGATTTATGCCCTGCGAATTTGAATCAGTATTATCACCCACATCGTAGTAATCTAATTGTGACGACCAATGCCCAGAGTTCACATCATTCATGTAAAACGTTTCTATAACATTACCAATACCCCCGTTGTTCCATTCTCTATAATAAGCCACCACCGTGCCATCGTTTGAACTATTATAATAAATGTTGTTGT
>JAHISN010000078.1 GCA_018818265.1 Patescibacteria group bacterium | reverse complement strand
TTCTTAAACAGAACCAAAAAATCTTTCACACCCAAGACTTGGCCTTGCTCTGGCAAATTAACAACAAAAATACGCTTTATACCACCATCAAAAGATACGCTCACAAAGGAATTCTGCTTCGTATCCACAAAGGATTCTACTCTACTGTTCCCATTGAACAACTTGATCCGGTCATACTAGGTATTAGTTATTTACATACTTACGCCTATTTGAGCACCGAGAGCGTTCTAGTCCAAAACGGCATTATTTTCCAGGGTAGCAACTATATCACGCTAATCTCCAGCCAATCTAAAAAATTCACTCTAGGCTCGCATAATTATCTAGTACGACAGTTAAAAGACGAATATCTGTTCCAAAGCGCGGGATTGATAAAAGAGGACAATATTGCCAAAGCCACCGTGGAAAGAGCGGTAGCGGACATCCTCTACTTTAATACCCGCTACTTTTTTGATGCGCGAAAATTAATCGACTGGGAGCAGGTCAAAAAGCTCCAACAAATCATCGGGTACTTATGATTTTACCTCGACCGCAGGACGCCCTGCACAAAGCCCAAATGTACCGCCTACTCATCAATATTTTGGATGACAATCTCCTGGCGAGAACCCTTTACTTTAAAGGCGGCACCTGTGCCTCACTCCTGGGTTTCCTGGATCGCTTCTCCATTGACCTTGACTTTGACCTCAGTAAAAACGCCAACAAGAACGAAATTGAAAAAAACCTGCATCGGCTGTTTAAAAAACTGGATTACTCAATTAAAGACGAAAGTCAGCGTGTCCTGCAATTTTTTCTAAAGTACCCATCTAAACCCCAGCAAAGGAATACTCTCAAACTGGATATATCTGATATTCCTGCAAAAAGTAACGACTACAAACCTCAGTATCTTAAAGAAATTGACCGTTATGCCGTTTGTCAGACTATCGAAACAATGTTTGCCAACAAGCTGGTCGCGCTTAAAGAGCGATATGAGAAGAACAATTCCATTGCCGGACGCGATATTTACGATATTCATCATTTTTTCACCCAGGGCTTAACTTATAAACCAAAAATTATTGAAGAAAGACGTGGTATTCCTTGCAAGAAATATTTAAAAGAATTAAGCGATTTTGTTGAGGAAAAAATTACCGAAAACGTCATTACTCAAGATCTAAATTTTCTTTTACCCTACGAAGAATTTAACCGTATCCGTAAAACCCTCAAACAAGAGACTTTGGTATTGCTAAGGGACGAGATTAAATCCGCCAAGCCTTCCCCAGCGAAGACGCCTCTTGACAAATAACCTTGTTGTTTGTACACTAGTGATATCAAATAACAAAGTTGTTTATGGACCCATTATCAATCTTTAACCTTCAAAATCCTTGGCGTCGAGAAAAGAGTTTTCACGTTCATCCTTTTATCGAAAGAGACGCTTCTACCTGGCTTTCCCATTGGCTGGAAAATCCGGACGTTTTAGTAATTCTCGGTCCCAGACAAAGCGGGAAAACAACACTCATCAAACGACAAATTCAATCTTTGGTAGAAAAAGGACTTAACAATAGCATTTTTTATTTCAACCTAGACAACGAAAACCTACAGGCTCTGTTTAAACAAGTATCCTCATTTGTCAAATTTATTCAGTCTAAATCAACTAATAATAAACGCGCCTATATCTTTATTGACGAGATTCAGCGCGTAAAGAATGCCGGTTTATTTCTAAAACAAATTCAGGATTTAGATATGCCCTTTAAACTAATTATCTCTGGTTCTTCCTCTTTAGAGGTTAAAGCAAAAACCAAAGAACACCTAACTGGTAGAAAGAAAGAATTTCTTTTAACGCCCTTAAGCTTTGCCGAATTTCTAAAACAAAGCCTAAGAAAAAAAGTTGAAAGCATTCCTTCTCTACAAAACAAAAATGAACTCCTAGATTTCACCCACCTTTACGGAGAAGCCATCTGGAAAGCGGCTTGTGAGTACCTCTTGTACGGTGGTTACCCCAAAGTAGTAATGACACCTGACCCACAGGATAAAATTGCCGAATTAGCAGAAATATATTCCAGCTACCTAAAAAAGGATGTGCAAGATTACCTGGGAGTAGAAAATGTGGAAGCCTTTAACAAACTGGTTTCTCTTTCCGCCTTTCAGTTGGGAAATCTTGTTAATTTTAGCGAACTGGCATCTTCTCTTCAAATAACCCGGGCTACCGTCAAAAAATATCTCACCGTCCTGCAGGACAGCTTTGTTTTAACAATGCTGCCCCCGTTTTTTACCAATCGCAAGCGAGAACTTGTTAAAAACCAAAAAGTCTTTTGGCTTGATAACGGGCTTCGGAACTTTATTATCAATAATTTTACTTCTATTACTACCAGAGGCGATCACGGAGCGCTAATAGAAAACTTTGTTTTCAATGAACTAACAAGGAAAATTCATCCACCATCAACATTTCACTTCTGGCGAACACAAACCGGCGCCGAAGTAGATTTTGTCATTCGACAAGGAGAAGAAATAATACCTATAGAAGTAAAAAGTCAAGAAATGACTTTACCCCGCACCTCACGTTCTTTCTTAAGTTTTCTAAATCAATATCACCCGGAACAGGGATTTTTTCTAAACCGAAATTTACTGGATCAGACTAAATATAAACAAACAACTATCCATTTTATTCCTTTCTGGTTAATTAATAAATTCTCTTTCTAAATTAGTAATAATAGTAATCCTCGTGGATATGTAGATGGTAGGTTAATTAGTTGTGATAACGGGCATATTCAATAGTTGCGATTGTGGATTTTGTCAGCCTCCTAACGGAGGCTTTTTTATTATCTGTTGCTTATAAAGTGAGCTAAAAATGGTGGGATGAAGAGTGGATAGAAAGTGGAGAGGAAAATTTGCGCCATGCAAATTGCCCACAAAGGCGGCGACTTGTTCACAAGTTATCAACGCGAGGGGCACAGTTATGCACAAGTTGTGGGCGAGAAGCGCGTAATAAATTACGCTACTACATGTTTTGCTAATCTCTAACAAGCTAAAAAGCTAATGAAGCTAATGAAGCTAGTGAAGCTAATGAAGCTAGTGAAGCTAATGAAGCTAATAAATCTCCTGTCTTATATATCTTACTGCCTCGCAGATAAGAGGTTTCTTCTTTTTTAATAAACTACTGATTTTGTCGGTGCCGTGCATTACTGTGGTATGGTCTCTTCCTCCTAGCAGGTCTCCGATATGTTCCAGGTTTAGACCCAAGTCGTTGCGAAGTAAATACATGGCGATTTGTCGCGGGATAACAATTTCGGATTTGCGACGCCGTCCGCACAGCTGTGACATGGTGGTGCCGAATCTCTCGTTAACTAATCTAAAAATTAATTCAGGAGTCATTGTCTGTTTATTTTTCTTTGTTGAATTGTTGTCAATCAAGATGCTTTTAATAACTCCCAAAGTAGGAGTGAGTTCACGGACTAGTGTTTCGCTGCGAATTTTTAAAAGAATCCCCTCAATTTCTCGTATACTAGATTCGGTGCATTGGGCTACGAATTCGGCGCTTTCCGTATTAAAATCCATTCCTAGCACGGCGGCTTTGGTTTGGATGATTGCCAGGCGGGTTTCAAAGTCGGGAGGGCTAATTTCTACCATTAGTCCCCCGGCAAAACGTGTCACAAGTCTTTTAGTTAATTGATCAATTTCTTCCGGTGGCCGATCGGAACAAATAATGATTTGTCGATTGCCGCTATAGAGTTCGTTAAAAGTATGAAAAAATTCTTCTTGAGTGGAAATCTTGTTGCCGCCAATGAACTGAATGTCATCAATAAGCAGGCCGTCGGATTGGCGGTATTTCTTTTTAAATTCTTTAGTTTTTTTATAGCGGATTGAGTCTATAAAATCGTTAATAAATGTTTCTACAGGGAAGCACAATAGATGGTCACATTTTGGGTTTTGAAGGAGATGGTTGCCAATGGCGTGCAACAGATGGGACTTTCCCATTCCTGATCCACCGTGAATGAATAAGGGATTGTAAGCAGTGCCCGGGTCGGAGGTAACAGCTAAGGCGGCGGCGTGGGCGACGCGGTTGCAATTACCAACGACAAAATTTTCAAAGGTAAACCGCGGATTAACATTGTGTTGGTGTTCTTCGTGGGTTTTGAAATTATCGCCAATGGTTGCTTCTTCTGGAGTCTGATCAAATAAGGGGCCAGAATCCGGGCCTTCTTTAGTTTTTTGAATAATAAACTCTAAATCTAGCTTTTTCTGAGTTGATTTTTCCAGACACTCAACAATTGTTTTATTGTAGCGTTTTTGAAGTACATCTTGAGTATATGGTGATTGACAGGAAATAACTGCGGAGCTTTTGTTGATACTTTCCAAATGGGTATTGTTGAACCATGTATTAACAATTGATGCCGAATGTTTCAATTCGATTTGGCCTAGAACACTTTGCCAGATTTGCTTGGTTTCTTGCGGAGATTTTGGAAAGGAGCTGGGAGATGACTGGCTCATTATTGCTACACTATATTAATCATTGTGGATAATTGTCAAGGCGTAAGTTTGTGGATAAGTGCGCGGCACAGCCCTGTGGATTATTGAATTGTCTTAACCAGCCACCCTCTGTTAAAATAGGATGGCCGTGTATATTTCTAGTTTTCGTCTCCATAACTTTCGCAATTTTGAGAAATTTGCCGTCGAGTTCAGTTCGGGGTTAAATATAATTGTTGGGCCAAATGGCGCAGGGAAAAGCAATCTTCTGGAAGCTATTGGTTTGCTGGCCGTAGGAAAGTCTTTCCGCTCAGCCAAGTTAAAATATCTTATTAAACAAGGACAGAAGCAATCCGTATCCGAGGGGGTCATTTCTACTGGTGATTTAACAAAATTTAAACTGGCAGTTTCTTTGGAGTCTTCCGGAAGGAAGTTGTTGTTTAATGGGAAGAGTTGTTTGCCGCGGGATTTTTTTTCTCGTTTTCAGGCGGTTATTTTTTCTCCGCGTCATTTAGACATCATTACCGATTCCCCTGCTCTAAGAAGAGCCTTTCTTGATGATATTCTTGTTGGTCTTTCTAGTGAGTATGAGGAAATAGTCGGACAGTATCGACATGTTTTACACCAGCGCAATAAACTTCTTTCTCAGGCTCGTGATATGGATGAGCAAATGGCTTTTTGGAATCAAAAACTGGTTAGTTTTGGGGGCATGATCATTGTACAGCGCTACCGATTGGTGCAAGAACTAAATTGTCGGTTGAGTCAATGGAAACTCAAATTAGATTATTACCCCAGTCCGCGGGTTATTCGTCGTGAATTAGAATCAGGATGGGAAGAATCTCAGGTTCAGGAGTTGATTAGAAATAAACTTAAACAGACTCAAGAAAGAGAAAGAGAAATGGGCTTTACGCTTATTGGTCCCCAGAGAGATGAGGTGAAAATTCTTGGCCCCATTATTGCTAACGGCTCTGTGGAAGATTTATCTTTCTTTGGATCGCGAGGGCAGCAGCGCCTGGCAGTGGTGCGCCTAAAAACTGGCCAGTTGGATCTGATGGAGGAAAAACTTGGTCAACGACCAGTTTTTGTGTGTGATGATATTTTTTCGGAGCTGGATAACAAAGCCAGAGAAGCGCTTTTGCCTTCGTTTACTAAACAGCAAACTCTGATAACGGCAGTCACCCAGCCGGAGATTTTAAAGGAGGCAAATATGATAGATTTAAGGAAGACAAATTCGAAGCACAAATAACCAAGATTCAAAACAAATTTACATGGTTTCTTGTTGTAGCGGCTAGGCTTTTCCGCCAAAGGCGGATCAGCCTCTGGCTGAAGCCTAGCGACAGAAGGACGTAATCTCTCCTGACGCGGGTCTAAAGACCCGCCGCTACAAGCACCCATAGACTGGATGTTAATTAAAAATGTGGTAAGTTTGTTTTGCGGTTACTATATAGCATCGCAATCCCACTGCTTACTGTTTAGAATTTCGATATTCGAGTTTCGGATATTAAAACATTATGCTTCATCTAATCTGCGGGCCTGATACTTACCGGGCGCGAAAAAAAATTGACGAACTTGCGCCGGATAAAAAGTCCCTAAGGGTTATTGATGGTACGGCACAAAGTTTTGATATTAGTTCCTTGTCGGTTAATCAGACTTCTCTTTTTGGGAACAGCTCAGTTCTTATCTTGCGTGATGTTTTGGACTTTTCGCGCGATCCTGATTTTTTTAGTGACCTGCAAGAGGCTTTAGAAAAAGCAGTCGCTTCGCAAGTGGTTATCATCTATCAATCAGGGGAAATTGACAAGCGGTTCAAATTTACCAAGTGGCTTAGGAAAGAAGCACAAGTTTTTGAGTTTGCGCCGCTAAGGAAGCCAGCGCTACGGCGGTGGCTTTTAGGCTATATAGGTGCAGACAAAATTGATGGTGCGGCTATCGAGAAGCTTATTGAATATCATGGTAGTGATTTGTGGCGGCTCACAAACGAGCTAAATAAGCTCACTGCCTATACAGCGGAACGCAAAATTACGATTCAGGATGTGGCCGCTCTTAGCGCTAAAAGTGTAGAGGAGAATATTTTTGAGTTTACTGATGCCTTAAGTGGGCGCGACAGAAAATATGCCGCAAGTTGTTTGAAAAAGCTATTGACTGAAGGTCAGGAAGCGAGTTATATCTTTCATATGCTGGTGCGCCAGTTTCGTTTGCTTCTTCTGTCTAAATACAAAGATGGTCTTAAAGGGCTACACCCATTTGTAACTGCTAAACTTATAAAACAGTCTCCGCGCTGGGAAGTGGCTATATTAAAAGAGATTTATTCTCATTTGTTGGAGATTGATTTATCGACAAAAATGGGTGGGCAGGATTTGGAAACCCAGCTTTGGAAATTAGTAGCGGGTGTGTAAGATAAGGAGAAAGGGGTCGTTTTCATCTCTTCGAGAATTGCGGGGCGCGGCGAGCTTTGCGAAGGCCGTATTTCTTACGCTCTTTAGCTCGTGGATCGCGAGTAAGCAGGCCGGCGCTTTTTAGTTTAGTTCGTAAGTCGGGATTATATTTTTCCAAGCCGCGAGTAATAGCATGACGACAGGCATCTAATTGTCCCTTTTTACCACCGCCAGCGACTTTAAGAGAAACATCAAACGTTCCTGCCTCTAGGTCAACAGTTTTGAATGGTTCGAAAAGGCGGACCTGATCGTCTTTAAGGGGAAAGTACTCCTCCAGTGACCGATCGTTGATCGTTAATGTCCCTTTCCCGGGACTTAGTTTTATACGGGCGGTGGAAGTTTTTCTTCCGCCGGATGTCCAGATGGTTGTTGTGTTAGCCATTACTTGTTACAAATTTAGCTTCTCGAATTTTCTCTTTCCATGTGGGTGTGTTTCTCCCGCATAAACGAAGAGCTTTTTGATGATTTGTCTTGACAGTCTGTTTTTTGGTAGCATACGCCTAACGGCGCGGATAATCAGTTCTTCGGGTTTACGGGCACGTAACTCCCCAGCTGTTTCCGACCGGATGCCGCCTGGGTACCCAGTATGGCGATAATAAATCTTTGTGTCATCTTTATTGCTTGTTAGCTTGACCTTAACGGCGTTAGTAACAATAACATAATCACCCATATCCCACTGGGGGCTAAAATATGGTTGGTGTTTGCCTCGCAGGATATCGGCAATTCGGGTCGCGATTCGCCCCAAAACTTTATCGGAAGCATCAACGAGATACCAAGAGCGTGTGATTTGATTGGGTTTGATGTTGTGGTTGAAGAGTGTCATAAGCGTTTTCTCAGTTTGCCATAATTAGATCGGTAGTAACAGTATTAGTTTTATCAACAGTAAATTCCAAATCACAAATTCCAAATCACAAACAAATACAAAATTCAAATTGTCAATGTTCCAAACATATATCTAGTCGCGCGAATATGCTTAGAATTTTGTGCTTTGGTCATTTGACATTGTTTGCTATTTGGTGCTTGGAATTTGTAAATTATTATAAAGGCGAAAGTCAAAGAGTCAAAAGTCTAATGTCAATGGTCAAAGGTTACTACTCTACTAACTCAACTATCGCCTCCTCGACACTATCTCCTCTTCTTGGTCCTAGTTTAAGAATACGGATATATCCCCCAGGACGGTTTACAAACCGGGGGGCGATGTCTTTGATCAGCTTATTCATAATGTGAGGGTAAGGAAAAACTTGGCGCAGTTTCTGGATATCTCCGGGCCGGGCACTTTTGGCTTTGGTAATCAATTTTTCTGCGTATGGACGTAATACCCGCGCTTTTGGCAGAGTGGTCTTTATCTTCTCATGTAGAAAAAGTTCTTTGGCAAGGCTTTTAAATAATGCCCGTCGGTGACCAATTTTGCGCGAAAATTTTTTCCCTTTATTGTGTTTTCGCATTATTCTTCTTTTTCCTGTTCCTTTTCTTCTTTTTCTTTTTGCCTTTCCTCAATTACTCGATTGATGAGGGTTACGCTTTTAGGGCCGACGTTTTTAATTTTCTTAATTCCTTCACTGCCCAGATTATTAATATCTTCTATCGTTTGGACACCGCCTTCTTTAAGAGCGTTTAGTAGCCGTGTGGGTAGATTAAATTCTTCCAGATAGATAGGTTTAAGCTTTCTTTGTGCAGGCATTCTCTTTTCCTCTTTAATTTCCTCCCAGACTCTTTTTACTGCGGTTTCCTGTTTAAGGATGTTAAAATGCTCATTAAGTTCTGCTGCAGCTTGGTAGAGGGCATCACGAGGAGTAGTAGTTCCGTCGGTTACTATTTCAAAATGAACTTGATCTAAGTCGGACACGCGACCAACACGGGCGGGTTCAACTTTATAGGAAACGCGCTTGATGGGAGAAAAGTCAGCATCGAATAAAATGACACCAACCTTTGCTTTTTGTTCATCAGAAAGATGATATCCCCGCCCAAATTCTACTTTGAGTTCCATTTTGAGAGTAGATTTTTTAGTTGTAAGATTGGCAATAACTAGATCCTTATTAATCACCTCAATATTTGCCGGGCAATGTAGGTTACCAGCCTTTGCCTGTGTAATTCCTTCAATATCTAGGGTAACAATGAGAGGTTTAGGCAGATCCATTTTAAAATTAACTTTTCTGATATTGAGTATGATTTCGATAACGTCTTCTTTAATACCCTCAATTGTAGAAAATTCGTGGAGGATATTTTCAATACGTAACTCGGTGACAGCGGCCCCAGGCAAATAAGAAAGAAGAACGCGACGCAAAGCGTTACCGACAGTATGGCCCATTCCTGGTTCAAAGGGACCAATAATCAATTCGGCTTCGGTAGAGGTTTCCTTTTTTGCTTTTATTTGTGGTTCAAAACGAGGCATAGTTGTATTTAGTTAACTAGGTAATTAGGTAACTGGCGAAAAGTTATACTCAGATGAACAGGTAAGCAAATAGTTGTTCATCTTGAATAATACTCAACCACAAGGCTAATGTTAAACTCAGCACCAAAATCTTCTTTCTCAGGAAGTCTCTCTATTTTCCCGTAACTTTCCTCTCTTAATAACCACGAAGGTATATTTTCTCTGGGAAAATTTTTCAGAGCTTCTTGTACATTAAACAAGTTTAAAGCAGTGGGAGCAAGAGTTATTTTCTGACCTACCCTAACATTATACGAGGGGATGTCAATTCTTTTATTGTCAATTAAGATGTGACCGTGTCGTACAAGTTGCCGAGCTTGATTTAGAGACCAGCAGAATCCTAATCGTCGCACGATGTTATCTAGGCGGGTTTCTAATATTTGCTGTAAAGCTACACCGAACTCACTCTGCTTCTGCTTTTTTTCGGCTTCACGAATATAGCGCCTGAACTGGTTTTCCAGTACACCGTAAGTTCGTTTGAGTTTCTGCTTTTCCCGAAGACGTACGCCGTAATCGGTAATACGAGAACGTCTTTTCGGTGGTTCTCCAGGCGGCACGGCCCCCTTTTTCTCGACAGGGCATTTGGCTGTGTAGCACCTCTTGCCCTTTAGGTAGAGCTTTTTGCCTTCGCGGCGACACAATTTGCATTTGGCGTTAGTATATCTGGCCATAATAATTAGCTTGCTAGGTTCGTTAGCTTCATTAGCTTTATCAGTCTCACTAGCTTGTTAGTTTTCCTCTTATGCGTAACAAGCTAACGAAGCTATAAGCTAGCGAAGCTGATTTCACACTCTTCTTTTCTTTTTTGGGCGGCACCCGTTGTGCGGGATAGGCGTAACGTCTGAGATTGAATTAATTTGCAAACCAGAAGTTCTTAAAGCTCGGATGGCTGATTCCCGACCTATTCCAGGGCCGCGGACACGAACGTCAACATTTTTAACTCCCAAAGCGGCCGCTTCTTTAGCAATCTTTCCCGAGGCGACAGTAGCAGCATAGGGTGTGGATTTGCGAGTGTTCTTAAAACCAGCGCTCCCTGTGCTGCCAGTTACGATAGTGTTGCCGTTCCAATCGGTGATCGTAATAATAGTATTGTTATAAGAAGCGAGGATATGAACTTGTGCCCGCTCAGGGGCGGGTTGACGCTTTCGTTTTTTAGTTGGCTTGATTTTTTTCTTAGTTGCCATTTTGAATTAGCCAGCTAGCTTCGCTAGCTGCGTTAGCTTCACTAGCTGATTAGTCTCTTGGTTTTCTGTTTCTGACCTAATAAGCTAATGCAGCTATAAGCTATAAACTGCCTAGGTTTTCGCCTTTGCCGCCTTTTTCTTGGACGATAATCCGCCAACTGCCATACGCTTGCGTCCCTTAGTAGTGCGGGCATTACAGCGAGTTTTTTGGCCTCGGCAAGGTAGTTTCTTTTTGTGTCGTGACCCACGGTAAGTGCCGATGGCTTTGAGTCTCCGTATGTTGTCTCTTACTTGCATGCGCAACTCACCCTCAACCTTGTAGCTATTATCAATAACCCGGCTAATGCGGGACAAATCTTGTTCGTTTATATCACTAGTGCGGGTTTTCAGGTCTGCCCGAGCTTGTTTAAGTATTTTTCTGGAACGAGTTAGACCGATTCCGTAGATGGAAGTGAGTGCATATTCAATTGTTTTGTCATTGGGAATGTTAATCCCGCTAATTCTGGCCATAATTTATTAGCTGATAGCTTCGTTAGCTTCACTAGCTTCTTAGTTTTTTTTCTTAATCTAACAAGCTAATGAATCTAAAAGCTAAAAAGCTATTTTTTACCCCTGCCTTTGTTTATGTCTAGGGTTTTCGCAAATAACAAGTTTCACCCGTTTGCCGCTTTTGCGCCGGGTAGTAATTTTACACTTGGGACATCTTTTTTTTATAGATGGAGTTACTTTCATATTTTAGGACCTATACACAATTCTTCCTCTTTTGAGATCATATGATGAGCGTTCAACCCTAACACGATCGCCTGTGAGAATGCGGATTCTGTAGATACGCATCTTCCCGGAGATGTATGCAGTTATCTCCTCATCGGAATCTAGTTTAACCTTGAAATGGCCGTCGGGTAGGGTTTCGCTTATTATACCCGCATCGATTAATTTTTGTTTTTTTAACATAAAACAGCCCTATCTACGGAACGGAGCTTATTATAGCAAACTCTTGCCAGCTTCTCAATGATTAAGAAAATATGTGAGTAATTTCAACCTATGCCCATTGTTTCTTTCGATAGCATAGCGCCTCGCTGATAGCCTGAGTGGAGATTTCTTCTGTACCCTCCAAATCAGCAATGGTGCGGGCGACTTTAAGAATTTTGTGATAGCCGCGGGCGGTGAGTTTCATTTGAGAATATGCCTGACGCAATAGTTGACACCCGTCGCTATTAATTTTACAAAAAGAACTAATTCTCTTAGGACCAATTTCGGCGTTACAGGTGATTTGGGGGGTAGCCTTAAACCGTGCCGCCTGGCGGTTACGCGCTTTTTGTATCATCCGCTGTGCTTCTTTTGAAGTGAGAGAATCTTTTTCTACTCTTTTTCCGTGTAACGAAATTAATTTGTCCCTTTCTACCTCCTGTACCCGAACATGTAAATCAAACCGGTCCATAATTGGCCCACTGATACGATGATGATAGCGTTTTACCTGGGGTGGTGCACAGCTGCAAACGCTCTTTTTGCTACCCAGATAGCCGCAGGGACATGGATTCGAAGCCGCTACTACCATAAATCGAGAAGGAAATGTTACCGAGTTTAAAGCACGATTAATCGTTACTCGACCATCTTCCATTGGTTGTCTTAGACTTTCCAATACATGGCGGGGGAATTCGGCAAATTCGTCTAAAAAAAGTACGCCATGGTGAGCGAGAGAGATTTCTCCCGGCTGGGGGTACCTGCCTCCGCCAATAATGCCCACTCGCGAGATGGTGTTGTGGGGTGAACGGAAAACTCGTTGCGTAATTAGAGCTTGTCCGGCAGGCAGGTTGCCGGAGACGGAGTAGATTCTACTAACCTCGAGTGCTTCACTCTTAGTTAAATAGGGCAGAATTGACGGTAGTGTTCGCGCTAATAATGTTTTGCCTGATCCCGGCGGCCCAAGCATAAATAGATTGTGCCCGCCGGCAGCTGCAATAATCAATGCCCGTTTAGCCTGTGTTTGGCCTTGCACATCAGCCAAGTCGAATTCGCTTTCAACATCTTCTCTAATCAAATCACTAATATCTGTGGCTGGGTGGGGATGGATGGGGCATATTTCCTGTAAATGATAAAAAAGGTCTTTTAGAGAAGTTAGCGGTAAAATCCTAATACCGCTTACTACGGCCGCTTCCTGTGCATTACCTGCTGGCAAAAAGATCTGTTCATAACCTTTCTCTTTTGCCCACAAGGTTACCGGCAACGCCCCGGCGGTAGCGCGTAGTTTGCCCTCTAAAGATAGTTCGCCTAAAAAGATGCTTTTTTCAAGCTCTGCTCTTAGTGGTAATTGGCCGGAGGCAAGTAAAATCCCTACGGCGATGGGAAGATCAAAGGCGCTGCCCTCTTTAGGCAAATCGGCCGGAGCTAGATTAACGGTAAGACGATAGCTGGGGAAATCCGCGCTAGTATTAATAAGGGCGCTGCGGACACGGTCTCGTGCCTCGTTTACTGCCTTACTGGGTAAGCCGACGATTTTAAAAGAAGGAAAGCCCTTTTTTACTAAATCCACTTCTACTTCTACTTTATTGCCCTCTAAACCTAAGATGGAGGCAGAATAGATTTTCGCCAGCATAAACTGATTATAGCTATGATTAAGGTTGATACGGCAGACTGAAGCTAAAAGTTGAACCTAGTCCCAACTCGGAATCGGCCCAGATTTCGCCATCATGCATGTTGATAATCGACTTGGTTATATAGAGCCCCAATCCCGCGCCCTCTGCCGCCATTTCTAGAGATCCACCGATACGATAGAATTTTTGAAATATACGAGCTTGATCCTCCTTGGAGATCCCGCAACCGCTATCCTTAATGTGAGTAATTATCATTTTGTTATTGTGATCTATCTCGCACCAGACAATAATTTTCCCTGCGTTTGTATATTTTATCGCATTGTCTAGAAGGTTGCTTAAGACTTCCGATATTCGCAATAGATCAGCCATTACCTTGGGAAGTGGATATTTTGGCGTTATCCACTTTATAGATAATCCTTTCTTCTGGGCCGCGGCGCTAAACTTAGATATTGTTTCTCTTACAAACTCCTCCCAGCCAATTGGCGCCTTCTGGAGCGCGACGGTATCGCGTTCTATTTTAGTTACAGATAAAAGGTTCTCCATTAAAGTTGTCAATTGTTTACCAGAGGTAATGGCGCGGGAGAGAAACTGGTAGTGTTCGGGGTCTAAATTTGGACCCAATTCATCCTTGAGAACCGAAAGGTGTCCCACAATTGAGGTAGTGGGTGTTCTTAATTCGTGAGCGGCCATAGCTACAAAATCAAGTTTCATCTGTTGCAGCTCTTTTTCGCCGGTCACATCATGGAGGGTAAGCATTATTCCTGGTTTTAATTTTTCCGAACTCTCTTTAATGTGTAAGGGCGAGACTGTTAAATCAGCATAGATAATGCGGTTGTTCTTGGTTTCGATTTTTACTCCGGACTGCACCGCTGATTTTGTAGGTACTTTGCCGAGAATAGTTTCTAGATTAGTTTTAGTGAATATCTTTTCAATATTGTGCGAAATCACTTCAGTATCTTTCCACTCAAGAAGACGTTCAGCGGCATGATTAAAAACCTGTATTTTGCTTTCGAGATCTATTACTATAATTCCATCGCTGATAGTATCTAAAACAGCGCGGTTTTTAGTAAGGGCAGTTGCTAATCCTGTGTGCACCTTATCCTTAACCCGTTCATAAAGGAACAGAAAGGCGGACACTACAGCGAAAGCTATTAGGAGGTCTAGTATGTACTCAGCTCCTACGGGGTGACCGACAATGCCGAGTTCGGTTAATACAAAAAAAACAATTGTCCAAATTCCAACAAGAATTGCGGCGAATAGTCCGCCTCTTTGTCCTGTATTAAAGAAAACAATTGGCGGGATTAAGAAAAGCCAAAAAATATTTGAAGCGGCTAGACTTAATTCATGCTGAGTTATGTAAGTTAGATTGACTATTAATAAGCAAACTGTTAGAACTATGCTGAATACTCGTCCTACAGCGGCTTGGTTAGAAGTTTTGCTTTGCCACCACAAAAATACTATGCCTGCTATCGTCCCAAGAAATTCAGTAATTGCTTGAACTGGTCTTGCGTAGATGAGCCATTCTGCTAAAGACCAGCAGGCAACAACAATTGTTACAGTAATTGCCGTAAATCGCACAATTGATGCTTTCTGACGGGCCTCTTCATTTCTAATTTTTTCCAGCTCAGTAGCTGGCTTGGGTAATGTTTGATTTTCTAGCGGAACGGGCATTGTTTATGGGTACACAAAATGTTGAATATACATATTAACAGTTAACTGGTATTGTTACAAACCGTTTTGGAGTTCCCGGCGGTCGGTTGTTTTGAGATTGACGCTTGCTGACCATATGCTATACTGAAGTTGTCTTCCTTTACTAAAGTCATAGAGGATTAGTTCTGAGTTACCAAGACTGTGTAGGGTAGGTTCAACCGAGCAGAAACCATTTAGTTTTTGCTATAGATATAACATTTTATCCTCACACTAGAAATAGTAAATGTGGAAAATTGTTCTATTGAATACCAAATGTCAATTTTCCCAAAGGAAAACCGTAGGTTTTCCACGTTATTCTTAAAAAGATGTTTCTAGTGCATTCTTGTAATGTGACATCTTTAGTTATTATTAAAAATGATAAGATTCGAACAAGTCTCCAAAGTTTTTCCCGATGGAACAGTTGCTTTAAGGGATGTTGATCTTGTTTTTGACGAGAAGGGTTTCATTTTCGTAGTTGGGCCTTCGGGGGCGGGCAAGACAACTCTCTTGAATTTACTAATCCGCCGTTATTTGCCGACAGAGGGTAGTGTGTGGTATCAGGACCGTAATGTTGGCAAGATGCCATCTCGTTACATCCCCGGACTAAGACGGGAAATTGGAATGATCTTCCAAGACTTTAAGTTATTACCCAGGCTAACTGTTCACGAAAATGTTGCTTTTGGTATGGAAGCAGTAGGTCGTCCCCACCAGGAAGTTCGTGAGCTTGTCCCTTACATTCTTAAATTAGTTGGCTTGGAAGATAAAATGAATTGTTATCCACACCAATTGTCTTCTGGTCAGGCCCAGCGAGTTTCTATTGCCCGAGCTATGGTACAGGAACCTAAGGTATTGTTAGCAGATGAACCTACGGGAAATTTGGATTACAGTACCGGGTGGGAAATAATTCAGCTGTTACAGCAAATTAATCAATGGGGAACTACTGTGATTATGGCCACTCACGATCGTGATATTGTTAATTCTCTCCGCAACCGAGTTGTCCGCATTGAAGAAGGTGTAGTGGTTGAAGACAACGCCGTGGGTAGTTATAACTGACAGCAGGTCTTTGCTGGACATTTGTCAATGGTGCGGGCGGGCTAGAAAACTTTTTTCATAAAATTAACAACACCTTCAAAAGTTACCGGCTGGCGGGCGGCAATAATGCTAATTTTTTCCACTACAGCCCAATCGCCAGAAACGTAATCGGACAGGTTCAGGCGGAAATTTAGTTTTCCCCCGAGTTGTCTTTCTTCTTCACTTAAAGTTTCTCTCAATTCCAATACATAAGAACTATTATCAACCAGTTGAACGGCATCAACAAATTCTAAAGCATCAACTTGTGGGACCAGCAGATAGGCAATGTAAGGCAGATCAAATCTTCCGGCCAACGGGCGATATTCAATATTCTGATCATTTTTAACGACAAAGACTTCGCCGTTGTTAAATATCCTTTCTGTAGTGCCGGTCTGAATCCCGGGGATATTTTCTTGCACAAATGTTTCGAAGGAGGGAAAGCCCTCCGGAAGCCCCGGTTTAGCATAAAAAGTTAGATTATTTGCTAGGGCCGAAGTTTGGCCTGTCCACGGCCAATCCGGATCGTTAAGCTGTTGCAGAAGGGAGATTTCTGCGGGATCGATAAGCGGCAGAGTACGAGAGCGATCGGTAGCAATAACTATTTGTTTCGGTGTAGGTGTCTGATAGTGGGCTCGGATTGTTATTGTCTCAAAGATATCGGTCATTTCAAGCTCAAAGTGGGTACTGGGCTGATTAAGTAACCAAACATCTTTGCCTTCAAAGTGGACTATCGGTGAATCAGCTGGACTATTGTTGCGTTTAGTCAATAAACGAGTTTCATTCGGGGTAAAAGTGAATTCCACTGCTGGCTGGATGTCGTACCAGGCGAGATAGCTTAATAAGCCCATTACGAGAAGAAGCAGAAACAGACGGTGGGCGGTTGTTAATAATTTGATAGTTCTTTCTGAGTTGCACATATAGGGCACTAGGAATGCCTGGATACTCGAAAAAAAGCTAGGAAAAGAGCGATTAAGTGATCTGGCAACTGCAATCGGCCAGAAAATTTAATCGGTTTAATTCCGCTTTTTACAACTTTGGGCCTAGGACTGCTCACTTCTTACTATCATTGACAATGATACAATCAAGAGCGAGGTCAAAACGCCGATGACGATGCCGGTGGTCCCGAGGCTGGGCGTGTCTTTATAGACAATATAGCCGCCCAGTATGGCTGCTGTTATCACCCACAAATATGTTAGCAAATTGGTTCTCCTTTCAATCCCGATTCTTTCTTTAGGTAGCAAAATTAATAATCCGACTGCAGCTATAGTTATATACAAAAAGACCTGTTCCGAAATTGCGTTACCCACAAACCCGGGTTTCGTTTTTTCTATAGCCAGAAGCAGTAAATACAGCCCTGCGGAAGTCGTAAAAATATCACTCAAAAGAGTTCTAAGGTAGGTTATTAGTTCTGAGGTAATTCCAATTATTTTTTCCATATTCGGGAGAATACCAACAGTGTATCATAACTTTTTCTGGTAAAATATTCATTAATGGAATCAGTTAAACCCAAATTGCGGGAGCAATGGTTTCGGCAATGGTTTCGGCAATGGTTTCGGCAATGGTTTCGGCAATGGTTTCGGCAATGGTTTCGGCAATGGTTTCGGCAATGGTTTCGAAAATGGCTCCCCCATTTTACCCTTTTTTGGTTAACCGCTATCTTTAGCCTTTATGTCTATTGTGTCGGCCTTAGTCAGGGAAGGATGGAAGAGTTATTGAAGTTAATTGGATTGTAATTGTCCAATCGTTTATTAACTTAATCGCTTAATGACTTTGAATGATGAGTATCTAGGGAAAATATCTAGTCTATGTTTACTATTATAATTCCCCTTCTTATAATATCTTTTCTCGTCACTGCTGCGGGCGGGGCGCTATTGAGGTTTTTCAAAATCCGTTTTCAGGAAGCCGGCGAGAGGGTTCTTGTTGGTTTTGGTTTAGGATGGGTAATTGCCTCTTTCCTAACCTATTTATTTGGCTGGGCTGGGTGGCTTTCAAGGGAGTACTTATTAGTTCTGCTGGGAGGGTTAGCTTTGACGGGTTTTGCGTTGTGGAGAGAGTTAATTAAGGACCTAGCGGTGATTGCAAGGGAGATTTGGGGAATCGGAGTGTGTAGTGTAAGGGATTGTTTGAGGTACCCGCTTAGAAATTGGCTTTATATCATCGGAGCGGGATTAGTCCTTTTTAACATTATAATCCTCGGGTTGGCGGCATTCACTCCGCCAGTAGGCTGGGATGCTCTTAATTACCACTTGGCGGTTCCTAAGATTTACTTGCAACATCAGCACATTGTTAGTACTTCAACGCTTCAGCACAGCCACTTCCCCCTACCAATACAATTTCAGTATCTTTTTTTAATGGGGATAGGAAACGATGTAATGGCGCAGGGGTTGGTTTATATTTACTTTATTGCCCTTTTGGCATTGATGAGTCTACTACTGCGGCGATTGTCTCCCCAAAATACCGTGTACTTCGCATCATCAAACCAATGCGCGCAAAACTGTCGGGATATTAGTCCGTCAAAAAGTTATTTATACTTAATTTATTTAGTTATCCTGCTTTCTGTTTCCGTCGTTTTGTTTTGCGTGCCTGAGGCGCACACGGAGATACCTTCGGCGTTTTATGCGGGATTAGTGTTGTATTTATTTCTAAAGAATCGGGGAACGGAGAAACTGACAACTGAAAACTGGTCACTGATTTCTATATTCACTGGCTATTTGGCGGCGACCAAATATACAAATTTGCCGTTTTTGATTATCCCGCCGGCACTTTTGTTAATAAGCGGGAAAAGCAGAGGGGTATGGAAGGAGACGGTTCTTGGAAGGCTTGTAGCGGCGGGGAAATTGCTGTTGGTGTCCGCGGTAGTTGCCTTTCCCTGGTATCTTAAAAGTTGGATTTTTGCTGGTAATCCTTTTTGGCCTTTCTTTCTGGGTTTTCCTGGGACTAGGTACTTACCCCATTCCTTTACCCAAACAAGCAATATCCCCGCCGTGGGTAAAATTATTCAACCAGTGGAAAGCTCAACTCACTGGCAGGCGTTGAGCCAATCACTTAAAAAAATCATTTCTAAACCCTGGCGTATGAATTTCTTTCCGCATGAGTTTGGAGGAGATGCTCCTAAAATCGGACCGTTGATGTTAGGTTTAGCCCCAGTTCTTTTGAGTTTGAAATACTGCAGAGGAAAACGTCTTACGGCCAGCGGAGTTGCCGTTATTTTTACAGCCCTTTATTTTGTTATTTGGCTGTTAACTTTTCACAGTACCAGATATTTAGTGCCGGTATTCCCGATCTGGGCAGTATTAGTGGCGGTGGGAGTGCAGAAAGTGTTTGTAAGTCGAATTTCCCGTTTTTTTGTTCTGACCCTTATTCTTGCTTCCCTTGCCCTGAGTACTCTCACTACTGTTAAAATACAAAAGGCCAAGCTTGCCATTGCTATAAATCCCAGGGCCGTTGTGGACAAAACCTATCGTGACAGCTATTACCGCACTTTGCCAGACCCGTGGAGCGGAGGGTTGCGCACACCGGAATATGCCGTTTCTGAATGGGTTAACAAAAACTTGGATCCTGAAAGAGACAAAATATTAATCCTGCAAGGGCTATTCGGCTATTTTCTAGATATCCCCTACGAACGCGGGCGTATTGATGGCCAGTCTAAATACGACTATTCCAAAATAGAAATTATGGATGACCTGTTAAAAATGTTTGGCGAAAATAAAATTACTCATATTATGACTGTATTGCCCCCTCGACCGGAAACACCGGTGCGGGATTACTGGACAGACGAAGAAGCCGTGGGCTGGACGGAGGCAAAGATTAGGACCTATCAGGGATATCAAGTAATGTCGCACGAATTGATTCCAAGCAAGGCAAAAGTTGTAGCAGAAGAAAATGGAGTGATTTTGTACGAACTAGAAGTTTAGTGTGTCGACATTTTTGCAGACGGCACCTCTGTCGCTGCGTCCCACAAATCTCCGTATCTTTAGAAAACTCCCCTTTTTAACTTCTGGTACAATATAGGCAAGATTGCGCTACTACATAAATTCAATTTCGGATAGCTATACATTGTAGAAGTATGATCCTATGCGACATTTGCGGGGAGCGTCCCGCAACCACCAAACGAATAACGGTAACCGGGAAAGGCCGTCAGGTGACCAATGTCTGTGATGTGTGTTCCCGCCAAGCGCGGGCAGGGTCGCGCAATGGAGCGGATCCCGAAGGTGAATCCCTTCGCTCCCCCTTTGATAGTTTTTTCGGCGATTCCCCCTTCTCTGCCTTTCGTCAGCCTCCGCGGGAGGAAGCAGTAGATATTACCGAAAAATTTTCCCAGCGAGCTAAGAAGACTATCCAGCAGGCGGCACAGCAGGCTGTGGAGATGAATCATCAGACAATTGACACAGAGCACCTGCTGTTGGCTGTAACAGAGGAGGACGAAGTTGCCGCTAAGGTATTGCAGGAGGCTGGTATTAAGCCGCAGGAACTAGCCAAGTATTTAATAAACACTCTTCCCAAAGGCGCCAGCAAAGAGGAAATTCCCGACATCTCACCACGCACCAAGCGTGCCTTACAATTAGCTTATGATGAATCCCGCCAGCTTAACCATAATTATGTAGGTTCGGAACATTTTCTCTTAGGTTTAATCCGCGAGGGCGAGGGACTGGCCGCCCAAACTCTAAAGAAGTTCGGATTAGATTTACCAAAGGCTCGCTCAGCAGTAATAAAACTTGTTGGAGAAGGCCTTAAAGAAGGCGAAAAAGCCGCTGAACCATCCTCCACCCCTACGCTAGATCAGTTTTCCCGTGACTTAACGCAAATGGCTCACGAAGGCAAATTAGATCCCGTCATTGGCCGGCAAAACGAAATTGGGCGCGTGATTAATATTCTATCCCGCCGCACCAAGAATAATCCCGTCTTAATTGGCGAACCCGGCGTGGGTAAAACAGCCATTGCCGAAGGCTTGGCCATGCGTATCATAAAGGGCGAGGTTCCGGATTTAATTAAAGATAAACGTGTTATAGCACTTGATTTGGCCGGTATGGTCGCTGGTACTAAGTATCGCGGCGAATTTGAAAAGCGCCTAAAAGAGGCCTTGGATGAAATTGTAGAAGCCAAGGGCAAAATTATTCTCTTTATTGACGAACTGCACACCTTGATAGGGGCTGGCGGCGCCGAGGGCGCTATTGATGCCGCTAATATTTTAAAGCCAGCTTTAGCGCGTGGAGATCTACAGGCCGTTGGGGCTACAACTTTAAGCGAATACAAAAAATATGTGGAGAAGGACGCCGCTCTGGAACGCCGTTTTCAATCTATTATTATTCCCGAAAACACAGTAGAGGAAACAATGAAAATTCTTATTGGTTTGCGTGATCGGTACGAAGCTCATCATCGCGTGAAAATTACCGATGAAGCTATTGAGGCGGCGGCGCGGCTTTCTGATCGCTACATTGCCGACCGGTTCCTGCCGGATAAAGCTATTGACCTAATTGATGAGGCTTCGGCACATGTTCGTCTTAGGGCTATTGAGCCGCCGGAGAATTTGGTGCAATTAAAAGATCAAATTCAAAGATCGGAACAGGAGAAAGAGGCCGCTGAAAGAGCTAAGGAGAAAGAGCGTGTTAAGAAAATTCAGAAAGAACTTAATAAATTAGAGGAGTCGCGTAAAGAAATTGAAGAAATTTGGCAGCATACTCGCGGGACTGAACAACCAGAAGTTGTTATAGAAGATATTGCCAGTGTTGTTTCCAAAATGACTGGTATCCCCGTAACCAAACTTACCGAAGAAGAACGGGAAAAGCTTCTAAATTTGGAGAAGAAATTACACGAAAAGGTTATTGGTCAGGCCGAAGCTGTTAATCTGGTTGCTGAAGCAGTGCGTCGTTCCCGAGCGGGGCTAAAAAGTAAAACTCGTCCCATTGGTTCATTTGTATTTCTTGGCCCTACCGGTGTGGGTAAAACTCATCTAAGTCAGGTTTTAGCCGAAGCTCTTTATGGTTCTGATGAGGCCATTGTTCGGTTGGATATGAGCGAATATCAGGAACGCCACTCGGTAGCGAGGCTAATCGGCTCGCCACCTGGATATGTTGGCTTTGAAGAAGGTGGGCAATTAACCGAAAAAGTCCGTCGGCATCCCTTTTCCATTATTCTGCTGGACGAAATCGAAAAAGCCCATGCAGACATTTTCAACCTGCTCCTGCAAGTTCTGGAGGACGGACGGCTCACTGATGGCAAGGGCCGCACGGTAAACTTTAGAAATACCATAATTATTATGACATCCAATTTGGGGAGTTCCTTAATTCAAAAAGCTCAGGAAGATAATATTCCGCAGGATAAACTGGGAAAGCAAGTTGAAGAACTATTAAAACAAAATTTTAGGCCCGAATTTCTAAACCGAGTGGACGAATTTGTTATCTTTCATTCCCTCACAAAAGAGCAAATCCTACTGGTAGTTGATCTTCTTTTAGAAGAAACCGAAAGACTAACTAACGCGCAGGGAATTAAACTCGAAGTAAATACAAAGGCCCGGGAAAAAATTGCTGAAATTGGCTTTGACCCCCAATTTGGCGCTCGTCCTCTGCGCCGCACCATCCAGCGCCGTATTGAAAATTTCCTATCGGAAAAGATTATTGGAGAAGAGTTTATGCCGGGGGATACAGTCAAGATTGGGGTGGATAAGAAGGGGGAGCTGACGTTCAACAAATGACTATTTGCCATTGACAATAGGGTTGTTAAAGTGTATGATAAGCTCATGATTAGAAAAGAATTAGTAAAGAATATAACCGACTTAAGAACCGATCCAATTTCCTTATTTGCGCTTGCGCGTCAGAAGGAAAGTCCTCTTTATGTATTTAATCGGGCTGAGCCGATAGGAGTACTTTTAAGCTGGGAAGATTTTGAAACCCTGATGGAGAGATTTGAAGATGTTTCTGATTTGAATGAGCTTGAGCTGGCTCGTAAGACTTCTTCGGAGTTGATTTTTTGGGAAAAGACAAAGAAAGATATTAATGTATAAAGTCTATATTGACCGCCGAGTTGTTAAACAGATCAATGCCCTCCATCCATGTGATGCCAATAAAGTTACTAGAGCTCTAGACAAGTTAGGCGAATATTTTTCTACGACCCAAGATATCCCCAACCTTAAAAAATTATCTGCCAAGCGCCACGCTTGGAGACTAAGGCTAGGCAATGTTCGTATTCTCTTTTATCAGAATGAAAAACAACAGTGGCTGGAAGTTTACAAGGTTGGTTATCGCGGCGGTATTTATAAGTAGTAATTTAGCCGTCTTATGATCTAGGCATATGTCGGTGTGTCATTTGTTTCTTCAAGTCCCCCAAATCTACGCCTAGCAAAATCAAAAACGGCCCTTAACTGCGCGCGGGCAAAGGCGCGCTTAGCGGGTATAAGCAGTTTGATAATGTTTTTGAAGGTGATGATGACAGCGTTTAGATAAGCCAGGAATTGACTTGACAAAGTTCCCCAGCGGGTCACAAAAAGCAAGCTGTTTCTTATTTGGTAATAAGACGAGCGCGGCGAAGTAACACCGCTCAAAGCTCCCACTTGGTGCCGCATTATTGCTTGCGGACAGTAATTACTCATCCAGCCAGCATTCTTTGCTCTCAGGCAAAAGTCGGAATCTTCAAAATAAGCGAAATAATCATCATCCAATCTCCCGATTTTTTCCAGAACTTCTCGCCGAATCAGCATGCTGCAGCCGGTAATAAAATCAACTTCTTTAGACTCATTAAACTGTCCTTTATCTTTGATTCGTTCTCCTATATGGGTACAGACAGTATAAGGGAACGGGTTTTTCCAATTAATTTTACCTCCAGCAAACCAAATTATATCTGGTGGGTTTTCATAAAGAATTTTGGGGCCAACAATGCCCACTTGCGGGTTCTGACCCAAGCAATCAACCAGTTTCTCCAGACAGTCCAATTCCAGGGAAGTATCGTTATTAACCAGCCAGATAAACTTATGGCCGTCTTTAAGTGCCAGTTCAATGCCTTTATTATTACCGCCGGTGAATCCGGTGTTTTTATCTAGTTGATGATATGTCAACCATGGCGCTTGAAGAGATTTATCATCAATTTTCTGTTCTTTAAGCGAACCATTGTCAATAATGTAAAGATGAAAGCTTGGGTAACTTTGTTTTTCAACTTCGTCAATAAAGCTCTCGGTAAGCCTTTTTAAGTTTAGGTTAATGGTGATAATGGCGACAGAGGGAACATTTTTGTTCATAAGAGGTCAATTCTGCCTTATTATGACAAAGAGTGTCTATTCAAGTCAAATTTAAGCAGAGGGTTTAACCCTAAAATAGGGTTAAACCCTATTTTACATGCAAGCGCGACCCTAAAGCATGCCATGGCAATATGTTGTGGGACCGCCGTTTCCAGAGGTAGATATGCGCAGAATGAATTCTGCTATTACAGGCTAATTGTAATAGCGAAATTAATTTCGCGCAGTGTCCAGTGATTTCCAATTTTGGATTCTTGAAAAAATGTGTGCAAAAAAGAAGAGGGCGGGATATTGCGCCTCATAACTCATTGCTAGTTAGGCAACTGAATTAGAGACGCATCCCGCCCTTCCTTTTGCTGCTACTTGGTCTCTACACGGTAGTAGAGGTCAAACTTCACTCCACCTGGGCCCTCATACGGGAAGACCCGGAAAACTAGGGTGGCATCGGTGAGTTCGATCTGGTACTCACCTTTGCCGACGTAGTCATAGTCAGCAGTGACGTGATTTCCACTGCCGTCCTCGTAGAAGACGACTACTGGCACCTCGCCGGCGACGTTCAGGCCCGTGTGCCAGCGGGCGGTCCAAGGCGGCGACACATTGATAGTTCCCCCCTCCTCGTACGCGGGGGGCCAGCGCGTGAACCCTTCCGGACTTTCGGCGGGTTCTCCACCGACCAAGGCAATCGCCGCCACCATGACAATGATCGCTAAACCTGACCAAAGCTGAGAAAAATGCTTCATTTTAAAACCTCCCATTTTATGTGAAAAGCGCAGCCGCTTAGAATCCATTAATAGGATCTCGCCCACAATGGTGCGAAAAGCGGCCCAGCAACATAAAGGAGTATATTAGCCTCATTTACATCGCAAGGACGCCTTTTTTTGATTTACAATATAAGGTGCCATTTGAGGTGCTTTTAACACCTCATACACTCATTATAGCCCACTATGGGGCGAAAGTAAAGTTAATAACCACTAGGCTTGGGCTTGGTGATACGAAAAGACATTATGTGGTTTGATAGCGCTGTGTCAGCTTCACTCAATTAAATGGGGGCGTATTCTATTTACAAACGAATTAATTGATTGAAGCGGGGTATAATTACGATTTCTACCCGTAATAGCAGAATTCATTCTGCGCGCAATAAATTGCGCTACTACAATTTGTCGCAATGACCGCAGTATCACGTGAGGATGAACCACGCAGGGTATCACCCTTTCAGGCACACGGCAAGATTGCGCTACTACAATTTGAGTCAAAGTGCGCAACCAGCCTCGCCTGCCGAATACCCGCCTATCTCTCCAAGAGCGGGTGCAAACAAGTTCTATTAATTGACTTAATGTTCTGGCAGTGTAGAATGAATACAAGGTACAGCTATGTTTAAAATTAAAAGTACGAAATTAAATAGTAAGAGAGGTTGGTTTAACAAAACGAGACGGGCGAAACTTAGCTCAAGGGGCGATAATCGGTTTCCCTCCGGCTATACCCTCATTGAGGTACTCATATCGCTGGGAGTACTGGCAGTGGTAGCGGGGGTGGGAATAACAATCCTGCTGTTTGTGACTCAGTTGTATGCTAAGGCAGTAATCAGTAACAACTTACGTAAAGAAGGCTCCAGAATAATGGAAGAAGTTACCAGAATTGTACAGGGGGCCGGTAACCTGACTGGCGGCGGGGGTTCGTTAACAGCAACCTTGGACCTTGATTCGTTAGAATATAAGCAAAACGGAAGATGCGAAACAGTAATACTTCAATTGGAAACTCCCGGACCAACCGATGATTTTAACGGACGACTTCTTAAATCCCTTTCCGACTGTGAGGATAGCGCTGTGGGGGCGGGAGTTATAACAAGCGACGACCGCGTTACCGGTATTAATATAGCTTCATTAAATTTTGTAGTAACTGATGGGGGAGCATTGCGTCCCGACCAGGTAATAATTGAGATAACTTTAGAGCAGGGTTTGGATGCTCCCAATCGTCAGGAATACAAGTCCTCTGTTTCCCTCCGCAATGTTATTTCCACTAGAGAGTACTGAACTGTATGGTACTGCAGTGCGCTGGCATATCTCTGTTTGCAATAGGTGATTTGCTATGTTATACTACGGCTCATAGCGTGCGCGCGGGGCTCTTTACAAAGAATTGGACAAATTTTGAGGGCTGAGCTTGATGTCAAAAGAAAATTTGGAGGTTGAAAGAAAAATGTGGAAGGTAATTTTGTGCTTGGCTGTAATGGCTTTTCTTATTTATCGCCGGCATTGTGGCGGCGAGGAAAAGGTCTCGACAAGAGCGGAGTGGTGGAGAATGGTCGCCATTGACCTAGCTGCGATGCTATTGTTGACAATCCCTTCGCTTCGGTATTTCAAAGCGCCCGATCTGCGCTTAGTAGTCCGGGGATTTGGGGTCGGAGTAGTATCTCAGTTACTAATCTCCGGAATTTACATGGCTAGCGTTTCGGAGAAACAACGGGGAAAGGAGCTTGTCCAGATTTGGCAGGAGCCTTTGTCCCACCGTTTGTTCATGATGTTCTACCTGTTGTTTATAGATACGCTGTTACTGGCAACAATAGTGGAGAGTTTTGCCGCCTATTTTCCACTTTGGGTGGCTGGCGCAGTCGCCGTTATTCTGTCGGCACTGGCTGTCGAGAGGAAAGCGGAGGGAGCGCTGAGAGTAACTCCAAAGGTAGCTGTCCTTTGTTTATGGTCCGGCTCCGCTGGGCTGTACGCCGCTATGGCGGTGTCTTTAGCAGGTTGGATGGGACACTATCTTATTGCACACTTGCGCTTATGGCGCATTGACCGAAAGCGGCACAAACACTCAGCGTAGAAGTGCGCCAGGAGTCAAGTGCCAATAGGGCCGGTTTTAACAGCCGGCCCTGTTTTCTATGTGAAAAAATCAGAACATACCATCCTTTTGGGGTGGTGAGGAAGGGGTAAGGATGGCCGCTACAACGAATAATCTACTTTTGATTCTTCCATAGCTTCTATAATATCGCCTTGCTTAAATTCAAACGCGGGTGAAATGATAATGCCGCATTCCTCACCCTCTGAGACTTTTCTAATTTCCTTTTTAAGAATTTTCAGAGAAACGATTCTACTTTCACCGACCTGTTTTTTGTCTCGCCAAATTCTCACTTGCTGGTTCAGTTTAAACGCGCCTTCTTTCACTTTGCTTCCAGCAACCATAGATTTATTAGAAAGCACAAATACTTTTAAGACCGTGGCCAGACCTGTTCGTACCAATTCGCCTTCTTTCTCTTTCCCTTTAATAATTTTTGCCAAATCTTCCAGCAAGTGATAAATAATTTCGTAGGTCTTTGTCGGAACGCCCTCTTGCTTAATAAGCTGGCGAGCAACAGCATCGGCTTTAACCTTGAGTCCTACAATAGAAGCGCCACTGCTTTGAGCGAGCAAAACATCGGCCTCGGTAATATTCCCCACGCTTTCGTGTACAAAGAGAACTTGCACTTTCTCGTTTTCTAAATGGATAATAGAGTAACGTAAAGCGTCCAGACTGCCGTCGGTATCAGTTTTAATTACTAATTTAATTAGTCTAACTTTTTCTTCCTCTTCGCTTGTATCATTTCCCTCCTCGTCTTTGTTTTGGTCAATGTCGCTCTTTACATGTTTGGCCTTTGGTTTAGCAGGCGCTTTTATAAGCGTCGGCTTGCACAAAGCCAGTGCTTCTTTTCCTGTGCCCGTGACGGTGAACTTGACTCCGCCGCGCACAATGTTTTTAAGACCCAAAATTTCTGCTGGGAAACCGGGACCAACCTTATTAAGTATTTTTCCCTGCCAGTCCCAGAGGCCTTTAATACGACCGCTAGTGTCTTCGGCAACCAAATTTTGTCCCTTTTCAAGGGTTCCCTGCTTAACAATAACCGTGGCAATCGGGCCGCGGCGGTTATCTAAAAATGATTCCAGTAAAATGCCCTCGGGTCTAGCTTTGGGGTCTGATTTAAACTCCTCGATTTCTGCCATTAGTTTTAACATTTCCAAAAGATTGTCAACCCCCTTACCGGTTATTGCTGAACACTCCACGTTAACAACGTCTCCACCCCACCCTTCCAGCAATATCCCCTGTTCGACTAATTGCTGCTTAACTTTATCGGAAGTAACTGACGGTATATCCATCTTGTTTATAGCCACCAGCATGGGCACACCAGCCGCCTTAATGTGAGCAATCGCCTCAATGGTTTGAGGCATTATCCCATCGTCTGCGGCAACAACCAATACGGCAATATCGGCCGTTTGTCCTCCACGGGCGCGCATAGCTGTAAAGGCGGCATGACCTGGTGTGTCGATAAAAGTAATACCTTCCACATGACAAGCGCCAATAGATTGGGTAATGCCGCCCGCCTCGCTTTTTTGTACATGGGTTTGGCGGATAAAATCAAGAATACTGGTTTTGCCGTGGTCAACATGGCCCAAAAAACAGACGATCGGGGGGCGGGAGATTAACTGACCAGCTTCATGAGTCGGTTGAGGTTGACTTTCTGCCGGAAGGCGCGACTTAGTTGATTTTTCTCCAGGGCTCTTTTTAGGCATGATAAGTTACAAACATAAGCGCCACGCCCTCCTGCCCCTCCCTTTCCGTTAACAATAGCTTCCTGATTGGGATTGAGCGAAAGACGCAGCATATCTTCTTTTTTATTGATAATATGACAACCAATACATGTTCGTAGAGTAAGGATGGATGGCAAGCTGGCATTGGTCATTCACCTTCTTTTACTTCGTTAGGGATTGAGTTTTCTATAATCTCTCTAATTTTTTCCACAGTTTTCGCCCCAACACCCTTTAGGGCTGAAAGCTCTTCACTGCTCATTTTTGTTGCTTCTTCCCAGCTAGTTTCGGCTTTTTCTAAACGGGTTAAGATATTGGCAGGAACTTTCTCTTCTAACCCCTCTTCTGCTGCCGGGGACAGTTCTAACGATTCCTTTTCACCGTGGATGTCGATGCGCCAGCCAGTTAGTTTTGCCGCCAAGCGGGCATTTTGTCCCTTTTTCCCAATAGCTAGAGAAATTTGATCATCAGGCACCTGTACATAGGCGGTACCCTCTTTTTCGTTGATTTTAATATTAGTTACATCAGCAGGCGAAAGGGCGGCGGAGATAAACTTTTCTGGAGCTTCGTTCCATAAAATAACATCTATCCTTTCACCGTTAAGCTCATCAGTTACTGCTTGTATCCGTATACCACGCTGACCTACGCAGGAACCAACGGCATCAACTCCGTCTTGGGTTGAGGCAACGGCGACTTTCGATCGGTGCCCCGGCTCACGGGCTACCGCTTTAATTTCAATAGCTTTATTTGCTATCTCGGGGATTTCTTGCTTAAAAAGACCGCATAGAAGTTCCTGGTGAGAGCGCGAAAGAACAATCTGCGTTTTGTGGTGTTGTTCACTGATCTCTTTAATATAAAAGAATAAGCGTTGGTTGTTGCGGTAATCTTCGTAGTGAATCTGTTCCTCACGGGGCAGGGTCCCTGTTGTACGGCCTAACCCAACAATCCAGTCTTGACCCTCGCGCCGCTGAAGCATTCCCGAAACTATCGTACCCACTTTGTCTTGGTATTCATTAATAATGGCATCTTTTTCAGCCTCCCGCACACCCTGCAAAATAACCTGCTTGGCTGTTTGAGCCGCGATGCGGCCGAATCCTGGAGGAGTGATATCTTTACCTTCTTCCAGTATTCTCACGGCGCCGGTTTTTTTGCTGATTTGGACTTCAACGTCCTCATGATCTTCGTAATCTTTACGATAAGCTGCATGGATAGCCTTCTGAAGTGTCTCGATAACTACTTTGGGCTCAATGCCTCGCTCGGAGCAAATTTGATTAACGGCGGCCATAAACTCGGATCTGATCATGTGGGGGCATTATAACACTGAGAAGAAATATTCACAAATGTTTTATGTGAAAAAATCAGAACGCGCAAACCTTTTTAGATGGTGATGGAGGGTTGGGGGTTAATTATTTTCAATATGTCTTCTTGTATTTCCTCAATACCCTTATTCCCATTTATCTTAACTAGAAGTCCCTTCTCGCGATAATAATCCAGTACGGGAACTGTTCGTTCAAAATACAGTTTTAGCCGCATGCTGATTGCCTCGGGAGTCTCATCAATCCGATGTTCAATTTCGGCCCGTTTGGTTAGTCTTTTAAGACATTCTTCTTTGGATGTGTCAATGTAAATAACTTTCTCAAGGGGGCCGTAGGCAGGGAGTATCTTTTCTTCAATATCTTCAACATTTTCTAGGCTCCGAGGATAACCATCGGTGACGATGCCTTTAACATTTCCATGTTCATCTAGCCAGTTAATGAGAATTTTGGTCATGAGGTCGCTTGGCGGTAATAAACCCTCCTTTAGCTGCCATGCAATCTTGCGGCCCTCGGCTGTGTCTTTTTCCGAAGCCTCTCGACAAATATTTCCGGTTGAGACATACAACAGTCCCATTTCCTCCGCCAGAAATTTTGCCTGAGTTGATTTGCCGGACCCCTGAGGGCCCATAACTACGATTGTCATAGTGAATGTCCGAATATACGAAATTCCGAATGCTCAAAACATAACTCATGGTTTCCCTTTTCATCGCTCGACTTTGTTTGCTGAGCCTGCCAAAATTACGCCCTGGTGTTGCGGCTGAGCTGAAAAATTTGTCAGTTTTGGATATTTGACTTTAAATTTTTAACCACGAAAAGGCTTCGACAAGCTCAGCCCACGTGGCATGCTTTTGACTTTTAACTACCGGAGGAATCCATCATAGTCTCTCATTACCAGCATGGATTCTAGTTGCTTGGCAGTTTCCACAATAACGGAGACAACGATTAGAATACCCGTACCGCCCAGGGTGAATGTCGTTACGCCTGTAAGTTTAGGCGTAAGCATCGGCAAAATGGCAATGCCACCCAGGAAGAACGCTCCTACCAGGGTAATGCGGGAAACAATACGATTTAAAGCTTTTGTGGTGCCGCGGCCCGGGCGGATACCGGGAATAAAGCCGCCCTGCTTTTGCAGATTTTCCGCAATTTCCTGAGGGTTAAACTGAACAGCTGTATAAAAGTAGGTAAAACCAACAACAAGTAGAAAGTATAGTGCCGCGTAAATGGCCTGATTTGCTAGAATGCCGGAAGCTATTTGTGCTGCCCGCGAGAGCCATCCCCAGTTGGCGTTGCCTAAAAAGGTGAACGCCATGTTGGGTAGTAATAACAGCGACATGGCAAAAATAATTGGCATAACCCCAGCCTGGTTTAATCTCAGTGGCAGGTGGGTGAGTTGGCCGCCGTAGATTTTCCGTCCGCGTACTCTTTGAGCATATTGGATGGGTATTTCCCTTTGGGCCTCGGTAATAAGAATAATGCCGGCGATAGTAGTTATTAGAACGCCCACAAATAAAATGAGGCTAAAGGTGCTGTGTGCCGTTTGTACCATGAGTGTGCGAACAAAAGAGATTGACATTCCTGATAAAATACCGGCAAAAATCAATACTGAGATGCCGTTGCCGACGCCGTGTTCATTAATTAACTCACCCAGCCAAATCAAAAAGACCGAGCCAGTCACCAAAGATAGGGACATTAGTCCCAGCTTTAGTAAGGACATTGTTCCGATAATACCCTGATTGCGCAGTAGAAAGTATATGCCGATAGATTGAATAATTGCTAGTGGTACGGTAAGAAGCCGGGTGTACTGGTTGATTTTGCGCTGGCCGTCTTTGTCCTCTTTGGCAATCTTTTCCAGGGCGGGGAAGATCATCATTAGAAGTTGCAGTACGATAGAGGCATTAATATAGGGATTTAGACCTAAGGCGATAATAGAGAAATTGCTTAAAGCGCCGCCAGAAAATAGGTTTAGGAGATTTAAAAACTCACTGCTCTTGAATAGTTGACTAAATGCTTCTAGGTCCACTCCGGGCAAGGGAATGTGCGCTAAGAAGCGAAAGATAGTTATAATGGAGATAGTAAAGATGATCTTTGAGCGAATTTCCTTGTTGCGGAAGATGGTTTTCAGATTAGAGAACATGGTTGGTTAGTGAGCAGTTGTCATTAGTCGCTTGAGATTTCCTTTATTTTCCCTCCCAACTCTTCCACCTGCTCTCTCGCGCCCTTAGAGATCTTAAAGCCTTCCAAGGTTAGTTTTTTTTCAAGTTTGCCCTTGGCAAGTATTTTAATGCCGGCAGGGGGGATTTTTTTAACTAGGCCTTTTTCTACCAGTATTTCCGGTGTTACCCGTGAACCGGCGCGGAATATGTTGAGGCGCGCAATATCAATTGTCTTTGGTTTGGGCTTGTGCGGCAACAATCTCCCTTTCCCTCTTAGTTTAGGTAATCGCTTGGTCAATCTGGGCTGGCGGCCTTCAAAGCCGGGACGGACTTTATATCGGGCTTTTTGCCCTTTCATGCCTCGTCCGGATGTTTTTCCTTTGCCGCTTCCCGGCCCACGCCCAAGAAGTTTCTTTTTCCGTTGGGTGATTTTTGGTAAATTATGTAGGCGCATGTTTCAAGTTTCAGCCAAGGGCTGATCCGCCTCTGGCGGAAAAAGTTAAAAATTAAAAGTTGAAAATTACCGGTCCAGTTCAGCTGGACCTAATTACCTTTACTTCGTTTTGCGTTTTGACCCGCCTGCCGGCCCGTCTCGTCTTCGGCGTGCCGAGGCGGGCGAGGCAGGGCTTTGAGCTTTACGCTTTTTTCCTACTAGTCTCTCTTCTTTTCCCTTCAACTGTGCGAGCGCTATCATCATCGCGTCCGCAGTGTTTTTCTTATTCCGTGTGCCAAGGTTTTTGCCTACGATATTTTTAATCCCAGCGGCTTCGGCCACTGCTCGCATTGCGCCGCCGAGAATAATTCCAGTGCCAGCCGGCGCTGGCTTTAACAAAACATGGGCCGCGCCATTCTTAATTTCTACATAATGGGGAATTGTGCGGTGCTCATGCACTAATCTTATTTCCTGCATTTTGCCTTTGGCCTTGTGGTTAGCTTTCTGGATGGCCAAGAAAACATCCTTGGCATGACAGGCCGTGACTCCTACATGCCCCTTGCCATCTCCTACGGCAACCAACGCCGTAAATCCCAAACGATTCCCTCCCTTGGTCTTTTTTGAGACTCGCTTAATCTGAATAACTCTCCGGATGAGATCGTCTTTCTCTTGTTGTCTTTCTTTTCTTTCAAACATAGTAATTTCTAATGCATAAAACTTAAAACACCAGCCCTCCCTTCCTTGCTCCTTCGGCTAATGCTTTAATCCTTCCGTGATATTTGTATGCTCCGCGGTCGAAAACGACCAGTTTAATGTTTATGGACGAAGCTTTATCGGCAATTAATTTACCAACTTCAAAGGAGGCTTCTTTTTTGGTCTTGCCCGCGAATGATTTTTTTTCGAGTTGACTATCGCAGGCTGATGCTAAGGTGTGCTGTTGGTCATCATTAATGACCTGCACGCGAATGTGTTTATTAGAACGAAACACTGTTAACCTCGGCCGATCCCCTGTGCCCCATATTTTAGCACGTGTACGACTTTGTCGGCGGGCTCTTTGGGTTACTATTTTTTTTTGTTGATTTTTTGCGCAACTCATAATTAATAGACTTTTCCCTTCTCGCTTTTGACTCATTATGTTCCCGCTCCTACCGCCCTGGCTGACTTACCGGGCTTAAGTCGAATTACTTCGTCCGCATAGCGAATTCCGGTGCCTTTATATGGTTCCGGTGGGCGGACTCGGCGAATGATTGCGGCTATCTGGCCGACTTGATGTTTATCAATTCCTTCAACGGATATCTTGTTTTTGACTACAGATGCTTTAATGCCCTCGGGAATTTTAACTTCTACCGAATGGGAAAACCCAACCAGTAAAACCAATTTGCCCTCCTTTAATTCTGCTCGATAGCCCAAGCCCACCAGCTCCAATATTTTTTCATAACCTTTATCAACACCAATAACTGCATTTTGCAAATGCGCCCGCCAGGTTCCGTGAAGCGCCTTGGCTGTGGGTAGATCATTTACACGATTAACCCGTAATTCACTATCCTCAATCCCTGCGTTTACAAGTTCCGGTAATGTATAGGCTAACTCTCCCTTAGTGCCTTTAATAACAACACTTTGGCCATCAATTAAGACTTCGACGTTCTTTGGTATAGTGATGGGTTGTTTTCCTATTTTAGACATATTTCAAATTCAAAGTTAAAAATGCAAAGTGCAAAGTTGAAATGCAAAATTCAAAATTAGTAAGAATAACCCAGGACTAGAAAACCCTGTGGTAGTTTTCAATTTTGAACTACGACTTTTGACTTTTAACTTCTTCTACCAAACTTTTGCCAATAACTCTCCTCCTAACTTCTTCTTTTTGGCTTCTTCTCCGCTCATTACACCTTTGGATGTAGATAAAACACAAATACCAAAACCGTCCCTGATAACGGGAATGTCTTTGGCGTTGATATACACGCGGCAACCAGGCTTGGAAATTTGTTTAACATTAGTTAATTTGCCTTTCTCGTACAAGTAAACGATAAAAACTGGGAATTTGCCATCGGTGTTTTTCTTGTAATCCTCAACAAAACCATACTGCTTAAGGACTTTAAGTATGGATTCGCGCATTTTGGTGTAGGGCATACGGATATCCACTCGCGAGGCGAGGTACCCATTTTTTACACTTATTAATGTGTCGGCAACTGGATCGGTAACCATAAATAATTTACCAACTGCTCTTTGTTACTCCCGGCAGTTCACCTGTAAGAGCTAGCTTGCGAAAACAGATTCGGCACATCTTGAACTTGCGAATATAACTACGTGCCCGGTGACAAATATGACAACGGTTGTAAGTCTGAGACGGATACTTTGTTTTTCTTTGAGATTTAATAATTTGAGATGTTTTCGCCATGAGTTCAGTTATTAGAGTATCCAATATTAATTTTCTTCACGCTTCTGTAATGGGCATCCTAACTTTCTCAGCAATAACTCCGCCTTTTGATTGTTGCCTGCTGTAGTAACAACTGTTATCTGTAACCCGCGGATTTTGGCAACATTGTTGGGATCAATTTCAGGGAAAACAGTTTGTTCGGTTAAGCCCAGAGAATAGTTTCCCTGACCATCGAAGCCTTTAACCTCGAGGCCATGAAAATCACGCGTGCGAGGTAAGATGATATTATACAGTTTATCCAAAAATTCATACATCCTCTGGCGTCTTAACGTAACCATACAGCCGATAGGCATCCCTGCTTGAAGCATAAAGCTCGAAATTGATTTTTTCGCGCGAGTAATTGCTGGTTGCTGTCCAGTAATCACTCTTAAGTCTGCCGCGGCCTCTTCTAATTCCTTTTTGTCCTTTACTGCTTTTCCCACTCCCATATTTAAGACAACCTTTGATAATTGCGGCACTTGATAGAAACTTGAGAGGCCAAGTTCTTTTTGGAGTTCAGGAACTATTTTCTTTTGGTATAGATCTTTAAGTCGAGACATTTTGTTAGCTTCGTTAGCTTACTAGCTTCATTAGCTTATTAGTTTAGTTAGACTGATGGGTACATCTAAAAAGCTAATCAAGCTATAAGCTAATTAGCTAATTGTCTTGCCGCATTTCTTGCAAATACGATGCTTTTCTTTTCCTTTCGCGTCGTATCCGATTCGTGTTTTTTGGCTGCAACTCGGACAAACGAACATAACCTTGGATACATCAATGGGCTTGGTTATTTCAATAATGCCACCGGGTTTTTGCTGTCCGCGCGGTTTCATATGTCTCTTAACGATGTTAATGCCCGAAACAACAACCTTCCTCTCTTTCGGCAGTGCGCGCTCTACAACTCCTTGTTTGCCGCGGTAGTTCCCGGTAATAACTTGAACTTTATCGCCCTTTTTGATTCCGAGTTTGTTTGTTGTCATAGCTTCATTAGCTTCATTAGCTTCATTAACTTACTAGCTTCACTAGGTATTCCTAATAAGCTAGCGAAGCTAAAAGGCTAGAAAGCAAATCATACGATTTCCGGTGCCAAAGATGCAATCTTATCATAACCTAGGTTTTTGATTTCTCGAGCAATTGGACCAAAGACGCGTGTCCCGACGGGGTTTCTCTTTTTGTCAATAATCACCACTGCGTTATCATCAAAACGCACATGAGAACCGTCCGTGCGACGTTTTTCTTTTCTTGTTCGTACTATTAGAGCTCTTACAATCTCGGCCTTGGAAACAGTCCCATTTGGAGAAGCCAATTTAACTACGGCTGAAATAATATCTCCAATACCAGCATAAACTTTTCTGCTGTGCCCGGGAATGGAGAGGCACATAACCTCTCTGGCTCCGCTATTATCTGTAACATTTAATCGACTATGAGTTTGGATCATTTCAAGTTAAAAGTTAAAAATGAAAAGTTAAAAGTTAGAAATGTTATATTCAAAGAAACCCTCATGGTGCTTAATGGGTGTTTGCAACCACGGATTAGACAACTTCTAAACTCTGGTAAACTTCAGCAACTTTTCACTTTTAACTTCTATTTTTTAACTACACATATTACCCTCCACCTCTTTGTTTTCGATAATGGTCTTGTTTCTTCGATAACTACTTTGGTTCCCATATCAATTAGCTTTTCACAATGAGCATAGAACTTCTTGCGCCGTCGTATGTATTTGTGATAACGCGGGTGTTTAACCAGCCGCTCAGCCTCAACGACAACTGTCTTTTGCATTTTGTTGGAGGTAACTGTTCCGGTAACTTTTTTTCGAGACATGGTTTTGAGTGGGCAGACTTCGTCTGCCCGTTAATTAGGTAATTGGTTAACTGGTTAACAAATTAACTAATTACCTAGTTAATCAATTAACTATTATCCTCTTCCCTGCGTTTTTCGTTAAGTATCGTTAGTACACGCGCTAATTTTTTCTTTTCCTTTTTAATTTTACTGGTATCTTTTAATCGTCCCATATTAAGATCAATGCGCAGATTGGTTAAGCCTTTTCGAATTTTCTGCTCCTCAGATTTTAGCTGAGAGGTTGCCATGGCTTTTAATTGTTGTAGTTGCTCTTGCCTTTTTGTCATGAGTGTCAGTTTATACCCTTAATTCGCCGTCTTTGGTAACAACTTTTGTTCTAATTGGTAATTTGTGCTGTGCCAGTCGTAAGGCTTCTTTAGCAGTTTCTTTTTCAATACCTGCTAATTCAAAAAGGATAGCTCCCGGACGGATTACAGCCACATAATGACTAAGCGGCCCTTTCCCAGCGCCCATACGAACCTCGGGAGGCTTTTTTGTAACCGGCTTGTTCGGGAAAACGCGTATCCATAACTTACCGGAGCGCTTGGTATAATTCCGAATAGCTTTGCGGGCCGCCTCGATCTGGTTTGATTTAAGCCAGCCGCGACCTAGCGCTTTTAAACCAATGTCGCCAAAATCAATGAACTGCCCACGCTGAGCTAGTCCCTTTCGCCGCCCGCGAAAGTGTCTTCTGTATTTGAGTCTCTTGGGTTCCATCATAACTTATAAATAAGAATCCTCGTGTTTCCACGCGATGTCAGCATTGCGTAGCGCATAGCTATCATAGCGCGGGGTTCTCCATAGAATCATCAATTTCCTTCTTGTGCAGCCAGACTTTAACTCCGAGCAAGCCGTATTTAGTTTGAGCTTCCGATTGATAATAATCAATATCTGCCGAGATAGTCTGCATTGGTATACTACCGGAGGATTTCTTTTCTGTCCGAGCAATTCGAACTCCGTTCAGTCGCCCGCTTATGACAATTTCGATGCCGGCAATACGACTTTGGTCCATCGTTTTCTCAATAACTTTACTGATTATACGTTTGTAGGAACCTCGCCTTTCCAACTGGCGGCTAATGTCTTCGGCCAATAACCGCGCCGAGACTTCGGATTTTCTTATCTGTTTTACATCAAAGCGCAATTTTACTTCTTTGCCGATAACGTCCCGAATATTTCTTTTCAGTTCCTCAATACGTTTCCCGCCTTTACCAATAACCACGCCCGGTCGGGCAACGCGCATATCAACAGTTAGGTCGTTACTTGTCCGCTCGATTTCTATACGAACAATCCCAGCCGCTTTAAGCTCTTCGGTCAACAACCGCCGGATTGTGAGGTCTTGCAAAACCTGATCGGCATAAGAATGTGGATCACAATACCAGCGAGATTTCCAATTTTTATTTATTTGTAGTCTAAAGCCCAAGGCATTTGTTTTCTGTCCCATTTAATGAGAATTATAAGTGATGTAAAACAATTTTTACTTCTTTTCCAATACAACCCTTATGTGCGAACTCCTCTTTTTAATGACATCACTTCTGCCTTTTGCCCTGGCGCTAACACGTTTAATGGTTGGGCCGGGCGAAATCTGCAATGCTTTAATATTTAAATTCTCAATTTCAAATCCAAAATTGTTCTTAGCATTCGCGATGGCCGACATTAAAACCTTATACAAGGGTTGTGCCGCTCTCTTTATGCTGACCTCAAGCTGTTCTGTAGCCTCTATTAGTGGTAAGTCTCGAACTAAATTTGCCACCGCCATTATTTTACGAGGAGATTGACGAATATATTTCGCTGTCGCAATTATCTCAGTTGTGTTTGCTTTATTTGGCATTTCTAGTTAAATGTTCGAAGCACAAGCAGTTTAGAGAATCTGCTTCTTGCTATTCTTTTGGTTCGACCGGTTTTATATAACCTTTCCTGCTGTGCGAAATAAATTTGCGTGTTGGAGAAAATTCTCCGAGTTTATGACCGACCATGCTTTCGATAACTAATATCTCGATGAACTGCTTGCCGTTGTGTATAGCGAGTCGGTGTCCAACCATTTCGGGCGAAATGTCCGAGCCCCGCGCCCAAGTTTTGATAACGTCTCGCCGTCCCTCCTTTTCCATCTTAGCTATTTTTTTTAGTAGTTTGGGATCCATGTAGGGTCCCTTTTTTGCAGATCTCGACATATTAAAAAAGCTGTCACTTTTTCCTTTTAACTATCAATTTGTCACTTTTCTTGCGCTTCCTTGTTTTTCCCGCCGCAGGTTTGCCATAAATGGTTCTTGGGTTGCGACCTGTGCCGGTATGACCTTCTCCTCCACCATGTGGGTGTACGCCCGCTGGCATGGCCACGCCTCTCACTGAAGGACGAATCCCGCGATGGCGGGAACGTCCAGCCTTGCCTAGCTTAATTAATCCGTGGTCTGGGTTGCTGACCTGCCCAATGGTAGCATAACATTTCTTTAAAAACAAACGAGTCTCACCAGAAGGCAGTTTTACTTGTGAATACTTTCCGTCTGTGGACATAAGCTGCGCACACTGACCTGCCGAACGGACGATTTGAGCTCCCCTGCCTGGCTCCATTTCGATATTGTGAATTATCGTTCCCTGAGGCATTTTCTCTAATGTCTTGGCGTTGCCAGGCTTTATCGGTGCTTTATCCCCAGAACTAACGATGTCGTCCCTTTTTAACCCGTCCGGGGCGACAATGTACCGTTTCTCCCCGTCAGTGTAATGCAGGCGTGCAATAAAGGCTGTGCGGTTGGGGTCATACTCCAAATAGGCAACTTTTGATGGCACGCCTTCCTTATCGCGGCGGACGAAATCAATCGTGCGATATAAGCGTTTGTTCCTACCGCCCTGATGACGCACGGTGATTTTGCCCCCGGATCGGCCGGACTTCTTAGGCAGTATCCGCGTCTTGGACTTAAGCGGCTTAATTTTGTCCAGTTCACTATAATCTATTGATACCCGCTGTCTCTGGCCAGGGGATGTGGGTTTGTATCGTTTGATTGCCATAGGTTTTCACATTAAACTTTCATTTGCCTGCCGATTCTTCTTCTACTTCGAATAGGTCGATTTTCTGCTTCGGATTGATAGTTATAACAGCAAATCTCCTAGATGGCATGGTTTTTTCCCGACGGGTCCGCCCAACATGTTTGCGTTTACCGCGACGATTGATAACCCGAACTTTGTAAACTTCCACGCCGAATAATTCTTCTACCACCCTGGTAATATCTAGCTTGGTGGCTTTTCGGTATACCTCGAAAGTGTATTGATTTCGTGCCACATGCGAACTAGATTTTTCTGTAAGAACTGGTTTTATGATTACTTCGTTAATTTTCATGGTGTTTGTTTTTTGAGTGTTTCACATTTAAACGCACTCTACAAAAATGTCTTTTCCATAACTTCAATACTATCCTTCAGTAAAACTAGTTTTGCACAATTCAATATCTCGTACGTATTTAACATTCTCGCCAGGCGTGTTCTTGCCGAAGGAATGTTTCGAATTGAATTTTCCAAAATAGGGTTGCTTTCCGGAAGTACAATTAGTGTTTTTGTGTCTCCCGATAAGGCTTTTAGCATCTGAGCTGCTTCCCTGGAGCTAATTTTTTTAAGACCTATTTTGTCAACTACAAGCAAATTATTGTTTTTGAGCTGAGCGGACATAGCCGAAAACAAAGCTTTGCGCCGCATCTTCCTGGGCATTATTAAACTATAATCACGGGGTATTTTAGCATGACCATGACCTCCGCCAACCCAAATTGGGGAACGGCGAGACCCGTGACGAGCTCGCCCAGTACCTTTTTGCCGCCAAGGTTTAATTCCTCCACCCCTAACTTCGCCACGAGCCTTAGTTTTTACGGTCCCCCTGCGATTATTAAACTGATAAACCCGCACTGCCTGTGCCATTAGGTTAAGATTAATTTTGGCCCCGAAGATAACAGGGTTTAGATCTACTTTCCCAATTGATTTTCCTTTTTGATTTATAAGTTCGGTTTGCATAAAAATATAGACAGAACGCAAAGCGTAAAATTACGGTTTGTCCATACCGTATATTCAAGGTGATTCTAGGCGGCCCCAGAGTTAGATTAGGTCTCTTTCTTAACAATTACGAGACCATGTCGATTTCCCGGTACTGCTCCCTTTATTTTAATCAAGTTAGTCTTTTTATCAATCTCAATCACCTCTAGCCCCTTGACTGTAATTTTGTCCCGTCCCATACGGCCGGGCATTTTCTTTCCTTTAAAGACTCGCCCTACACCTTGAGAACCTATAGAGCCGGCAGAACGATGGGTGGTACTTTGGCCGTGAGTTTTGGGACCCCCGTGGAATCCCCAGCGTTTGACTACCCCGGCGAATCCCTTGCCCTTAGAAATTCCCGTAATGCTAACCTTCTCGCCTACAGAAAAAACATCAGCCACCCTGCACTCATCGCCGACCTTGGCTTTTTCCTCCTCGTCCAATTCTATCTCTCGAAAAAAACGTGGGGTAACCCCACACTTTTTACAGTGCCCGAGCATAGCACGGACTGGCCTTTTTTTTCGACCGTAACCAATTTGGATAGCTGAATATCCGTCGGTATCTAAGGTTTTAATCTGAGTTATCCAACAAGGGCCTACAGTTAGAATTGTCACGGGTGCTACTGTCCCGTCATCAAGGAAAACCTGAGACATTTCAACTTTCTTGCCGAGTAGTGATTTAATCATAAAAAAAAAGACAGAGCCAGAGCTCTGCCGCCAAAAGTATCAGCGTAATGCAAATATACACGAAGGGAAGACTAAAACATCCCCGTTCGTCTAAAAAATGAACTCCTAACTCGTTTAGAGATATTAATATTCAGATGGCGCATGAGCATTTTCATGAGCGGTGCGTATTGTAACAAAGAATTATCAGGATTGCAATTATTAGTTTTCTGAAATTATTCTGCTTCCCATGACGTACAATAACTGAGGTTAGACTGGGCGATAGTACTGAAGGCCGATTTCGGTAAGCAAAAACATAATATACATCAGGACCAGAAGCAACCCTTCCCAACTGACCAGTTTTTTATCTGTGCGCACAAAAACTTCAAAAATCAGTAACGCAACAAGCAGATAGATAACTGGCGCTAAAAATACATTCAAAAAATCAACCTCAATTGGGCGTATCAGTCCAGTGACTCCGAGCACCAACGTAGCATTAGCTACTACACTGCCCACTAAATCACCAAGAGCCAGGCCGGATTGATTCCTTTTAACTGCTTTTAGTTCAAAAACAATTTCCGGCAAAGAAGTTCCCAGAGAAACGAAAAACATTCCTACCAGGCTGAGAGCAATTCCTAAATCCAGAGCAATCCGCTTCGAGGCAAAAACAATACCTTCCGCAGACAAAAGCAGGACGGCCACCCCAGCTATAAAAATCCAAAAATTAAGTAGTGCCTCTTTGGCCGTAACATGGTTGTGACGTTCCTTAAAGGCAGTTCGCTGAGACAGAAGTCGTGTTAGATATAAGAAGTAAAAGACTAAAACAATGATGGAATCGATGCGGGAAAAGAGCCCATCTAAGAGCATTAGAATCGGCACGGTAGCAAAAACAGCCATGTAAAGAGCGTCACGGCGCACAATAATACTGCGGGCATTAATCCCGCCGCTCACAAGCACAACAAGCCCGATAACCAGTGTTAAATTTACAATGTTTGAACCCAGGACATTTCCTAAGGACAGAGCTGGCGCGTCGGCTACCGCGCTGGTAATACCAACAAAAAGTTCTGGCAGGGAAGTGGCTACCGCCATAAGAATAAAGGCGATAGAAAAATCACGCAGGGCAAAGAAATGCGATATTTTCTCCAGCGCGTGGATAATTTTGATCGTTGCCTGAATCAGGGCTAGAGAAGAAATTAGTAAAATTAATAAGTGGAAAAGCATCATACGAGGAACAGTATAGCAGAAAAAGTTAATGCTATACTACTGTCACGGTGTACTGGCAGATTATCAACCCTACCCCAACGCAAAATCTCTCCCCCGAAAAAATCTTACATCTGCTTTTGAAAAACCGCGGAGTTAATGAATCAATGAGCGAGGAGTTTTTAAACCCGCAGGTAAATCAGCAACTGGTTAGTCAATTGCTTAGCGAAGCTGAACTGGTTAAGGCCGAAGGATTAGTTAATCAGGCAATTAGGCAAAATCGGCCCATTGTTATTCACGGCGACTATGATGTGGACGGAATTTGCGCGACTGCAATTCTATGGGAAACTTTGTATCGTCGTCTCAATTATCCTTTGGTGCGGCCGCTAATTCCTCACCGCGAGAAACATGGTTATGGAATTTCAACTGCTTCACTGCAGGAAGTTAAAAAAGTTAGCCGGAGCCTTTCTGTTCAGCCGCCATTACTTATTACTGTGGACTGCGGTATTTCTTCCGCAAAAGAATTAGAGAAGTTCCGACATGATGGTGGGCAAGTTATTCTAACTGATCATCATTTGCCGCCTGCGCGCCTGCCTTCCGTAGATGCTCTTTTACATACTACCGAACTGAGCGGCGCTGGCGTTGCCTGGTTACTGTCTGCTCGTTTGCTGAATTCCAGCGCCGAGGAGTTTTTGGAACTGGTTTCACTAGCCACAGTGGCCGATTGTGTTCCCCTAACTGGTTACAACCGCGGGCTAGTGGCTGAGGGATTAAAAATTTTATCCCAAACCGCCCGCCCTGGTCTGCAAGAGCTTTACCAACTGGCAAAAATTGACGGCAAGGAATTTACACCCTATCACCTGGGATGGCTTATTGGGCCGCGGCTCAATGCTTCGGGCCGCCTAGGCCACGCTTTAGACAGTCTGCGTTTACTAGCCACTCACAATCGTGACCTGGCACGCCAGCTGGCTCAACATTTGGAAGAGCTCAACTCCCGCCGTCAGGATCTGACTATGCAGGCAACCAGTCAGGCCGAAAAAATGGTTGATACGGAGATGCAAAACATTCTAGTTTTGACTCATTCCGACTGGCCCGAAGGCATTATTGGTTTAATTGCCGCAAAGGTTACTGAAAAATTCTTTTTACCTTCCTTGGCTATTTCTCAAAAGGAAGAGGTTTCCAAAGGTTCGGCCCGGTCAATAAAAGGTTTTAACATTGTTGACTTTTTACATCAAGCGGATGACTTACTTATTGGTTGCGGTGGGCACGCTATGGCCGCCGGGTTTAGTCTACGTACCAAGCACTTAGATGAATTCCGCCAGCGGGTGCAAGAGTTAGGGCAAAAAGAAACTTCATTGCGGGAGAGCAAGCCCGTCTTGAAAATTGACCTTGAACTTGAACTGCCGCAGGCGGGTTTGGAACTTGTTGATTTGCTCAAAAAATTGGAACCGCACGGGATTGGCAACCCATCCCCGGTTTTTGCCAGCCGCCAGGTTCGCGCTTTTAATATCCGCACCGTTGGCAGTGACGGGCGGCATCTCAAACTAAATTTGCAGGACCCGGAAACGGGTACGGCTATTTCTGCTATTGGTTTTTCTTTGGGTCATTTAAACCAAGAAATTAATGAAGGGGAGTCAGTTGATGTAGCCTATCAACTGGAGGAGAACGATTACTTTGAATTACCAAGCGTGGAGGCGAAAATAAAAGATATTCGTAAGTAGTAGCTACAGCTAACTCAAAACAAAAGGTAATATTTTGTAGTAGCGAAATTCATTTCGCGATTCAAACAATTAACCCTTAATATACGCAGAATAAATTCTGCTACTACATGAATTTGATTCAGGGTAGCTATATTAGGGCCATATACATTTTCGTTTTACGTGACTGGGTCATAGCCGCCGCGACTAAAGGGATGGCAGCGGATGATACGCTTAAAACTCAGCCAGCCGCCCTTTATCAGGCCATATTTTTCTATGGCCTGATAGGTATATTCGGAACATCGCGGCGTAAACCGACATCCTACTTCACTAAGGCCAACACTTCGAGCTAACCAGTGAGCGGAAGAAGATAAGTGTCGTTGATGAAAACGGATGAGGGTGAGAATTAAAGATTTCATGTGAAAAATCAGGAAATACCATTCTTTCTTGCTTGTAATAGCAGAATTTATTCTGCTTTATGAATACTTGTAGCGGCGGCGCTTCCACGCGATGCCAACGCTATGCAGCATTGCGTAGCGCATGGCGTCGCAGCGCCGCGTTAGAAAGGATCGTGTTCTTCAACCGCTACAACAAGGGACTATGTAAATTTGTTTTGCGGTAACTCGATATCAATCAGCCCAAAAAATGGTCCAGAATTTTCAAGACTCCGTGTTCATCAACTGATGGGCCGATAAAAGAACAATCTTTGCCTTTTGTTAAAACAAGGTCTTTAAGTTCTAGACTGGCATTACCCATTGCGGCTGCATATTTACATAATTCTATAAACTGCCAGTCACTCTTGCTGTCGCCAATTCCTAACATATTCTCAAAAGAGATTTTAGAGGCTTCTGATATGTTAATAGCGCCCTGCTTTTTGGATATCCCCGGCGCGGTAATAATTCCAAACTGTAGAGGCAATATAACTGGATGAACTCCCCAACTTAGTGTTAATCTATCCCGAAAATCTTGGAACAAGCTAGCGACCCGCTCTTTATCTGTTTCGTTTTCGGCAATAGGCATTATTTTTGTAATCTCGTGCGGAACTGAATCTTTAGGCAGGTTATCGAGTAAAATTGGCTCTTGTTGCAAGACGTGTGTGTGGCCCTCTGTAATTTTTGATACCTTATCTTTTTGAATAAAATAGCCCTTAGGGGTATAAAATTCTACATAAACATTATTGTCCAAGTATTTCTTTAAGACGTGCCTAGCTAGCTCGCTGGTTATTGTATGTTTTTTAATAATGACATTATTAATTGGATTAATGATTACTCCGCCACCGTCGGTGATATGTAAATTATTGAGCTGAGCGTTACTAATGATTTGCCTAATTGCAAAGTGAGGCTTTCCTGTGCATAAACTTATTCCTATGCCATTTTTGTGCAATTCTTTAAGTCTTTTTATAACAGATGGATGGGGATTAGGCGAATTAATGCCGATTTTTTCGCCAACTATAACTCCATCTACGTCTAAAATTACACCTTTAATATTTGTCATTTTTCCTGTTTCTTAGTTGTGGATCCCCACGGTCTTATAGGAAACCACGTAGGGTATCCTACTGTGGCGGCTGTGGCGCCTCCGCATTCTCCTTTTCAAAAAATTCTATTAGTCTTTTTTTAGATTCAGGAGAGATTTTCAGTTTAGATAACTCACCATAAGTAAAAAAATTAAAGTCATCTCCTTCAATTAATGTTAATTCTGATAGTCCAACATTCATTATTCCCTGATACCAATATACTTCACCAAAGGTATCAACCATAGTTTTCTTAATGAATTGGAAGTTAGTTAGTTCGTGATTCAATTCTTCTTTTATTTCACGAATAAGAGCATCAGCGGGAGTTTCGCCTTCGTCGATGTGGCCGCCAAATAATGACCAACTGCCAGAATGAGAATGCTGTGCATCTCTTAGTTGAAGGAGTACCTTATTATCTTTGTTTACTAGTATGATCTTTACTGCCTTTTTCATAACGAGTGTGTTATACCCTCAGAGAATAGGCAACTTTGCCTAACGTGCGTGTGCATTTGATGTCCCGCCACCTGGTATTCTATCATTCGAAAGCCAGAACATTCACACCACCTGTTCAGTGATTTACCTTGCATAGACCAAGGGGCGAACTGAGGCACCAAGTCCACTTGGCTAGCTAAAGATATGCTTGAAGACTAAAGTGTGTCGGATAGTTGAAGCGGAGTATGCCAGCCCGCCTAATCGGCGGGCTGATCCGTTATTGAGCGAAGTTTCACTCAATAATATATTCCCACCCGGGCTGCCATGCTTTCTTTTTTCTCCAATCATCTGCAAATGCTTGCTTCCAAGTCTTGCCTTTAAGCAAAACATCCAACGCTAACTGGGGAGCTTTATGGGCAACAATTGCAACTGATTTGCCATCATAATCTTCTTTCAAAAAATCAAGAAATTCACCTATTCGTTTTTTTACATCTTCATAGCTTTCGCCTTCGGGAAATCTCTGTGTAATAGCCTGTTCTTGCAAAGGTTCAACAATTTCGGAAGGTTGGGCATTATACTTTCCATAATTACACTCCCTCAATCTTTTATCTTGAATAATTTTGACTTTATCTTTGAAAACCAACTCTGCTGAAACAACGGCTCTTTTTAGATCGGAACAAAAAACAGCATCAAATTGCTTTCCTTCGGTACCCGCCTTATTAGCGAGAGCGTGCTCAATTCCCAGCTCGGAAAGTTCTACATCATACCAGCCAGAAGAAATGCCCTGTTCGTTGTCAGTTGTGGTCCCGTGGACAAAATAAGTAATTTTTACTGCCATTTTATTCTTCTACACCCTCCATTGAAACAATTTCCAGCTTGCTATCTTTGACTAAAATCTCAATAATTGCGCTTTTGCTCATGTCTTTAATTGACTTATTGAAGATCTCTTCCAGCATAGCTTTTAGAAACTTGCTGTGGCTTGCGCAAATAATCGTTTGTTCGGTCCTCTGCTGGATTTTCTCGAGGGCTATTTTTATCCTTTTAAGAACAAATTCGTAAGACTCATATCCAAGGACCTCTTCGTCTTGTTCATATGCCTCCACAAGCTCTGGATAATTTTCCTTTGCCTCGGTTTTGTTCAAACCGCAAAGTAAACCGTAAGTGTTTCTTTCTTTAATATATTGAAATACTTCCACTTCTGTGCTCAATACTTCCCCAATAGCCTGAGCCGTTTGAACTGCTCTCTTAAGGGGAGAAGTCAGAATAATATCCGGCTTAAGACCTTTGCTCTTAAGCTTTAAACCAAGCTCCACGGCCTGTACCCATCCCTTTGGGCTAAGGTCGGGATCGTGCCATCCTCCATATTCATCATTTATATCGTCCATGGCTTCCCCGTGGCGAATAAAAAAGATCTTCATGCTTTGGACATTCTAACATACCTTTTTTTTCGATTTATGCTAACGTTGCGGCGCGCGCGATATACAACTCCACCTCGAGTTGGCCCAATCGCAAAATACGATGCCATGCGCTACGCAATGCCAACGCTATGCAGCATTGCGTAGTGTATAGCGTGGCAGGGTGGCCACGGTCTAGTTATGGCCGCGTGATAAATCCGTGCAACGGATTTAAACGCGGCTCATCGCGATGAGAGTTTCGCGCGGCTCAGCTTAATGCGACAAAATCGCGTTTAAATTTGCGGAGCCACGTCTGACACGCGGTGGCCACGGTAAAATCCCTCGCAAAGCTCGGGACTAACGTGGCCAGAGGCAACTAAGCAAAGGCTGCCTTCTAATTAGCCTTTGCAAGTTTTATCTGGCGGAGGGGGAGAGATTTGAACTCTCGTGCCCCTTGCGAGGCGCATGCTTTTCGAGAGCAGCCCGTTAAACCACTCCGGCACCCCTCCTCAGTGAACACAGGCGGGCACGATACTCCAACAAACAAAAACAGCGCAACCACGCCATGCGACGTGGCGAGTGGACCATCTATGCGACCCCTCCATTCCGTCATTATAGCAGAAATTAGTTCTTCCCTCCGGGGCTGTAAGGGCTAATACTTGCCCGTAGCTTGTAGCGGCTAGGCTTTTCCGCCAAAGGCGGATCAGCCTCTGGCTGAAGCCTAGCATCCGAAGAAGGCGGCCCTTTCTGGCGCGGCCACGTCAGACGTGGCGCGGCGCTACGACGCCATGCGGCATCGCGTGGAAGCGCCGCCGCTACAAACATCTGCTAACTAATCAAAATTTGTCGGACGGCGTACTAAACTTTGCCGGTGCGTTCTGCGCCAAATTAGCACAGTCAGAAGAAACCAGAAAGGAATTGTGAGGACAAATTCATCGGACCAGAATAGGGGGATTTCAAAAGTTCTAAAAGTAAAGGGAAAAAACCAATAATAGGAGGGCCGATAATGCCGCTGTAGCATATCTAATAAAAGATGTCCCAAAGCGCCGATGCTAAGGGCGAGAAAGCAGACTTTTCGCTCCGATTCTCTAAAGAGCATTACTGCTAAATATACACCTAATAAAACCAGTATGGGCGAATGCAGAAGTACAGATACCCAATTCAGCACATAATTTTGCGGCCAGAGCACAATAAAAACCCGCCCAAGAATATCGGGGAACATTGCCCCGACTAAAACTAAATACGGCTCCAACTTGAGCTTGTGATTGGCGATATAGGTTGTGAGTAGGTGAACTGATAAATCAGGCATGGTTCAAGTTTCAGCCAAGGGCTGATCCGCCTCTGGCGGAAAAAGTTGAGAGTTCCAGCCAAAGGCTGGTCCGCCTCTGGCGGAAAAAGTTAAAATCTTGCCACGTGGCGGAGCCCCGTCCGCCCGTCTAGACCCGCTTCGACCCGCGAAGCGAGGCGAGCTCGATCGAAACGAGGCGAGTAATCCCGCGGCTTCATTTTTAATCTGTAGAATCTGGTAATTCAAGATAGCTCACTTTTGGCAAAGCATTTCCTATCAAACCCTGCAAATCGCCATAAATCCCCGCTGTGTTTGCAATTACTTTTTGTATATTCTTTTCTTCTTCTTGCCATTTTTTGTTGAAATAAACGCGTTCTTTATTTAGCTTTTCCTGCCGATTCCTAAAATACTCAACCCAAACTTCAATCCTCTGCGTAAACTCATTGCTAATAAGGTAGTTATAGACCACCTCCGCCTTTGTTGCTTTATTGCTGTTTGCCACATAAGCCGAGTGTACTTTCATCAGTTGCAGCCTTAGTAGATGCGCAACATTCAAAGCAGACGATAAATCAGTTACAAATACAGACTCTATCATCCCGAAAGAACGGACGCTTTGAGGCAAAGCTGTCGATACTAGCACCGCTAATTCCGCCTTAATCGCTCGTTGATCTTCCTTAAGTTTTTGTATCCAGCCGGGCGACCAGTTTTTTGTTCGTTTAGATTCCCAAAGGATAGCACCACAAGCAACACCTGTCTGGGTACGGACTATCTGGAGAGTGTCGGCGCCGCTGACACCTTTTGGCACTTCCTTAATCTCGTCAAAAGGGAATGCCTCTTTTAATAATTCTTCCAATTTTAATTCTTGCACTTCGCCTTGAAGTTGCTGAGAGCCTTGCTCCAATTTACGGCGTAACTCTTCATTAGCCTTGAGAGCATCGTTCAATTTCTTATCCTTTTCAGCTATTTTCATATCCAATTCCTCTCGAACCTCTTCTTTGGCAGCCTGTTTGATTTTATCTTGGTCTTCCAATAACTTCTTTTCGTACTCAATAGACAGTTTATCTTTTTCGTCTTTAAGCCCGCGCATCTGCTTGAACATATCTTTAAGTTGATCTTGAAGTTCTTTATTTTGTTTCTCGCGAGCTTCCGCCTCTTCCTGTGTTGAAGTGATTCTAGTTTCCAATTCTCGCCTAATTTTATCTCCAGCCTCTTTACGGACAGTTTCCGCGGTTTTTCTCTTAACTTCCTCAATCTCTTTTTCTTTGGACTGAGTAAGTTCCTGTTTCTCGCGCTTTAGCTGTTCAACCTCTTTTTGATGCTTTGCTTGAGCTTCACTAAGCAATCTCTCCTCCAGCTCATGCTTATATGCCTCCGTCGGCTCAAACAGCTTATTGCAGTGGGGACATTTAATTTGTGTGGTCATGTCTGTTTTTTACCTTTCTTTAATAGTTTTGTGGCAACTCGGTCAAAATCGGAGATATATTGTTTATCCTGCTTTTTTCTATACTTAACAAATTCCACTTCCGCTTTTCTACTTGCTGTCTTCGCACTAACCTTTCCGGCGTGGGTTAAGAGTTTTTTCTCGCTTAATTGTAAAAAATCATCCAGTTTTGCTACCCAGCCATTCATTCTCATCGGTTGCTCGCTTGTTGCTTGCAGTTCAGCAAAGTCCAGATAAAGAGAAACAATTAAATTCAGTTGATGAAGCTCTTTTTCGGAAAGATAATTTTTAGCGATTTTTGTGTCGCCGGTAGTAATATATTTCCCCTTAAAATTTGTTAGCCCCATCATCAGCCTTGCGCTGTCGGCGCGTCCAGCAACAATCTCTGCGGCAGTGTGTCCATGCACGGCATAGTGCATCTTATTCTGTACCGTGGCGAAAAATTCTTTGGTTAACTTGTCGTCTTTTCTGTAGTCTATACTAGTGGCGTAAATATCGGTTACTTTTTGATAGAAATTGCGCTCGCTAGAGCGAATATCGCGGACTCGCTGAAGCAGTTCTTCAAAATAGCGTGCGCGCTGCCCGCCCTGTTTCATTCGTTCATCATCTAGCGCAAAGCCCTTGATAATATAGTCGCGAAGACGTTTAGTCGCCCAGATGCGAAATTGAGTGCCTCTTTGAGATTTAACGCGATATCCTACCGAAATAATCACATCAAGGTGATAGTAATTGGTGGGTTTGGTAGAAAATTCGGAAATTCCGAATTTTCTCATTGTTTGGCTTGCAACAAGCTCTTTTTCGTCATAAATATTTTGTATGTGTTCGTTTATTGTAGATTTTGCCTTGTCAAAAAGCTCCGCCATTTGATCCTGAGTGAGCCAGACAGTTTCTTTTTCAAAGCGGACCTCAATTTTTGCCTGCCCATCCTCAGTTTGGTAGATGATAATTTGGTTGTTTGGCGGTTGAGTGAGTTTGGTCATGTTTTCACTATAAATTTTCAGGATTGTTACGGTCTTCTGCCCATTTTGCGGGATTTTCAGTAATATATTGACGAATATGATTTAACGATTTCTCATTGCGAATGATATGGTCATAATATCTAGGTTGCCATGCAAAATCAACATTGTTTATGGTTGTCCATTTTTTAACCCCGATTTTAAATCCGCGGACAATTGATCCTAAATTTCGTGATTGGGGGCCGAATTGGTTGCCCGGTTGTTGTTTTCGTTTTCGTAGAGACGCAAGATTTTGCGTCTCTACATTATTTACATTATTCCATTGCGACCGCACCGGGGGATTATTGATAATAACGATTCCGTGAATATGGTTGGGCATAACCACAAATTCACCCAATTCCACCCCTATTTTGGACGCAAATGGTTGTGAAATAGTAGCCATTATTTGCATAATTCCAATTTTTTAAACGTGCTGACGACATGCGATATTTGCCTCT
>JAHISN010000077.1 GCA_018818265.1 Patescibacteria group bacterium | reverse complement strand
GTTTAGTAGATGGTGAGGAGTACACGGTCCGTCTTGCCAGGATGGATGATGTCGGCACGGCCTATATCCAAGCCGCTCGTTTAATCATTGTCCAATCCGCGCCCACGATTACGGATACAGTGACGCAGGTGGAGGTGGGGAATAATGATACTACCGCAGTAGCCGCTTATGAACTATTAACTGATCACAAAATTTATCAGTGGGACGAAGACAAATTTTCTGGTAATGTGAGTGTTTATTTTGAGGCTACTTTAAAAGGCTCTGATGCAGCAGCCGTATCTTACGCGGCTTTGTCTTCAGATAGCTGTTCCAGTCAAGTATCAAACAGTGAAGTGTCGGTAACTGATGTCACTTGGGATAGACAACGCTCTAGCGCACTTTCTTTAATAGATGACACAACATATTATGTATGCGTTCATACTACAGCGGCCGATACAGGGTCTATAGCCACTGCCAAAATCATAATTGAACAAACTACCGATACCCGCGGCCTGACAGATATTGAGATGGTTCATCAGTATGTTAATACCTCGAATACCGAAACGAGTGACACATATGTAGAGCGGGATTTTGACAATGAATTTAATCCTGACAATTGGTCCGGTGGCACTTTTGGCTACTATTTTGAATCGACCGCCAAAACGGCCTCTGGTACTACTGGCTATGCCAAGCTTAAAGATGTTGATAACACCGATGAAATAGATAACGCCACTACCAGTGAACTCAATGCCACTACAGCCAGTTATGCCCGCTACCGGAGCAGTGATTTGGCTAGTAATACCGACTGGCCCTCGGCCGCCGCCGACCTGGACACTATTATGAAGGAAACTGCCTCGAGTACAGTTTCTGTCTCCTCTTCTTCTCTCATTATCCAAGCCTCCGGCCTGCCGGGGGGAGTGAAAATTGATGATGATGGTGATCCGGCCGGCATGTCCGGCGCCGGCAGGCAGGTGGTAAGAACTTCGGATGGGGATTTGTATGCCGTAATTCGCGACGGTTCCTATATTGAGGTGTGGAAATCAGAGGATGGTGGCGCTAATTGGGAAGAGCAAGATTCCGACCATAAAGAGGCTTGTTACAATGTAAGCGATGTGGCGATAGCTATTGACAGCACGGGAACGATCCATATTTATTATCAGACCTCAAGCACTGTTCATAAATATACCAGTTTTTCAACTTCAGGCGGTACTTTTTCTGGGTCAACAACAACTCTTTATACAGCAAACACAACGGCCAATGACGGTGCCATTGCGGTTGATTCTAATGATAAAGTTCATGTGGTAATGACGAGCGATAATTCAGTGGGCATAGAAACACTAGATGTGAATGTTAAATATACCAATAATGTCAGTGGTTGGAAGACACCAGTGACGGTTGAAACAAAGGCATCTAGCGGAACCATACCATTTTCTAAGGGGGATATTGTTATTAACGAGGATGACGTACCAGAGGTTTCTTATTGTAATAAATTTCAAGTAAATGTTGGCGAATTAACTGCAGCCGAGGGGGATGCCAACAATGCGGCTAGCTTTACGGTTCACGATATTGATAGCGATGTTAATATCACCTCAGATCAAACCTCAACTTCAATTGCGATTGATTCTGTGGGAAATACCTGGGTTGCCTATGTAGATGAAGACGGAGCGGATAATGATGGAACTGATGATAATGTGACGCTAGCGTGGCATGCTGACTCCCAGGCCGATTGGACTTTAAGCTGGACAACAGATCTTACTAATTCTAACGTTGGCTATGAACCCTCCATCGCCGTTCTTGACGAAGACATTTACGTTTTTTATCAGGATTACGATAACAATCATATTGTTTACGACAAATATGACGCTAATGCCACTACTTGGGGCGGAGAAACTATTCTGAGGGCTGCTATTGGCGGAGTAACTTACCAAGACGCTAAGGCTAAATATTCCTCTTTAAACAACTTCTACGGCCCCAAAATTGACTTTCTCTACTCCGACGGCACTGACATTTACTGGGATCAGTTGGATGTGGCCGGGCATATTAATGATGATTCAGGGTTTGATGAAACGGTTGAAGCTGGTAGGCAGATAGTGCGACTTTCTGACGGAACCTTATACGCCGTTGTTAACGATAGCGGTAGTGTGGAAGTGTGGAAATCGGCCGATGGGTCTTCCTGGTCCCAGCAGGACTCTATTGATTCACCAGCTTGTGCCAATACTGAACCGGTAACAGTGGCAGTGGATAGCAGTAATGTTCTCCATTTAGCTTATTTAGATAGTAACTCTCCTGCTGACATTGATTATGTTACTTTTACTACTTCGACCAGCCAGTTTGGGACAGCAGAGAATGTGGTCGATATCACTGGCGCTGGCGATTTGGTGTACAGCCTTAGTCTCGTCTTAGATGATAATGATATTCCTCATATTGTGTATGGCTTTGAAGATAATGATAGTACAGACAGTGTCGAGTACCGCAACCGGGTGGGCGGGGCTCCCTGGGGGTCGGCTACAGTAGAGAGTGGGTTTCTAAGTTATTGGACAGATATAACTATTAGTGAAGACAATATACCTGAGATTGTCTATATCAATTCAACAGATGACGATTTGACCGCTGCCGTAGGAAATCAAAACGATGCCACCACCTTTGGCACTCCTTATGATACTGATGCTACCGTAAACGATACTGCCAATCAACGAGGCTGTTCTATTGGTATCGATTCCTCCGGCAATACCTGGATTGCTTATGTGGATTCAGATAGTTCAATAACAGTGGTTGAGCACCTTGATGCCTCTGCCTGGACATCGTGGGAAACTGCAGTTACTAACTCCAACGTCGGCTACGAACCTTCAATTGCCATCGACAGTACCGATATTTATGTTATTTATGAAGATGACAACGATGATATTGTTTATGACAAATATGACGGCTCTGACTGGAGCGGAGAAACGGTTCTAGAAACCGGCACTTTTCAAGATGTCAAAGCCCGCTGGAGCTATCTCAACTCCTACGACTCCTCCGGCACTGCCCGCGTACAGACGAATACATATTATTTTGATGGCAGTGATGTACCCGCTCTGGATGGTGATGGCTACTGGGTAGGTGAAACTAATGCCGACGACGGTGACGTGGATACTTTTGCTACTAGCATCAATGCCAGTACAGTAACTATTGGTGAGTTAAAAATCGAGGGCACTAATGGTACTGATCAAGGAACTATCTCTAGCGTCAAAGCTCGAGTCTATGGTTCAGAAACCGGCACTAATACAGTTATCAATGCGGCCATTTATACTGATGGAGGACCAGGTTCAGGAACACTCTTAGGAACGCCGACTAAAGACGGAACAGAAGGTTGGGGAAGCCTAGCCACCCTCTCTGCCCCGGGTGGCACGTGGGATTGGTCTGAAGTCCAAGCATTGGAAGTTTATGTTTATATTACTTCTGACGGGTCACCTATAGTAACTATGTCCAAAGTCGAAATTCTGGTCGAATCCACCAACGATACCGCTCAAACGGAATTTGACTATCTATTCTCCGATGACACAGATGCTTATTACAACTACTTTGTGCCCTCAGCCGCCGGCGGTACAGCCGGATCACAGGATGCCATTGATTCACTAGTAGTCAGCGGGCTAACCAAGAACCTCTCCCTCGTCGTTGGTTCTAACAATGATCTTCACCTAATTTACATGGCCGATTTAGATACCGATGAGGTTGTTTATCGCCGACGGGATGCATCTACCGGCTGGGATGTTTTAGCTACAACTATTGACGCTTCCGGCACCAATGCCTATCTCACTCTCTCAATCAATACCAACGATACCAATCTAAACGATCTCTATGCGATCTGGATTGATACCAGTGATAATCATATTTATTACGAAAAGTGTGATGTGTCAGAGGCGGGGTCCGAGTGCAGTACTGCCACCGATTGGGCTCAAACCGACTGGAAAAACCCGGGTTCCGACACCTATACCAATGTTACCAGCAACTTCTCCGGTGACGAGCATGTCTTTGCTATGTGGACTATTGATAGCATCGCCCCTTATCACGTCAGCTGGAGTTATATTGTTGTCCCGGAATATCTATTGATGTTTGTGCTTTTTGCCCCACTATTTCCAGGCTTGTTCAAATATGCCAAAAAGCGCTGGGCGCCCGGGTTTTTGCCGAGCGGAGCCTGAAGGCAGATTAGCCTTGACAAGTTTCCTCAAACTGCATATTGTATACAGTATATGGAAACGTACAATCTAGCTTCAGCCACCAAAAACATCTATAATTCCGGACTAAACTTATTTACCTTAAAAACGCTAAGGGACATTTTGGAGATAGGAAAAGAGAGTACGCTCTTTAGCGTGATTAGAAGACTTACAGAAAATGAGGTCTTGATAAAAATTGAGAAAAATAAGTACGCTCTACAAAATGGAAGAATAAACGATTTTGCTCTAGCTAATTTTATTTATCAGCCTTCATACATTTCTTTCGAAAGCGCTCTAAACTTTTACGGCATTCTTTCTCAATTTCCCTACGAAGTCGCCAGCACTACCTCAAAAAAGCCCCAGCAAAAAGTCTTTGATGATAAAATCTTTAGCTATATTCATCTAAAGAAAGATTTGTTTTGGGGATATCAAAAGAAAGAAGATTTTTTAATCGCCTTGCCGGAAAAAGCCCTATTAGATCAACTATACCTTGCTTCCAAAGGGTTAAGAAAGGCTGATGTAGATGAATATGACTTTTCTCTTATTAATTTCAAAATGCTTAGGAAATATCTTAATAAATACCCCCAAACGAGACAATTTATGGGTACGGTAAAAAATCTAAGAAAATATATTAAGCAATGATCACAAAGGAACAAATAACCGCTCTGGCTAAAAAACACAAAATAAACGAAACAACTATTTTTAGAGAGTATTTGCAGATGTTGTTTTTAAGCAAGCTTTATTCCTTTACAAAAAGCAGAGAGATCTTATTTAAGGGAGGAACAGCCCTGCACCTGATTTTTAAAGCACCTCGCTTTTCCGAAGACCTAGATTTTACAGTCGAACAAGATGAGGAAGATTTTCTTGATTTTATCTGGGAAGTCTTCAAGAAAATTGTTGCAGAAGAAACCGTTGAGTTTAAAGAGAGAAAAACAATTACTGGAAAAAGATTTTTATTGACTGCCAACCCAAGTATCTTAACTTATAAAGTCTTCATTAATTTAGACTTTTCTTTTAGAGAAAAAGCCCTTGATATTAAAAAATCAATTATCGAGACAGAATATCCCATACTTTTCAATTCATATATCTATCATCTTTCCAAAGAAGAAATAGCCGCAGAAAAGATAAGAGCAATCTTGACTAGAAAAAAGGGAAGGGATTTATATGATTTATGGTTCCTTTTAACCCAGAATGTTCACCTTGACGACAATTTGATTAAGCAAAAATTAAAGTATTATCATTTGGAAAATATAAAAGGAGCAGACATTCTGAAAAGGATTAAGAGCTTTCCAGAAAAGAAGTTTGTTTTAGATATGCGACCTTTTGTCCCTTTAAACGAAAGAGATAAATTAGTCGATTTCTTCACCTATCTAAAAGAGTTTTTGGCGAAGAAATTAAATAAATAGGAGCTGACATTTACCCTTTTTATTCCACTATTCCCAGGATTATCTAAATATGGCAAAAAGCGATGGGCAGGGGTGTGAGTAGTGTGTTTGTAGCGGCGGGCATTATACGCTGTTGTATTCTGAATGGTAATGGGTATACAATAAGGGTAATGCCCCAGCAAAACTCCATTGATAAACTTTTCAGTAAGTTGTTAGAGGAGCATAAGAAAGAAATAGGTTTATTTTTGGTCGGGGTTGTTTTTGCTGGAGGGATTTTGCTTTCTTTTTTATTTTCCCGTAGAGATTCCAAGAAGGAGATTCAGGTGATAGCAAATAATGCGAATAGCGCGAATGAGATAAATAGCGAAGGGGTGCTTGGGGAGGAGAGTGCGGCTACGCCGGGAGTTACACCGATACCCCGAATTAAAATTGATGTAGCGGGTGCGGTTATTAATCCGGGCGTGTGTGAATTAGGGGAGGGGAGTCGGGTTCAAGATGCTATTGATAGCGCCGGTGGTTTTTCGGAGAAGTCCGATCCGGATTGGGTTGCCAAGAATATTAACTTAGCCCTAAAAGTTACCGACGGTGAGAAAATATATATTCCTACGGTAGAAGAATTACAGGAGGAATTGGCTCAACCAGCTACCCAGAACAGTTTCTCTGGGACTTCTTCATCAAACTACAGCTCCAGTTCAACTAGTTCCGGCACAAGTTCTTCAAACAGTCCCCCTCAAATTACCGGTAAGATAAATATCAACACCGCCAGTCAGTCGGAGTTGGAGAGTTTATCTGGTATTGGCCCTGTTTACGCTCAGCGCATCATTGAAGCACGTCCGTTTGGGTCAGTTGAGGAAGTTACGCGGGTTAAAGGTATTGGGGCGAAGACGTTGGAGAAGATCAGAGATAGGATTTGTGTGGAGTAGATTTATTTGTAGATTGAAGATTGTGTCTCCCTGTAGATGCTGACGCGAGCCTAAAGCATGCCATGGCGACATGCCGTGGGCTCGCCGCTACTGTTATTGTAGTGGCTAGGCTTCAGC
>JAHISN010000006.1 GCA_018818265.1 Patescibacteria group bacterium | reverse complement strand
CTATCCCTTCCCACCTATTTTTTACAAACGCAGGGCACAAATCATCAATTGGCTTTTTGGAAAAGAAGTTATCTGCGGGGAACTACAGGCCGAGCCGTGGGGTCCCAAACTAATATATGACTTACCTTATGAAGAACAAGCTAAAACCATGAACCCAGAGCAATTCAAACGCATTGTTGACTTTGCCCGCCAAACCGGAATAAAAGAATTTTACTTCTGGGGCGCCGAATGGTGGTATTGGTTGAGAGAGCAGGGCAACACTAAAATATGGAACGAAGCGAACAGAGTTCTGAAGGAACAACAAAATATAACTTAGTCAAAACTTAGGCAAAAAAAGACAGCCTTGCCTGATGTGAGAGGTTTTGACTGAACGAAGCGCAGACTGTCTGAGCGTAGCGAGTTTCTGCGCGAGCGAAGGCAAAACCCGAGCATCGGCCGCGCGGCTTTGTTTGCGCAACAAATCTAACTGCGGGTAATTAAAATTACCCCGACAACAATCAACAAAACTCCGGCTATCCTAACCGGTGTAACCTGCTCTCCTAAAAAGACACCAGCAAAAATTAACAAAAAGACATAGCCCAAAGAAAGCATTGGGTACGCGTAAGAAACATCCGCTTTGGATAAAATCAAAAGCCAGAGTAATGTGCCTACGCCGTAACCAAATAAACCGGCAAGAACCCAGGGGGAAAAGACAGCTTTGAGTAAAAACGGGACTGCTCCTCCCGAAACCTCTCCCAATTGGGTAACGCCATGCTTCATTAGAAGCTGTCCAAGAACACCAATTATTACACTGGCGAAGATCATGATGTAAAGCATAGTGTTGCCTGATTATAATAGCGCAATTATGACCTATTCTTAGATAACTAAAGGCAAAAACTTATAATCTGGTGGTTTAATTTTTAACATCGGCGTATTATACCATAATATCCCCTAACACTAACTTGGCGATCTTGTCTCCCTCACGCACCGCATAGTTGATGCCCCGATCATCAGGAAAAATCTGGGAGAAGTTGGCTAAATATACACCCTTTACTGGCGTAGTGTAAGACGGAATATTCTGTTCGTATCCCACATCCATATTATGCTGGGCATAGCGCATTCTAAAGAGGTGTTTTTCTAAAAGTTGTTCGTTCTTAAAATCGGGAAACATTTTCTTAAGATATTTTGTCCAGCAGTTGATAATCTCTGCCTCAGCCATTTGAAAATAATCGTGCTCATGCGGGACATAGGCGCCAATATAGTACACATGGTTGCCCTGGAATTTTTCCGTACCTACCAGCTTTGTCAAGTTAATAAAGACTAGAAAAGGCGACTGAGGATCATTAATGTTGTACCAATAATAGTTGCCAAGTTTCTGGCGGGAACAAAAAACAAAAACTACAGCGCCAAGGTAATTCACATTATTTAGTTTCCTCAAATATTCTGTTGTCATTTCTTTGTTATCGGCAATCAGCGTGGCGGCTACTGGCGAAGGGGTCGTAATAATAACTTTATCAAACTGGAATTCACTTTTCGGGGTGACAACAGTAACTTTCCCCGTAGCTGAGTCTTTAATAATCTTTTCTGCCGATGTGTTAGTAACAATATTTACCTGGTACTCGTGCAACTTTTTGACTAACCCTTTAGTAATACTGTAGAAACCATCATCTAACTGTCCCAGCCTTTCCGTAGGTTCACCCTTTTCCTTGGAATCAATTCTCACTTTTATTCGTTTCCACAACCAGACCATGGAAATATCTTTATAATATTTGTCGAACTTGCCTTTAAGTAGGGGCGTCCAAATGACATCACGAATGTTCTTGCCGGCAAATTTAGTCATCCAGTCGTAGGCAGTATAGGAGGAAATCTTTTCCCAGTTAGTTAGTCGCTGCAAATAAAAAGCGATTAATCCTGTCCTGATGCGATCAAAAAATGATAAGGGTTTAAATTTTAGAAGATCAAGAGGTGTCATAAAAGGATAATGCCGTCCCCTATAATAAATAGCAATGGAACTGCGGTACCAGTGCAAAGTATCTTTAAGCCCTAGTTCTTCAATCAGACCAATAAGATAACCATCTGTTTTGTACGTGAAATGGTAAAACTTTTCTAAGCGTTCACCGTGTAATTCAAAATCACCAGCCAATCCACCCAGGTCGGCAGT
>JAHISN010000076.1 GCA_018818265.1 Patescibacteria group bacterium | reverse complement strand
GCAAGCAGTCGGACCAACTACAGAAACAGTTATTTGCAACGGTAATTTGGAGAAACGTCTGACGTTTCGAGGAAAAACATTATGGCCTAACAAGCTGCCCAAACTGCCCATTTCGAGGAATTTGACTTTTGGCCTAATACGTCTCAATTTCTACAACCTAATCACTAGTAACTAGTCACTGATCACTAACCACTATAAACTACTTTTGACTTTTCATTCTTTCCCATCTATAATACCCATCATGAAGCAAGCCATTCACCCCACCTACTATCACAACACCAAAGTAACTTGTGCCTGCGGGAATACTTTTGTTACCGGCTCGGTACTCAAAGAGATCAAAGTTGAGATTTGCTCGGCCTGTCACCCGTTTTTCACCGGAGTTAAAAAATTTGTGGACACCGAAGGCAGAGTAGATAAGTTTATCCGCCGCCGCGAAGCGGCTATAAAAGCCCAAACCGCTAAAACAGTAAAGACCGCTAAGAAAACCACACCGCAGGACGATCAGATCGACCAACCCTTAGATACACCACCCACTGACACAACAACTAAAACCCCAAAAACAAAAAAGCCCAAGAAACAAGAAGTCCCTCTTAAATCCACTAAACACCCTAAATCCCCCAAAGCCCCAAAATCTCCTAAGAAAACCCCAACTCCTAAAAAAACTCCAGCGAAGAAAAAAAACGAAGGGTAATTAAGTAGGTGATCAAGTTGATAATTACGTATTAATACCCACACCCTGGACTGACGCGCTTCAGCGCGTTATTGATAACAAGCTAAAGCTTGTCAGTTCAGAACATTAGTTTTAATGTGGATGTCTTAAGTCGAGGCCAAATTACCTATGCCCAACTATCTCTCCACCCTTAGAACTCAGCTTAAAGACCTTGAGGCCCAAATTACCGAGGCCCAAAACCTGCTCTCTGACACAGAAATGAAAGAGTTGGCCAAAAAAGAACTAGACAATCTGCAGGAACAAAAAACGGCTTTGGAGGAAACTATTAGTTCTATCGAGAATCCCCCTAACAACCCAGACTCCCAAACTTCACCAATTAAGGACGCAATTATAGAAATTCGCGCCGCCGCCGGTGGTGACGAAGCCGGACTATTCGCCGGCAGTCTCTACCGAATGTACCTAAAATTTGCCGAACGTCAGAATTGGAAAACTCATCAGCTATCTATTAACGAAGGGGAGCTTGGCAACATAAAGGAAGTTACTTTTGAGATTATTAGCCCTCCCCGCCCGCCTGCCCAAGAGGCAGGCGAGGTAAACTTTCCTTATCCCCTCCTCCAGCGCGAATCTGGAGTTCATCGCGTCCAGCGCATCCCGACCACAGAGTCTTCTGGCCGAATACACACATCTACAGTCACAGTAGCCGTACTACCCAAGGTTCGGGAACAAGCTGTAGAAATTAAACCGGAAGAACTAGAGTTCGATGTTTTTAGAGCCTCCGGCCCCGGCGGCCAGCACGTTAACAAAACCGAAAGCGCCGTAAGAGTTACCCATAAACCCAGCGGGATTGTAGTTACCTGCCAAGACTCCCGCAGTCAACTCAAAAACCGCGATACAGCATTAAGTGTTCTCCGCGCACGCTTGTACCAAAAACAGCAGGAAGAAAAACAGCAGAAACTTGGTGAAAAGCGTCGCCAGCAGATTGGAGGAGGAGAAAGATCAGAAAAAATCCGCACCTACAACTTCCCCCAGGATCGCGTTACTGACCACAGAATCAAGAAAAGCTGGCATCAAATTGAAAAGATTTTAGCCGGGGAAATTAGCCCTATTCTGGACGAACTGGCCAAAGCTCAGTCATGAAAATAGTGGTCGCCCCTATATCCCTTCCCAGGCCGCAACACAGCTCCGCGCTAACCCTGCTCTTCCCATGACAATAATCGATGCACTCACCCAAGCAAACGAACAACTTTCCGCACTCCCCTCCCCCGAACTTGAAGCAAGGCTACTATTAGCCCATGTGCTTAGAAAGCCACAAACATGGCTGTTTGCCAACGAAACGCGCCCCGTCGGGCCAGCGAGAACGAGTAAATATTTTACCCTAGTTAGTCGAAGAAAACGCCGTGTTCCTCTGGCATACCTCACCCACCAAAAAGAATTTTATGGATTAGATTTTTATGTGGACAAGCATGTTTTAATCCCTCGGCCAGAAACCGAACAGCTTGTGAATAAAAGCCTGGATGTACTAGCAAATTTCGATTCGCGCCGACAAGTGAGCAATCGCGCGCTAAAGCGCGCTACTACAGAATTAAAAAACTTTGTTGTAGCCGACATCGGCACCGGCTCCGGCTGTATTGCCATAAGTATCGCCCACTCCTATCTACAACCTAAAATCCGCCTCGCCTACGGCGAGTCGAGGCAGGCCTACCACCTACCACCTAAAACCTACGCTACTGACCTCTCCCCCGCCGCCCTCCAGATCGCCCGCCGCAACGCCCAAAATGTCCTCGGCACCAGCCACAATATTACTTTCCTGCAAGGCAATCTTCTAGAACCCCTGCCGGAAAAAGCAGATCTCATTATCGCCAATTTGCCTTATCTTTCTGAAAGAGAATATGCTGAAACTAGACCGGAGGTAAAACAAGAACCTAAAGAAGCATTACTCGGCGGTGGGCCTAACGGCCAAAGCTTGATTAAACAACTACTAAAACGCGCGCCTGAGTATCTAAAACCGAGTGGTAAAGTAATTTACGAGAGCACAGGAGGGGTAGTTCTTGAGTGGGATAACTGAGTCATCAAAACCCTGCTACTAAATAGGTGCCGTAGGTTCCCGTGATTAAATTACCAAACTACAAATTCCAAATTACAAACAAATTCTAAACTCCAATTCACAAATGACCAAAATGATTTCATCCATCTTAATCATAATAGCAAGGATTGTGTCTGTTTGAGATTTTGTGCATTGTAATTTGGATATTGTCTGAAAATTGGTACTTGTGATTTGGAATTTATTGCTCTGTAAACAATATTCGAAAGGTGCAAAACTCTAACAAAAATGACGGGAAGTGGTGAAGAATCGGGCGAATTTCGCGCCCACACTTCCCGTCAGGTTGTTACAGCCCAACCGTTTTGCTGATACCTCCTTCTTTTTGCCCACATCTCTCCACGCGTAAGCCCATGAGTCGAAAATCGGTAAGTAGAAGCCCTGCCGCAAATCGGACAACGCTCCGCCAAACCGCACCTTTGCCACCAACCAGACCGAGTAGAGTTATTGCAACCCAGACACCTTCTGTACTCTCTCGTGGTGCCACCATTTCCCGAGCGTGGATTTCTTTTACGACGCCTTTTGCTCGCCATTTCATACCCCCAACTAAATTATTTCGCCATTAAGTTATTAAGTAATTGAACGATAAAACAAATCTGACCTCGGCAGATCACTCCGTTATGAAACTACATTTCACCATCATTGTTCAAGCGGCTATATGTCACCCTACAAAATCCATACGCTAAAACTCCCCCGGCCAGAGCCGTAAGAAGCTGTGGCCAACTCATTATCACCGCTACTTTAGCGGCAATTTCTTTCTTCAAGAGTAAGTCCATCACTATCGTGCTGGTGCTAAATAGAAACACGTACTTCAAGACACTGGCCGAAACAATCCCTAACCAATAATTTTTCTTCCTCAAATGACTAAACGCAACAACTAAAATCGTGTTCCCCACCATAATAAAGGGAACCATCGGCGCCAGAACCACCGGAAGCAGTCCCATTGATAAAGCAATTGTGCTGGGAATCAGTCCCACCAAAACTGCACTCTGAATATCCAAAAACATTACCGCAATAAAAAGAGTTGCGTTAACTATGGGCCCAGTAACTGCTTGCTGATTCAATAGAGGCGCCATCGTAGCCAGACCTACTAGGGCGGCAAATTGAGCAATTACCAGGACCACCGTTTTTCTGATTGTTATAGCTTTTACTTGAGACATAATGGTTCGAATGCTTAGGTACTTAAATACTAAGCTTTTACACTTTCTGCCAATTACATCATCGACAGCCTCAGGAATAAATTCCAAATCACAAATTCCAAATAACAAACAATATCAAATGATCAAAAATCAAATTCCAGCGCCAAAATGCTCACTCTGTCTATACTTTCACTTCTCTTTCTTTTTTTGAATAACTTGTGTGACAAATCTTGCGAATTATCTCGTCGGTAGTAAGAAATTCTTTGTAAACTTGCTTTACTACCGGATTTTCGTGCGCTAACCGATTTTGATTCTTAGCATCAATTTGATACAAACTTTCAGCCCGCTTTTGCCGTATTTTAGCATCTGCCGGCACCGGTTGTCCACCCCCGCCGATACAGCCGCCAAAACAAGCCATTACTTCTACAGCATCGTATTTGCGCGGGTCTCTCTTAAGTTCCTCCAAAATTATTTTTGCATTCTCTATTCCGTTAGCCACAGCAATTCTAACCGTCCTTCCATTCATCATTATCTCCGCTTTTTTAAGCCCTTCCATTCCTCTTACTTTTTTAAACTCTACTTCGGGCGGATTATCTTTAGTCATCATGGCATAGGCCGTTCTTAGAGCGGACTCGACCACTCCCCCGCTGGCGCCATAAATCACCCCCGCCCCGCTGGGAATCCCTAAAGGCGCGTCTGCCTCCTTAGGCTCAATTCCCACTAAATCAATCTTATGCTTAACAAAAAGATGAGCCAGTTCCCGTGTAGTTAATACATAATCCACCGGCTTCATCCCATCTATCTTTAACTCCTCTTTTTGAATTTCGTATTTTTTGGCAACACAGGGCATCACCGACACTACCACAATATCTTTAGGATTCAATCCTTCCTTCTGCGCCCAGTAAGTTTTAATTAGCCCCCCTAAAATTGACTGGGGCGAGCGGGTTGTAGCAAGGCAGGAAATGAATTCCGGATAATTAAACTCCACAAATTTTACCCAGGCGGGACAACAAGACGAAAGGCAAGGCCCACAGCCAGCTTCCAGCTTCTCAATTAACTCCTTAGCCTCTTCAAAAGTAGTGAAGTCGGCCCCAACGCTGGTATCAAAAACCTTATCCACCCCCAGCTTTTTAATTCCCGCCACTAACTTTTCCGTAACCACTTCTCCGTAAGGGAGACCAAACTCCTCTCCAATACTGGTTCTCAGAGACGGCGCAATCTGGAAAACAACAATCTTATTCTCCTGTTTAATAGGTTCTTCTATATCTTCAAACTCCCCTACTGCTTCAAAAGCGCCCACCGGACAATGGACAATGCACTGCCCGCAATAAATGCAGTCTTTGTTTTTATCCTGCGTGGGCACAACTCTATAAAGATGGCCTCTTTCTTCTGTTTCTAAGAAATTTGCTTGCTGTTTTTTGCATACCTCAACACAGTTGCCACAGTCAATACATTTGGAACTGTCAAAAATAAGCGATGGGCCAAACTGGTAAACCGGAAAATCGTTTTTGCGATCACTAAACCGTGCTATTTTAACCTGATGTTTCTTAGCCAGTTTAAGGAGTTGGCAGTTAAAATTCCACACACAGTCATTACATTCCTCCCTATGCTGAGCAAAGACTAGCTCCAGATTGATTTTGCGCGCCCGTCCTATTTTAGGAGAATCTGTAATAACCTTCATCCCCTCCTCTACTTTAGTAGAACAGGATGTGTGCAAACCATCTCGCCCCTCTATTTCCACCAGACACATCCGGCAATTGGCCTTTACAGAAAGATCGGAGTGATAACAAAGGGCAGGAATATCAATTCCGTTTTCCTGCGCAACCTCAAGAATAGTTTGGTCCTCAATACATTCTATTATTTGATTGTTTATCTTTATCTTAATCTTTTTAGACATCTGTATCTGACCAACAAACAGGTGATTAAGTTGGTAATTAGATTGGTAATTAAGTTGGTAATTGAATTGTAACAATCTAATTACCAGCCCAGTCTGACTGGGCAAAATTACCGTGAGCCGAGCCCAAAGGGCGAAAGCGAACTAATTACCGTCCCGACGAAGTCGGGCTAACTACCTTAGCTAATTTCCGACTCTACTACAGCCAACACTTGCACTTAAGAAAAAGTCAGTCCTTTAGACCCAACCCGTCTCTCAATTTACTTATCAAACTACGAAACGGTGTAACTACACCCTCCCCCAGCGCGCAGAAACTGGTCTCTTCTAAAACAAAAAGGATATCATCCAGAATTTCTTTATCTAGTTTTCTTTTTTCTATCATCTCTGCCAGACGATAAACACCCTCCCTGCAGGGCACACATTTATCGCAATTAGATTTAAGAAAAAAGTTGACCCATTTCTCCATTAACGCAAAAAGGTCGGTTTCTTGCCGATTATAGACTACAATCGCCCCCTGTCCCCTAACTGTCTGCTCCAATTCATCGGGCAATAAAACTTCGCCCGAAGCACCGCCACCGGATTGAATAAAAAACCGGAAATCAGGCCAGTTCTGGGTTTCTTTTAGAACTTGTGAAACAGTATAATCTTCTGGAAATTCATAAACACCCTCATTAGCCACTTCACCACTAATAGAATAGAAGCGTGTTTTTTTATATTTACCTTCGGCAATTTGAGCCACATGATAAAAAGTTTCCAGGTTATTAACTAAGGTAGGATAACCAAAAAGACCTATCTGCGGAGGATAAGGAGGTTTAATTCTTGGCGCTGGCCGTCTGCCCTCAATAACTTCCAACAGCGAGGTTTCCTCTCCTGCTAGATAGCCGCCGGTTTTCTTAAAGAGAGTAATCGGCAGACTTTTTGTCAACTTTTCTAATTCCTCTTTGAATCTTTGGTAATAATCTTTACGCAGGTAAATATAGGCAGAAACGGCAACGGTACTGTTGTCAATTGCTCCCAGAGCAAGCTTTATGCCTTGAACAACTTCTTGAGGATAATTCTTCAGTATATAACCGTCTTTAAACACTCCCGGCTCACCCTCCGCGGCATTGCAGATAATATATTTCTTCTCCGCCTTGGCTTCCTTAACCATCTTCCACTTTAGATGCGTAGGAAATCTCGCTCCGCCCCTTCCCGTAAGCCCGCTTTCTTCTAGTTTAACGATAATACCGTCAACCAACATGTTAAAAAGATTCTACCATAACACAGAAATAGGGCCCAACCCTGCACAGGGTTGAACCCTACTCCATTACAACCTTAACAAAAAAAACCTAACCGCGGAATTTACGGTAAGCTTCCGCCGCTTCTGAGTTCAAGCCCTGCAACTCACCATACACTTTCTCCCAAATCGCCTGTGACTCAACCGCTCCGTCAACTGCAGCCCCTTCCATCCACACTTCAACACCCGCGGTTAGCGACTCGGCTTCGTTATCAGCCACCCCAGCCGCCACCACACTACCCTTGAGCTTTTCCCGATCAAACCCCTGCAAACTACCATCTCTTTTTTTTACTTGCATACTGTATCACCTCCTCAATGAGGCTCGAAATCGCTAACGCGATTTCGTTAGCCGAATTGAGCCCTGTACCGAACTGCCAAAGGCAGTTCTGGTATCAGAGCTTGATTATAAATCGCCTTTGTTTCTCCAAATGAATTAAACCACGTTTAAATCTGCCAGGGGCAAATTTATTTCGTGGTCAATAAACCGATTACTACTACAATTTCGGTAGCTGAATTGAACCCTGAGCTTGCCGAAGGGTTCGGGTATCAGGGCAAATTTTTCCATTCTTACAAAGAATAATACCTTTCGGCTATTGGCAAGTCAATAAGACAGCCATTCAGCTAGACAGCCGTACGACAATAATGACCCATAAGCACTTAGCCCCCATTCCCTTTACTGACGCCTTATAATGATGGGGCATTGAGGCTTTAATGGCGGCGACAACAGCCCCAGGCGGCTTGAATGTTAATTAACATCATGCTATAGTATACATATTGAATAAGGCCAAAGCGATGTCAACGACAGAATTTTGGAACTCTAGAGACAAAGATATCTGGCGGGCTCACAATAAAAACGAGCCGACAATTTTACCTGCCTAAATTAATGTGGACTGTCACTTGATCCATTTATTGTGTTCAAATTCATTCACCCG
>JAHISN010000075.1 GCA_018818265.1 Patescibacteria group bacterium | reverse complement strand
GGGAACATTCTTTTTTTATAGAATATATTTCACTTCCAGCGTCACATATCAATGGACGCAGACCGATTGGTCCGGGGGAGAGGATGTGGCAAATTATCCTTTGCATCCGACTAATCAAACCAACTGGACAAAATATTGGTCAAAACCAGATGATATTAAGGTGTCTGTGGCGGGGGAAATTAGTTATGACAGAAGTTCTACATTACCCCCCAAAGATGCCACCTTACCGACTGGTAGATATGATGCTCCGGCGGTTTATGACCCCACCTCCAATAAATTTTTCATCATAGGCGGTTATTATTTAGACGGCTCTAACGACCCGCATTTTTTAACAGATATAGTACAGTATGATTCATCTGTTGATATTGCCACCACCACCAGCATCGGGACTTTGCCTATTCAATTAAGGGGGCACTCCGCGGACTTAAACACTAATGACGGGAAAATCTATATTTTCGGCGGATACGACAACACCAATTCCCAGTTCAACAGCACCATTTATACTTTTAATCCTGTCAGTCCTTCAAGCAACGCTACCAGCACAGGTTATTCTCTGCCTTCGGGCAGGGAATACGCGCCCGCGGTTTATGCCCCCAATGTCGGTAAGTTCTATATCTTCGGCGGTTTTTATTTAGACGGCTCGCTAAACCAGACATATTTAGACGAGATTATTGAATTCAATCCGTCCACCGGCGCTGTTTCCACTATTACTGCCGGCTCTTTGCCGGAACTTAAAGGCAGTTCAGCGGTTTATTATCCGGTCAACGGCCTGATTTATATTTTCGGCGGCTACGATAACACTGCCGGAGATTATTCTGACAAAATTTATTCTTTTGACCCCGCTAATGCAGCGAATGGTGCTACTCTCACGGCCTACACATTGCCTTCCAAACGGGCCTATACAACAGCAGAGTATTATTACAGTTTTGGAGACGCGAGCATTAAGAAAATGTATATCTTTGGAGGTTATCGGCTGACCGGCGATACCTCAATTTATCTTGATGAAGTTTTAAGATTTGATGGCACCGCCAGTCCTGTTTCGCAGAGCAACTCTCTGGCTAAAAGTTTGAAAGGGGCATCGGCAGCGTTTAATTCTTCGGAAAATAAAATATATCTTTTTGCCGGGTTCGATGGAGACGGAGAGGCCTTCTCGGACACAATCTATCATTATCCACTTACTCCTATGGCTCCTCTTATTTCCTCGCCGTATAACACCACCGACCCGGCAGTTACTTTGGCTCAAATTTCTTGGAATGAAACCCTGGATTCCGGCACTGATATTTTATTTCAAGTAAGGACCGCTACCAATAATGACAATGGCACCCCGGCTGATAATAGCGATGATGCGCCGGATACGTGGAGCGATTGGTGTGGGCCGGATAATGGAGGAGCCGGATGCGCTACCAGCACTTATTTTACCGACAGCGCGGGCGGAGAAGCCATAGATGATATGCTCAAAGACGCCAGCAACGACCATTGGATTCAATACAAAGTGTTTTTGATGACCGATAGTTTGGATCATAGTCCGATTTTATTAGATGTCACAATGACTTATGTCATCAACACCGCACCCACGGTTTCCAATGTTACTGCTTCGCAGGATTCGGTCGGCGCGGTAAATGTCACTTATGAGTGGACCGATGCCGAGGAAGCGACCAGCACGATTTATCTGCTCTACGATTTGGGCATCACTTTAGACGGAGATATTGATGCAGATGTTACCACTATTTCTGTTTCTGATGCCACTTATTTAGCCAACTCCGGCACCATTCAACTTGATTCGGAACAGATAACTTACAGCGGAAAGAGCGGCAATGATTTAATAGGGTGCACACGGGGCGTCAATAATACTATTTATTACAAGACGACTCATTCGTCTGGTGGAACGGTCTGGATTAAAGCCAATACTACCACCGGAGACATCGGCGCCGGCGTGTCTGCGGGAAGCGGAAAATCAATTGTTTGGACACCGAAAACCGATGTTGACGGCTATTATGCGGCCAGCACGGTTAAAATCAGGGTGGTGGCGAATGACGGCAATGCTGCCCGGCAAGGGGGCTTGGCGGATTCTTCGGTCTTTGAGTTTGATACTAAGGACCCGGTAGTCGGCTTAACCGCCGTGGGCAACACAGGCATAGACATCAACGGAAACGCCACTACCAGCAAAGGGATAGAAAAGACCAATGTTTTGAGCAACACTGTTCATCTTGCTAGCACCGACGATACTGCTTTGGAGTTTATTTTATCCAATGACGGCACTTTTGATACTGAAGTTTATGAGTCATACGCATCTTCAACCACCTGGTCTTTGGACGAGTTCTGCGCCGACCAGGAATACGGCTGCGTGAAAACGGTTTATGTAAAATTTAAAGATACCAAGGGCAATGAAATCGGGCCCTATACTGACACCATTACTTTGGACAATAATCCGCCGGCTGTTCCGAGCAATATGTTTATTCAGGATGTTTCTAATGCCACCACCAGTCAATTCCGAATCTTTATCACCTGGGACAAAGCCACAGTTTCTGATTGGATAAGGTATGAATTATACCGCTCAATAGACGGAACCAATTTCACTTTGTATGACACCATTACTGATATTAATCTTAATTACAAGTTGGAAATTGACCTTGTTCAAGGCAATACTTATTATTACAAAGTGCGCTCGGTTGACGATATTATTAATAATTCTGAATACTCTACCACCGTATCAATGGAGGCCGGCGGAAATCCGGCTGACTATGTTCCACCGACAATATCCGGAGTCGCCACTTCCACGCCGACCATCAATTCGGTTATTATTACTTGGACCACAGACGAAATATCAACTTCGCAAGTGATTTACTCCACTAACGCTTCGGTCCCCGGGGGCTCCGCGACTCAGGGCGTGAGCGGATATTCTACTGCTCATTCGGTGACGCTTACCGGCCTGAATCATACAACCCCTTATTATTTCAAGGCCCATTCCTGCGACGCTTCCAATAATTGTTCTGATTCCACCATCGGCCAGTTTACCACGGCGACCCCTGACCAGACCGGCCCGTTTATCTTTACGCCAATAACAGTTTCTGATATTACCGAAAATTCCGCGACCATATCCTGGGACACCGATGAATCATCCACTTCTTTTGTGGAATATTCAATTAGTCCGGGATTCAGCTCAGGCACATTGCAGGGCGATTTTACTTATGTCACCTCACATACGATTACTATTCACGGATTGGATGCTTCAACCACTTATTATTTCAAGGTCCGCTCAATCGATTCTTCCGGAAACGAATCAATCTCCGCGGAAAATAATTTCAGCACCACTGCTTCCAGCGAAGACGTTACTCCGCCAAGCATTTCCAATGTTTCCACCTCCGGCATTGCCTACAACACCGCCACCGTAACTTGGACCACTAATGAAAACTCGTCTTCTTTTGTGGAGTTTGGCTTATCCACTTCTTACGGCAGAATCTACGGACAGAATGATTCCGTAACTTCGCACTCGGTCAATTTGCCCCAAGACCTTTTGCCGGCCACGCTTTATCATTTTAGAGTAAGGGCAGTGGACGGAGCCGGTAATGAAGGCATTTCCGGGGATTATACCTTTACCACCAGCGGAGACCCGAGCGACAGCACGGCTCCGACCATTTCCAATATCCAAATAGGCGAGCCGGGGAAAACATCCATCACCATTACTTGGGATACGGATGAAGTAGCGGATTCATATATCGGCTTTTCCGCTGCTACCACCACTTATTCAAATGAACAAGGATTGCCGACAATGACCACCTCTCACTCTGTGACCTTAGTTGGTTTGACCCCGAATACGACTTATTATTTCCAAATGAAATCAAAAGACCCATCCGGTAATCAGCAAATTGATAACAACAGCGGACAAGGGTATTCTTTCACCACTCTTACTTCCGTATCGGATCCACCGGTGATTTCCAATGTCCAGATTGTTGATACCGGCTCCAACACCGCCACCATTACTTGGAATACAGACAAAAGCGCTAATTCTTTTGTGGAGTACGGGCTGGATACTGCCTATGGTTATTCGCAGGGGCAATATGATTCTGTAACCTCCCATTCCGTGACTTTGGTGGGGCTTCTATCCCAAGCCACTTATCATTTCCGGGTAAGGTCCACTGATGCTGACGCCAACGAGGCGGTTTCGCAGGATTATACTCTTACCACCGAATCAGCCGCTGATATAACGCCACCGGTAGTTTCCAATGTTCAGGCAGCCAATATTACCTTGACAACAGCAGACATAACCTGGACTACCAATGAAAATACGGACAATATAGTGGCTTATGGTACCGCGACTTCCAGCTTATCTTATATGGCCGGAAGCAATGCCAGCTCCACTACTGCTCATACTGTTTCTCTTTCTAATCTGACCCCGGGAACAACTTATTATTACCAAGTTCAATCAAGAGATTCTTCGGGTAATATTACGATAGATGATAATGGCGGAAGTTTCTATAGTTTCACTGCCACTGCTGATGTTACGCCACCGGTTATCAGTAATGTCGAGGTCCCTGTTATTGATCAGTCCTCAGCTACTATTACTTGGACCACAGACGAGGCAGCTAAAAGTCAGGTGGAATATTCGCTGAATTCGGATTTAAGTAGTTCTGCGACCACTACAGAAATAACTGATTTAAGACAAGAGCATTCGGTTATAATCTCTTCCTTAACTACTGAAACCACTTATTATTATAGGGCAATATCTCGAGATGCATCTTCTAATCCCGGCTATTCGTCAATTCAATCTTTTACAACTGATTCAGCAGCTGGAGGAGATGTAACCGCTCCCACAATTATCTCCGGGCCAACAGTATCTGGTATCACCCTTACTTCCGCCATTATTAGTTGGACAACAAATGAGTCAGCTAGTTCTATCGTTGATTACGGAATAAGTGGTTCTTTAGGAAGTATAGCTGGCAGTGCTAGCGTTTCTGGCACTAGCCATTCAGTGACTTTATCCAATCTTTCAGGTGGTACCAAATATTATTATCAGGTGAGGTCTTTTGATGCAGCGGGTAATACTGTTATTGGTAAAAATGGCGCCAATTACTACGATTTTACCACATTAGCAGATACTACCGGTCCTGTTATTTCGGGCGTTGCGGCCTCCACTGTCTCAGATACATCTGCAACCATTACTTGGAATACAGATGAATTATCAACTTCCCAGGTTGTTTATGGCGTTTCCACAACATACGGCTCCCAAACAACCGAAGATTCCACCCTAACCTACCAGCATTCCGTGACAATTGCGGGTTTGGAGCGCGAAACCACTTATTATTACAAAGTTATTTCCAAAGACGCCGCCAATAATTCCACCACCGATGACAATTCAGGGAGCGGTTATACTTTCACTACCACCAAAGAACCGGGCCAGATTGTTTATATCGGCGGAGGCGGAGGCGGTGGAATCAGTTATGAAAGAGCGGACCAAAAACCGCCGGTAATCACTGATTTAAAGATAGATGAAATAACCGCTACCTCGGCCCGGGTTTATTGGAAGACCGATGAAAAGGCGAGCGGAATGGTGGAATATGGCGAGACCGCCAGTTATGGTCAATCGCAAGGATTTTACGAGGCAACGGAAATAGAGCATACCATTGTTTTGGTAGGATTATCTCCAAACACCACTTATCACTTGCGGGCGGTTTCTATTGATGATTGGGGGAACATTGGCCGAGGGACGGACAACAGCATTACCACTTTGTCAGGCGTGGCTGAAGTGCCGACCGGCGAAATCAGCATCGAACAGATTATTGAAAGAATTGGAGGGATTACCACCGTGAAGGATTTGGAAGATATTTACGCCATTATTGAAGAAACCGCTCAAAGAATTATGGAACCGCCTTTCATTGCCGGAGAATATCCGGTGGTAGAGACCACCTCTGATTCAGCCCGGGTAATTTGGGTGACTGACCAGCCGGCCAACAGCATTGTCGCCTATTCCCCGGCCGAACAATATAATGCCGGTTTTCCTGACGCTTACCGGTATGTGGTCGGAAACCGCGAAGAATTGGCCACCTATCACTTTGTCGAACTTTTAAACTTGAAGCCGGATTCAACTTATCATTATCAAATTCGTTCGCAAGGGAAAATAGGCCCGGTGGCTATGAGCGCTGACGCAACATTCAAAACCAGACCGATTGGAATAGAGATTATTAACTTAAAAATGTCGGAGATCGGGCAGAACTTCGTAACCTTTACCTGGGATACCAACATCCCGGCCAGCTCGGTCATTGAATATACCAACCTGAAGACCGGCAAGACCTTAAGCCAAGGTGATAAGAGCTTTGTCAAGGGTCACACTTTCAAACTGGAAAATCTCGCTCTTGATACCGAATATTTGGCCGTAATAATCTGCCGCGATGAAACTGGCAACGAAGCCAGAAGCAGCAATATTGAATTCACTACAGGCAAAGACAGCGTGGCTCCGATGATCACTCAAGTGAGAGCCAATTCCACCCTTTATCCGGGCCAAGAGTTAAAAGTCCAGACCATTATTGACTGGCAGACCAATGAGCCGGCCACCAGCCAGATTTTCTGGAAAGAAGGCTCGTTGTCAGACGCTCAAGTGTTTAGTTCTACCTTGGATACGGCTTTGACTAATAAACATGTGGTGGTAACCACTCGCTTCAAGCCCTCTACGGTCTATCGGTTCTGGGTAGAATCAAAGGATGCGGCCGGTAATACTGCCCGGTCAAAAGAATTCACTATCCTTACTCCGCAGCGCACCGAGAGCGTGCTTGAAATGATAATCAGGAATTTTGAAGAGATATTCGGATGGACAAAAAGATTAAGATAAAACAATGGAACCCATAATAAGAGCCCAAGGATTGAGCGTGATTTATAATGCGGGTCGCTCCAACGAGAACCGAGCGCTGGATGATGTCAATTTAGAGATATATCCGAAAGAATATATTGTGCTGTTCGGACCGTCGGGTTGCGGAAAATCAACTCTGCTTTATGTTGTTTTGGGTTTGAGAAAACCGAGTTTAGGCGCCCTTTCTATAAACAGCCGCGATATTTCGGAGTTTACGGAAAATGATTTGGTGGAGCACCGCCGAAAAACAGTCGGCATTATTTTTCAGGCCTATCATCTGATCCCCACCTTGAATATTGCCCAGAATGTGATGCTCCCTAAAATGTTTATGAACGAAGCGCCGACTGAAAGAGAATTAAAGATGGAAATGCTTTTAAGGCGTTTTGATATCTGGCCCCAAAGCAAAAAGTTTCCGTCTGCGTTATCCGGCGGCCAGCAGCAGAGAGCCGCCATTGTCAGGGCGCTGATGAACAACCCTCAGATAATTTTAGCTGATGAGCCCGTCGGCAATCTGGACAGCAAATCAGCGGAAACAGTAATGGAAACATTGAAGGATATCAATGAGAAAGACGGGAAAACAATCATTTTAGTCACCCATGACCAGCGATATTTGCATTACGCTCACCGGGTCTATTTTATGCAGGACGGAAAAATCGTCCGCGAAGTAATCAATCCGGAAAAGCGCCAGTTCCGGAAAATGACGGAAAGGGAGAGGGTTCATGAAGCGCTGTTCAGAATGGCAAAAATGTACCCGCATGCTTTGGTCGGTGAGCTGAAAGCAAAGGTCTTGGCCGATTATTTGACCCGGGAATTAAGCGAATATCAATGCGAGATTTTAGAGAAATCCATTAAAGACCTTTTGGAGAATAAAATTAATTTTGAGCAATTGTATTCAATTTTGGATAAGCCGATTGAAAATGGCGGAGTGGGGCTGTACAAGCAGACCGCCCAGAGATTTGTGGACCAAATAAAGGAACTTTTAAGAGGGGCGGAAACCTTGAGAGTAGAACTTGGAAAAGAAATTCCGGTTTCCCAAGAATTAGAATTGATAATGAAGTTAAGAAGGTTGTTGCTGGAGGATTATAAAGGGGAGCTTTCTTATCTAAGGGCGCAGAGAATTGAAGAAGGGATAGAGCAGAGAATAAAAGGGACTTGGGACCGAAAATTGTTCCAGGAACATCTTGACAGGCCGGTCAAGGACGGCGGAGTCGGACTTAAGCGCGGTACGGCAAGGACTTTGGCGAAAAAATTAGAAGTAATATTATCCCAATCGTGAAATTTGCGGACTCATTAAAACTTTCTTTGAGGATGTTTAGAACCAGACCGACTAGAACCTGGTTGACCATTTTAGGTATGGGCGTCGGGACAGGCGCGGTTTTATTCTTAATCGGCCTGGGATACGGCTTTCAACATTTAATCTTATCCAATATCGTGAGCAGTGATACGCTGTTAAGCTTGACTATTTCCAGCACCCAGCCGGATGTTATTGTCATTAACGACAATGCCTTGACAGAAATGAAGGAAATCGACGGTGTTAAAGATATTTCTCCGATTGTCAGTTACCCAGCCCAAATCGCAATGGGGGACTTAATCGGAAACATCATCCTTAAGGGAATAGATGAAAATTATTTGAAATACGAAGGCGTCAATATTAAGAACGGCCGAGCCGCGGAAAAAGGGAAAAAAGAAATAGTGGTTTCAGAGGCCGTGGTGATGCTTTTTGGGGTAGAGAGCAATAATCAAATTATCGGCGAGAGAACAGGGATACAGATTTCCGGGACAATCGGAGAGGCCAGTGCCGGCAGTGAAGAATTTGTTCAATTTGACGATAAGTACGAAATTGTGGGAGTGGTTGGAGATGTAGAATCGGTTTTTATCTATTTCCCGTTGGCTGATTTGCAAAAGAAGGTCAATATTTTTGAATACGAGTCAGCCAAGGTCAGGGTGAATAAAGAAAGCAGTATAATTTCTGTAAGCGGCGTTTTGATTGATAAGGGTTTCCAGGTCACCTCTTTATCCGAAACAGTGAGCCAGGCAAATCAAATTTTTAGAGGAATACAGTTCGCTTTGGGATTTTTCGGCGCCATCGCCTTATTCGTGGCCGCCATCGGCATGGTCAATACAATGACCGTCACCCTGCTTGAGCGCACTAATGAGATAGGGATTATGCGGGCGACCGGCGCTTCAAAAAAGGATATTCTGATAATATTTATGAGCGAAGCCACAGTAATGGGATTTTTAGGGGGGATTTCCGGTTTAGTAATGGGGGTTTTGGGAGGATTATTGTTTAATTTGGTGATAAATGTAATTGCCGGAGCGTTCGGAGGAAAAGCCATCAGTTTGTTTTTTTATCCGGCCTGGTTTATTATCACCTTGATTGTGGTGTCCACTTTTGTTGGTTTGGCTGCCGGATTTTTCCCGGGCCGAAAAGCGGCTAAACTTGACCCCTTGGATGCCTTACGGTATAAATAATTTTACATGGGCGTGTAGCTCAGTTGGTTGGAGCGCGTCTCTGATAAAGACGAGGTCCGTGGTTCGAGTCCACGCACGCCCACTTATAAAAATCCATGGGCTCGTAGCTTAGTTGGTAGAGTCCCGACCCCGACTAAAGTCGGGGTCGGGGATCCACGATTTTATTTTGGCGAAGCCAAAACAAAATCGGGACACCACTTGTATATTTTCGAGATTTTTAAAATGTTTTATACATATATATTAAAATCAGAAAAGAACGGTTCATATTATATCGGCAGTTGTAAAAATATAAATACGAGATTATTTCAGCACAATAAATTAATGGTAAAATCGACGAAAAGATATGTTCCGTGGAGCGTCATTTATTACGAAGAATTTGAAACATTGAAAGAATCTCGTCACAGAGAATTACAGATTAAGAGCTGGAAAAAACGAGTAAAAATAGAGGAATTAGTAAAGATTAGAAGTTTATAGTTGTTTTAATGGGCGCGTAGCTCAGTTGGCCAGAGCACGTCACTGATAATGACGGGGTCGATGGTTCAAGTCCATCCGCGCCCACCAGCAATCATCCCAAAACCTAAAACGGGCTCGTAGCTTAGTTGGTAGAGTCCCGACCCCGACTAAAGTCGGGGTCGGGGATCCACGATTTTATTTTGGCGAAGCCATAATAAAATCGGGACACTGTTTGTACGTTTGTTTTTCGGGGGGCCTATAGTTTAACGGTAGAACATCGCTTTTGCAAAGCGGAGACGGCAGTTCGATTCTGCCTAGGTCCATAATTTAAGTTAACCGAGGCGAAGATAACGGGACCCACGAAATTATACCTGCTCGCCATTAACAGCTCGCAGACAATTTCGGGACAATGAGGAGGCCAGCGGTTCGAATCCGCTCGAGTCCACAGAATCCGCAATAAACTACTTTAGTCTATATATGTCTATGGATAAAAATATAATTTGGGTAGACGAAAATGACAACGTTTTAGGAGAGGTTTCTCTTATAAGAGCGCACCAAGAAGGGCTACTGCATAGAATTTCTGTTGTGTATCTTACTAATGATACTAATCAAATTTTGGTTCAAAAAAGAACCGATGGCAGACTTGATCATTCGGCGGCAGGACACGTTGACGTGGGAGAATCTTATCTTGAGGCTGCCAAGAGGGAACTAGAAGAAGAGCTTGGCGTGAGTGGAGTTGATTTGCAAGAAATTGGCGATTGTAGTTCGATTGAGAATATTGGGAAAATCCGGCACAGGTTTAAAGTTTTTGTTTGTAAGACAAATCCTGGTCAATTAAACTCGGGTGAGGTTGAAGGAGTTTTTTGGGCTGACCCGATGGAAATTTGGGATGATATGAAAACCGATAATGATGATAAAAAATACTGTGGAGGATTTAAAGCAACGCTTAAGTTGTTTTTGGAAAATAGGGAATTAAGTTTGTAAAATCCTTTAACATAATTATAATTTGGTTCCAATAAAATTTCACAAAGTCCACCAAAGTTGATTAGTCGCCTCGCCGCTTCGCGGCGAGGCGGAAACCTTGACATATCCGAAATGGTGGACTATTCTTAAATTAGCTCGGACGATTTTCGCTCCTCGCGGAGTTTACCCCGTAGCGAACTCGTTCTGCTTCGGGGCTCGGGGCGGCGGGGAGGCTCAAAAAATTTGACGGCTCGCCGTGTTCTTCAAAAACTGCCAAAGAACCGGAAAAATATCAGCTCGAATCACATTTTTAAAAGAAAATTTTTAATCATTTAAAATTTTAATTTAATTATAAAGGTCGAAAAATTTAAAATTTAATTTAACCATTAAAAATTAAAAATGAAGAAAATAAGTTTAGGAGTTTTAATTGGATTGGTTGCTCTAGCAATTGGTGGGATTGTAGTAGCGCAGGGAATTGGGAGAAAACCAGCAATAGTTTTACCTTCCGGGATAGAGGTTGAAGTTCCCGATCAAGCAATAGATAATTCACCGGTATTCATGCCTAGTGGATTTGTTTCAGATGAAATTATTGTGAAGTTTGAGGGAGATGAAAAGCCATTTAGAGTAATTAAGGTTCCAGAAGGTAAGGTTAAAGAAAAAGTAGGAAATTATCAAAAGAGAGCCGATGTTATTTATGCCGAGCCAAACTATATTGCCTATGCCTTGATGGTGCCAAATGATCCTTATTATAAGTACCAGTGGCATTTAGATAATCCTGTTTATGGCGGAATTCAAATGGAGAAAGCCTGGGATATTGCTACTGGTTTTCCTTCGGTAGTGGTGGCCATAGTTGATACCGGAATTGCCTACGAAACTTATGGCAAATATTGTCAGGCACCGGATTTAGATCAAACTTGTTTTGTGCCGGGTTATGATTTTGTTAATAATGATAGCCATCCCAATGATGACAATAATCACGGAACCCATGTGGCTGGCACAGTGGCTCAAAGTACAAATAATTCTACCGGAGTAGCGGGAGTAGCTTTTAATGCCTGTTTGATGCCAGTTAAAGTTTTAGACAGGCGCGGTAGTGGTAACTATGCTAATGTTGCTTCTGGTATTCGTTTTGCTGCTGACAATGGAGCAAAAGTGATTAATCTGAGTTTAGGTGGAACTTCTGATTCAATTGCCTTAAAAGATGCCGTTGCTTATGCTTACCAAAAAGGAGTGACAGTGGTCGCCGCTTGTGGGAATGATAATACCGCGAGCTGTCTTTATCCTGCTACCTATGATGATTATGTCATTGCTGTCGGCGCTACTCAGTATGATGAAACCAAAGCTCCCTATTCTAACTATGGACCATCTCTTGATTTAGTAGCTCCGGGAGGAAATAACAATTTGGATCAAAATAAGGATGGCTATGCCGATGGTGTTTTGCAACAGACATTCAGCAGTTCTCGGGCAGTTTGTAATTTTGCTTATTATTTCTTCCAGGGTACTTCAATGGCTGCCCCTCATGTCTCAGGTGTTGCTGCTTTGTTACTTGCCAAAGGAAATGCAACTACTCCTGATGAAGTTAGAGCCGCTCTTCAGAAAACAGCAGAATGTCCAGGTGGAACCTGCCCAAGCAATACCTATGGCTATGGCTTAATTGATGCTTATGCTGCCTTGGGTTGGACAGCTGTCAAAACTTGTTCCACTGATGCAGATTGTAGTGATGGTTTATATTGTAATGGAGCCGAGCCCTGCGTTGCTGGCGTTTGCCAGGCCGGAACTCCTATCAATTGCTCAGATGGGGTTGCTTGTACAGTTGATAGTTGTGATGAGACTGTTGATGCCTGTGTTTATACTCCTAACAATACCCTATGTGATGATGGATTATATTGTAACGGAGCCGAAACCTGCAATGCCACTTTGGGTTGTCAGATAGGAACTCCAGTAGTTTGTAATGACGGCAATGAGTGTACTACAGATACTTGCAGTGAGGGGCTTAAGGTTTGTGAAAATAAACTAGTGGCAGATAATACGTCTTGTACAGGTGGTGTTTGTTGTTTGGGGACTTGTACTATTGGAATAACTCAATGCCCAACAGCTGTAAAATGCTGGAGTGGAACAACAAATCTATATCTCTATCAGACGGCTGATCAGGCTAAAAAATTCTGTAAATGTGCCCAGGGTAGTTACGGATATAAGAGTTATAAATATAACAGGTCGAGAAAAACAGTTTACAAATATATCGATCCGGCTAATAATACCGACTGGAATGTAACTTCACTTTCTTCCTATGGGCCAATTTATAGTGTCACCTGCAGCGATAGGAAAGCCTATCCGACTAACGTAGATTATACCTATCCTAAGTAAAGAATTATAAAAGAAAAATCCTAAGAAAGGCGAACAAAATCCGCTTAATTTTGGTGGATTTTCTTTTTGGTTTAGGGGACCACCGAAGGCGAGAGGACGCAAGTCTCTACCGGAAGATCCCGTTAGCAGTTTTCTTTTGAAAAAGAATTTGCCGCCAAAGAGAAAATCTGTCAAGATTTTAAAATTAGCGAGTAAAGTCACTACGAGGCCGGGCCCTGCCCGCAATGCTACGCCAGCCCGCAGTAGATACAGCGTTTCTGGCGGGCATAGCGTTGCAGGCGGGTTCGTAATTTTTGAGGAAAAGTTTTCCACAGCCCATTTTCTGGAAATTGAGGTAAAATATCATAATACAAAGTTAAGCCGTCTTGTGTCGGAGGGCATTGTTTTGAGATAAGATGGCGAAACAAAGGTCGGATAAAAGTTAAATAAAAATCTTAAATAACAAAAAATATGGATGCTTGGACAACAATAGCGTGGAGCGGCATAGAAAATTTTTGGGTTGGCTTCTTAAATTTCATTCCCAAATTAATCATAGCCCTGATTGTTTTCATTATCGGCTGGCTGATCGCCGCTTTTATCGGGCGAGTTATCCAGGAGGTTTTGAAGCGACTAATGCTTGATAAATTCTTTCAGGTAAGGAAATGGTCGGAGGCCCTGGAAAAAGCGGAATTTGAAGCAAAGCCATCCGAGTTCATCGGGTCATTGGTAAAATGGATTCTCGTGATAGTGGTTTTGTCTATTTCGGTAGAGGTTCTGGGGCTTCCTCAATTCAGCGCTTTCTTGGGGCAAGTGGTTAATTGGCTGCCAAATCTCTTGGCGGCGGTATTAATTTTTGTGGCCACTGTCATTATTGCTTCAATTGCTGAAAAATTGGTCAGGGCAAGCGTTCACGGAACCAAGGTCGGCTACAGCAAATTAGCCGGCACTATCACCAAATGGGCCATCTGGATATTCGGCATTTCCGCAATCTTAATCCAGTTAGGCATTGGCCGAAGCTTAATTTTGGTTATTTTCCAGGGCATTGTGGCTTTTCTTGCCATTGCCGGCGGATTGTCATTCGGCCTGGGCGGAAAAGAATCAGCTTCTAATTTTCTGCGCGAGCTGAAGGGGAAATTCTCAAGATAAGTTAATCCACCTAAAATAACTTGACAAGATTTTAATTTTTGATACACTGCTTTGTAGCTATGATAAATAGTATTACTGATTATATAAGAACCTGCTTTTGGCAGAACCTTGATTCCTTACTTCGTTCGGAAATAAGGAAAAAACAAGGAAGCGGCATATGATGCATTGTTTTTGATTCTCAAAAAGCCGCTTCACTGAGAGCGGTTTTTTGATAGTAAAGAGAGCAGGAGAGAAAGCCAGATGGGTAAGTCCTTTGAAAAGTAAATATGGAAAGTTAAGGAAGTTTAAAAAGGAAATCGAGGTAACTTTATTTTTTTATGGGCAGATGGTGGATGCCTTGGGACCGGAAGGCGATGAAGGACGTGGCGTGGCTGCGATAAGCTTCGGTGAGGTGCCTAGCAACCTTTGACCCGAAGATCTCCCAATGGGGAAACCCTGCGACGACAAAACGTCGCAAGCGCCGTTCTGTCGCGAACTCAAAAATTAAAAGTCAAAATGTAAAATTTAGGTATCGCGCTTCGCGCGATGAAAGAGATTTAATTTTGAATTCTGGTTTGTCATTTTGATTTTTTCGTTTTTCATTTTGAATTCGTTGCGGAGCGGCGTGGCAAAACCTGGAGAAGTGAAACATCCCAGTATCCAGAGGAAAAGAAAACAAGTCGCTCCTCACTATCGTTCGGAGCTTCTCAATTAAGCAATTAAGCAATTAAACAATTAAGCAAATAAACATAAAATTTGTTAAATTGTTTAAGCGAAGCGTTTGTTTAGTTGTTAATTTGAGTGAGCGACGAGCGGTAGCGAGGAGCGAACATTCCTTTAGTAGCGGCGAGCGAAACAGGAGGTAGCCCAAAATCATCCGCGCTTTGCGCGAATGATGGTTGTAGGAGAATTTCATCAGGATCTTGCCCTTTAGGCCTTGTGCTTCGGCACATACTTAGAGGGCTGGATTGCTGAGGAAGTAATTCATAAAATTGTTAGCTGAATGCTCTGGAAAGAGCGGCTAAAAAGGGTGATAGCCCCGTAAGCGAAAACGATTTTATGCTTCTTGAGATTTTTCCTGAGTACCGCCGGACACGATAACCTGGCGGGAATCAAGCTGAACTATCAGCTAAGGCTAAATACTAACCGGTCACCGATAGTGAACCAGTACCGTGAGGGAAAGGTGAAAAGCAGCCCGGTGAGGGCGGTGAAATAGTACCTGAAACCATCTTGCCTACAATGAGTCAGAGCTTTCGCTCCTCACTATTGTTCGGAGCTTCTCAATTAAGCAATTAAGCAATTAAACAATTAAGCAATTAAACAATTAAACAATTAAGCAAATAAACATAAAATTTGTTAAATTGTTTAAGCGAAGCGTTTGTTTAGTTGTTAATTTGAGTGAGCGACGAGCGGTAGCGAGGAGCGGAGGTCATGGCGTGCTTTTTGCAGAACGAGCCAACGAGTTATAGTGCACAATTTGGCGAAGCCCTTATGGGGCGCAGCCGTAGGGAAACCGAGTATTAATAGTGCGTAGTCGATTTATCGACTTTGTTGTGTGCTATAGACCCGAAGCCAGGCGATCTTGCCCTGGGCAGGATGAACCCCGTCGAAAGATGGGGGGAGGTCCGAACCCGTAGGTCGTGCAATTCCTTGGGATGACCTGGGGTAAGCAGTGAAAAGCTAATCGAGCCTGGTAATAGCTGGTTCTCCCCGAAATAGCTTTAGGGCTAGCTCCTCATATGTTCTTGGGGGTAGAGCACTGGATGGAATTTCTTGGGTTCGCCCGGATTTTCCAACCAAACTCCGAATACCAGAACGTATTTTATGGGGAAGTAAGTCTACGAGGGCTAAGCTTCGTAGTCAAAAGGGAAACAACCCAGATCCTCATCTAAGGTCCCTAAATTTAAACTAAGTGCATCCAAGGAGGTGAGATTCTTTTGACAGCTAGGAGGTTAGCTTAGAGGCAGCTACCCTTTAAAGAGTGCGTAACAGCTCACTAGTCAAAGGATTTTGCGCCGAAGATTCACGGGGCTAAAGTTTAATACCGAAGATAGGAACTGTTCGTGCCTCACTTCTGTTCGACACGAACTCAATTAAGCAATTAAGCAATTAAACATAAAATTTGTTAAATTGTTTAAGCGAAGCGTTTGTTTAGTTGTTAAATTGAGCGAGTGGTGAGCGGGAGCGAGGCACGAGCTTTGGTAGGGGAGCGTTCTCTCGACACTGAAGCCAAATCGTGAGGTTTGGTGGAGTTGAGAGAAGTGAGAATGTTGGCATGAGTAACCACAATTCCGATGCAAACTCGGAACACCGTAAACCCAAGGTTTCCTTGGCAATGACAATCAGCCAAGGGTTAGGCGGACCTAAGGAGAAGCCGAAAGGCGTATCCGAACGGATAGCCGGTTAATATTCCGGCCCTCCGATTCTTTTTCAAGAGAGTGCGGAATTTAGTAAGCGGGGCGAGTTATTGGATTCGCGTTGTCAGCCTGAGCTTTAGCAAGGGTTGACAGGAAGCCCGTCCTCGGACGGGTGAACTCCGCTGAGCAAGTTTCCTAGAAAAGCTCTCAAGAGTCAAAAGGATTGGAACCGTACCAAAAACCGACACAGGTGGGTGGGCGTTAGTGTGCCAAGGTGAACGAGTGAAACCTCGTCAAGGAACTCGGCAATCAAGTGACCGTAACTTCGGGATAAGGTCTCCCCCCACCAATTTTGCAACTGAATCTAAATGCGAAGCGCGCGCACCGAATAGGTGCATCCTGTTATGGGCGAAGCGCTTCGCCCAAGTAAGGGTATGCCTATTCGGCATACGCACTTCGCGAAGATATTCGGTGGCAAAATTGGTGGGGGGCGCAGCGAAAGTTTCCCTGGCGACTGTTTATCAAAAACACAGGTCCCTGCTCAACTCGCAAGAGGATGTATAGGGGCTGAGGCCTGACCAGTGCTGGAACGTTAACCTCGCCGGTCTCGCGCTTTTGCGCGCGGCTGAGTGAGCGAAGCGCCAGTAAACGTCGGCGATAACTATAGCGAGGACGGTTGTAGTTATAAAATTCAGCTATATGCGGGAACATCTGGTTAGTATCTACATAGTACTCGGCTAAAAAATCGCAGTAGCCAGTAAAAATCTATTAGTGCAGAAAATCCGCAGGAAAGACTTTTAGAGTCAAAAGAAGTCAAAAAAACATGGAACAAAAATGGCTTAAGAAGATTTCGCCAGAAAAAGGGTGTTACATAGCAGGTTTTGTTGATGGCGAAGGAAGCTTCAATGTTTCTTTGGTCAAAAGAGATGATTATCGGCTTAAGTGGAGAATCGTGCCGATATTCAATGTATCTCAAAGGGACAAAACTATGCTCTTTCTAATGAAGAAATACTTAAGGTGCGGAAGGATACAGCAGAGAAAAGATGGATTGAATATGTATATTGTAGAAAACCTCTCCGCAATAAAAGAAAGAATCATACCCTTTTTCAAAAGATTCTCGTTTCTTTCCTCAAAGTCAAAAACAAATTTCTCTATCTTCTGTCAGATTGTAGGATTATTAGATAAAGACGTTAGGATGGAAAAAGAAAGGTTTATAGAAATTTGCAGGTTAAGAGATAAGCTTAACGAAGGAAGAGGCAGGAAAAGAAAATATAATTTATGCGATGTAGAATAGGACTCTAAAAGAATCCCCAGAGACTATACGCTGAATCCAGTACTTAAACTTAAGTGCTGGAATGATATAGTCCGATCTTGCAGGCGACTGCAAGCTCTTCAAGAGAAGAGATTAACACATTGAATCGTCCAAAGGTATCAACGATGCTTTTGTAAAACTCGGCTATATGCTGGAAGAGCTGTGTATCTTGAACTACTCAAAAGTATGAGTAAAAATGTTACAAGTGCAGCAAATCAGCAGGGAAGTCGCTCGATAAATTTATTAAAATTTATTTGGGTTGACCCCTCAGAGACTATACGCCGAGACCGCGCTAATTTCGGTAAAACAAAATTTAGTAGCGGTAAGATATAGTCCGAGCTCTGCCGCGAGGTAGAGAGAGTGAGTTTAAATACTTGCTCCGCCCTGCACATAAATTATGTGCTGGGGTCAGTACCCGCCCGAGGCGGGGAAAGTAACAGTCCTGAGCGTAATCCCTTGCCAGGTAATTTCTGGCCCGCATGAATGGCTTAACGGCTGGGGAGCTGTCTCGACGAGGTGCTCGGTGAAAATGCAGTTCCGGTAAAGATGCCGGATACTTGCGGCTAGACGGAAAGACCCCGGGAGCTTTACTATATCTAGATATTGGTCTTTGGTTTTGGATGCAGAGAATAGCGGGGAGGCTTTGAAGTCCCGATTTTGGTCGGGATGGAGCCAACAGTGGAATACCCGTCTTTCAAAACCCTAGTTCTAACCCCTCTCCAATTTTGCAACTGAATGTAAATGCGGAGCGCGCGCACCGAATAGGTGCATCCTGTTATGGGCGAAGCGCTTCGCCCAAGTAAGGGTATGCCTATTCGGCATACGCACTTCGCGAAGATATTCGGTGGCAAAATTGGGGAGGGGGACAGTGTCTGGTGGGTAGTTTAAGTGGGGCGCTTTTCTCCTAAAAAGTAACGGAGAAGTTTATAAGGTCAGCTAACTCCGGATGGAAATCGGAGTGATTGTGTAAAGGCATAAGCTGGCTTTACTGCAAGGCGGATATGCCGCGCAGTCTCGAAAGAGGAACTTAGTGAACCGACCTTGGTTCATAGAACCGAGGAAGATCATCAAACAAAAGTTACCCCGGGGATAGACCCGACCATTATGTTATAATAATAGGACAGGGTTGTTGTCCCCCAAGAGAGTAATCTCTTGAATCAAAATCGGCTTATAACGGAGAATCCCTACGAAAGTTTGGGGTGTAGGGTAACCCCGTGGGAAGTCTTCCCGCACATAAAAATTATGTGCTGGATTGACCCCGTAGAGACTTGCTATGTTATGTAGCGGATAAGAGCGATTCTTTAACAGAACATCTCTTATAATACGCCGACCCCGTTGTATCTTATGATAGGCGGGTGAAGATATAGTCCATGTAAAAACATGAACAGGCTGGTAGGGCCCGAGAGTCAAAAGTGGCTCCTTATCCGAGCAATCGGATATGAAAAAGTGGCTAATAACGGTGAAACCCAAGTTATTTCTATGTTACAATATTACAATCACAGAAGTAGCGGGTAATACCGTGGGAAGTAATTTATGGAGTCCAAAAAGATCTGGGAAATGAGGAAAAAATCTTTGACCTCTTCCCAGCAACAGTTTATAGTAGGCACCCTTTTAGGTGATGGTTGTTTATTGCAAACTACAAAAGGTTATTGTTTACGATTGCATCACGGTGTTAGACAAAAAGATTATATTGAATGGAAATATCAGATTATGAAGAGTTTGGTAAACACACCACCTAAGTTGTGTAGAAATGCCTACTATTTTCGCACTGTAACTAATCCTGTTTTCGATTGGTATCGAAAGGTTTTTTACAAAGGAAAAACCAAGATAATACCCGAAAACATTAAGGAGATATTGACCCCCTTAGGGTTGGCAGTGTGGATAATGGATGATGGTTCAAAGGATAAGGGCTGTGTTCGGATCAGTTCCCATAGCTTCAATTATTCTGAACATCTTAGAATCCAAAAATGTTTTAAGGATAAATTTGGCATAAAGTGTAATATCCAAAGAGCGCAAGATAAATTTTGGCTCTGGATAAGGGCAGAAAGCATGCCCATATTGCAGAGATTAGTACGCTCACACTTTGTTCCAAGTATGCTTTATAAATTACCCCGTAACGACTATTCTACCCATTTGAATGAGTAGAATGATGGTAGGGTATAATCTACCATAATACGCCAATGCCCAGCATTATGGCTGGGTAAAGATATAGTCTGTGCCATTAGAAATAATGGAATGATACGCCATATCTACGGCCCTGTTCGGCACCTCGATGTCGGCTAACAGTGATTGGCCGCTTCTACCGAGAGGTAGATGCCTAAAATCGGCTCATAACGGTGAAGCCCAAATTCTTTTGTGGTAAAATTAAAGAATGGGTAATACCGTGGGAAGTCTTCCCGCACATAAGAATTTATGTGCTGGGTTGACCCCGTAACGACTGAACCTACTTTTAAAATAAGTAGGTGAGATAGTGGCGATCTAAGTTGGACAACCATTATCAAACGCCGATCCCCCTGATATTTCAGAATATCTGTGGGTGGTGGTATAGTCTATTCTGCTAGAAATAGCGGGTAAAATGCAACACATCCTGGGGGTGAAGCAGCTCCCAAGGGTATGGCTGTTCGCCATTTAAAGTGTTACGCGAGCTGGGTTCAGACCGTCAAAACGGCGGCGCTAAGCAGTGATGTTTAGTGTAAAAACCGACTAATATCGATGAAGTCCTTGCACTACAACCTGTCGTGTGCTGGGATAATATCGAGGGAAGTCGTCTCGCACATAAGAATTTATGTGCTGGATTGACCCCGTAGAGACTTATTAATCATTCGTTTATATGATTAATAGATAAAGGTTAAAACCCTTTATAATACGTCGGTCTCCAATGTAGAATTTACATTGGCAGATGATATAGTCCATACTTCTGGTAACAGAAGAAGATTAATATGCGTGAGACAGGTTGGTCCCTATCTACCGCAAGCGCTGAGGATTGAGGGAAGTTGCAGATAGTACGAGAGGACCTCTGCGAACTAACCTCTGGTGTGCCAGTTGTCCTGCCAAGGGCATTGCTGGGTAGCTAAGTTAGGACAGGATAACCGCTGAAAGCATATAAGCGGGAAGCCCCTCCCAAGATTAATCCTCTTAGACAGGTTGGAGATCACAACCTTGATAGGCCTTAGATGTAAGCTCTGTAAAGAGTTTAGTCGAGAGGTACTAATTAGTCATTAATATATTGT
>JAHISN010000074.1 GCA_018818265.1 Patescibacteria group bacterium | reverse complement strand
CACTGGACAGTTTGGAAATCTTTTCACCCCTAATGGCGGCTAAAGCGATAGACGCTTTCTGTTTTGGTGAGAGCTTTTTCATATGGTTTCATTCTACCATATCCACCTAATATAGTTGTCCAGTAGATGGGTACATTATATTATCAGTATTGGCCACCTCCTCCAAAATCACCTAACGTAGTTAAAGTCTTGATATCTGTAAAAAAAATTATTAACAAGACAAATACCTATGTCCCTGATTATGTTCATCAGTTAAGGTGTAAGTATGCAATTGATGAAAGAAATGGAAAATTAAAAGAGTATTATGGACACTGGCTCTAATTATAAATCATTCAACGGATGTTTGGTTATTTGCTCCCTTAAATGCTCCACACTGGCCGCCAGGTAAATGGTGGTGATTTTATTTTACAAATGACTTTAATAATTTATTTAATTATGCTAATCTAACCACATAAAATAGCATATGAAAATACAACCCATTAAACAAAAAGACAGCTCTGCCTGCGGCCCGGCTTCCCTTAAAATGGCGGTTTCTTATTTTAACTTACCTATATCTTTGAATAAGATAAATAATCTGTCCCAATACCACAAAAAGGGGGGATTGTATAACAAAGATTTGGTGAAAACTTTAAGGAAATTGGGCTTGAAAAATAAAGTAATAAACAACGCTTCTTGGTCTGATTTGATAAAGTATAATAAACCGGAAAACGTTATTATTGTCTCTTGGATGCTAAGGGGCTATATTGGGCATTTTAGCGTGGTGGATAAAGTAACAACCAAAGACATTTATCTGGCTGAACCGGAAAGCGGTAAAATTATCAAGTTAGACAAATTGGTTTTTTTGAGATTATGGTTTGATTTTGATCCGAAATGGTATCCGCAAAAAAATACCGATATTCATTTGAGGTGGATGGTAGTTGTCTCCAAAAACTGATTATATAAAAAAATAAGGCCGAATCCCATGCGGGGTTCAGCCTTTTAGTTACTGTTCATTTTACCTCCTCTTATCAATCCACCCTAATAAGCACATTAGGATATGGAATAACAGACTGGAGGTAGCTTTGTTGATGTCGACAAGTGGGTTAAGTTCAACGATATCTACGCCAATTACATCGTTAAACTCGACAATCTTTTGCAGCATGTCCAAAAGCTGATGAGGATTCATGCCCAAAGGAACTGGTGTCCCTGTCCCCGGCGTAAAGGCAGGATCCAGCACGTCAACATCTACGGTTATGTAGCACTTCCTTTGTCTGGGGACGATCTCATCGTAATTTCCGCAAGATATCAGCTGTCTTTGTGGGTAAGTAACGTACATGGGGTCATCAGATAACCGGCCACAAAATCCCCTAACGCCGTATTGCATTACTTTAACTCTTTCACTCTCGGCAAAAATCCTACTAATGACGTTGCCATGGTGGCTTGGCAGGCAGGGATCCCATTCGGCGGTATCAGTATGGGCGTCAAATTGAATGACGATTATTTCTTCTCCCACTACGTCATGGCATGCCTTGATCAACGGCGCTGATATTGAGTGATCGCCGCCTATAAAAATAGGCAGGCACTTCTTGTTGAGAATCTCGGTGGCTCCATAGTAGCAGCGTTGGTATACACACATTAAATCTTCCCCAGGCCTTATTGCCACATTGCCGATATCTACTACGTTAGCGCCTGTTAATATGACGCTTTGGGTATCGGCATTATACCAACCACTACCTTTACCCGAAGCGAAATCTCTTTCAAACGTGGCAAACTGGGCTGATGTCTCCCTTAGAACATCGGGTGCCAGCCGAGCGCCCGGAATAACCGTGGTTCCGGCATCAATGGGTACTCCGCCAATCACCATCATCCGCTTTGCCAGATTACTTAGCCGCACACTGGGGCAATCACAGAAAGTCAATCTCGGCAAAACGAAAGGATCTTGCTCGAGCAGTTTTTGTAGCCGGTTATACTGGAAACGCAGGGCGTTCTCGGCCGGAAGCAGGATTGTGTTCTCGATCATTTGATCGAGAAGACCGTTTAGCAAGCTAATTCCTTGGAGCTCGCTGATCTGGAAATGTGCCGCGGCTTCGGCTTTGGTCATTGCCTTGTCTTGGAAAGCTGACAGCAGTCTGATTGTTTCCGTAGAAACTTTCAAACGCATGCCGGTAAAAGAGTTACGTAGCACGGGGTGCGATGCGCCCGACGTCTCCCTTACCACATCCTTGGATAGTATGTATTTCGTTTGGTCATCTTCCATTCTTCCCTCCGTTGCAGATTTTGCAGCTGTGATGTTTCCTGAATCGTTTGAGGTTTAGTTGAAACCGATGAAAGTCAATCTCGGCAACAGCGTTCCTCAATAATGGTTTACTGAAACCAGTAAGCACTTTAACGGCTTCAAGTACATGAAAGTTGGCCGTTATTGCGCTGATACTTCCCAAGCTGCCGCCTTCAATTTCACTCTCTGTAATTTGGAGATGCCGATAGGCAGCAAGTCTGGCATCAAGCGATTTTTCATAACAATACCAGCATGCCGATTTATCAGGTATTACCGTAGGTCCGAGAAAACTCAAATGTCCGTCATAACCACCGCACAATATATGCGGCTGGCCAGCAGAGTAACAAGCGTCGGTAACCCACCTGTTTACCTGATCGGTTGCTGGATTGTCGGCGCAGTTAATTACCAGATCGGCTTTAAAGGTGAAATTTGAGACGTTCGCCGGTGATTTCACTGTTCTTTTTATTATACGACAATCCGTGGTCTGGTCTAAAAGTGCCAGCCTTGAACGCATAACATCGACCTTAAACTTACCAGTATCAGCGATACCGTATAGGGCTTGTCTGCTCAGGTTTGATAGGGAAATCTTATCCGGATCAATTAGGATAAAATTTTTGATTCCGGCAAGAGCCAGCCCATAAACGACCCAACTGCCGATTCCTCCAAGCCCGATAACCGCCACTTTAGACCTATTAAGTTGATCCTGCATATCCTGCCGGCTCAGGTTTTTGGTTTCATAGTCCGCAAAAAAGTTTAACTGGTTTTTAAATCTGCCATCCGTTTCATGTTTGCCGCTTTTTTGATGGTTTATGTCCACCAAGCGATGCTGGCTTAAAATTTTCATCAGTTTGCGGACTTCTTGCGCAGAGATTCCGTTTACCTCGGCGATTTCCTTAAAGGCGTGAGTGCCATCCAGCATTTTTAAGATAAGAAACGCCGGATGATTTAGGCGCAAGGTCAAGATTCGGCCGCTGACCTTAAAAAGAAAATTAACCTCATAGGTCTTATTTCTTAACGGCCGATAAATGACAGAAACGCCATCGTGAATTTTAATGTTCATAGCATCCTCCTAAATGGTTAGGGGAGGATTACAAGCGTAACCCTCCCCCTGTCCGGATCGTCATGCCCGACGGCGACGAAGACCGCGCAAACCGACGATGTTGGTGTTGCGGGCCATCGGTGTAACCACGACCTTCTTAAGATCGATGGTTTTCTCTCGTTTCTGACGTCCGTTGTTCGTTTTACTGGACATCGTTGTTCCTCCAGAGAAAATCCAGTTAAGCTGGCGGCCATTTGTTGACCCCTATTTAACGATATCGCACTTAACAAGGATTTTCCTGATAGTTTAAACAAATAACCTGCTATTGTCAAGGCAAATGTTACATATAGTGGTCGGACTCTAATCCCGACCAAACAAACTTTCAAATTTAATAGATTTAAAATTGTTGCGAGTCAGACACCCCCGCCAAAGGCGGTGGCTTGATGAGTGGGGTCGCCTCAAAGGCGATCCAAATCATCGTGGGTAGTTTAATTATAAATTAAAACGCTCCTTGCTCAAAACTTGTTTCTGTTGCTTCCTGTTCTTTGATAT
>JAHISN010000073.1 GCA_018818265.1 Patescibacteria group bacterium | reverse complement strand
ATGACAAAGCTCAACTTGATCTTGCACAAATGCAAGGCACAAACGCAGCGATGGCAATAGAAAAGATCGACGCCGATTCTAAAAATCCAGAATTAAAATTAAAACCCGAAGACATAAAAAGGTTACAGACAGAGCGAGTCAATCATGTTGTTGAAATGACCGCTGCGGAAAATATTGTAAGAAAGCTAATGAAAGGTACGGAAACGAAAAACATCACAGGGGTTGGACCAGGGGGGGAGGCTATCCGCACACCAGATGTTCCGGGGGCGGCGGTGTATCAGAAGATAGCAGAAACACCTGGACAGAAACTTCAGCGAGGCAAAGAGCTTGCGTTTTATAAGGAGTCCTTAAAAAATGGAGCTGGTCAAGCGGTACAAAACTTTGAAATGCAACATTATGGCAAATTAGTTCCAGAATTAAGAGGATCACCAGAGTATGTATCAAAATTGTACGAAGCCAAGAAAGCGGGGGCTATGAATATTAACATAGCACCAGAGAAGTTCAGTATCCAGAAAAAGGCTACTGCGGGTGAGATCAGAACTGGTTTGACCACTAATAAAGACGACAAGATGCATTATGAAGCTAACGCAGAAATCTTTAATTCAATCAACACAAAAAACGAGGTTGCCTATTGGGACAAGGGCGAGGGCCGGTTCTATGATGAGGAAACCATAATAATAAAACTATCAAATGAGGCAAAGGCAGCAGGGTGGACACCAAGTAAAATCCAAGACGCCGCTAACGCAAAGGGAAAAACTGTACAGGATGTTCTAAAAGATATAGGTGTTATTAAATGACAATAGTTTCTCCCGATGAATATTTAAAAGACACTACAAAAAGCGTTGTCCTGTCTCCGGAAGAATACTTAAAGGATACCTCCAAAAGCATTATCCTATCTCCTGACGAATATACTGGAAGTGGGGCGGTGCCAAAGGTGTTGAGTCCCGACCAGTTTAATAAGGGCTTGGCGAAACCCAAAATGAAAGAACAATCCTTTATCGCTAAACATCCGAATGTTTTTGGTGCCTTTGGTGCGGCACAGGCTTTAGTGCCGTATATTAAATATATAGACCCGGAAGAAAGAGAGCGGTTTGCCAAACTGTCTCAGCAGAAACAGACACGGGAACTCTTATTGCAAAACCTTGAAACAGTGGCGGTGGTTGGCGCTCCCCTTATAACAAAAGGTCTTGCTCCTATAATAACAAGATACCTTCCCAAAACATACAAAGCGTTGCAATTTATAAAAACACCCATGAAGGAATGGGGAAAGCTATCACAAACACCGGCAAGAGAATTAGCCGCAAAAACATTAGCCGAAGGGCAAGAGTTACTTGCACAGAAAATAGCGACATACAGAAATGTAGCAAAGAAACCGCCTCCGCCAGAGATAACAAAGGCATGGTGGGAGGATTCTGTTGTTGCTGCAAAGGCCAAAAACCCGCTTCCCACCCCCAAGGCGAAAGAGCCGTGGGATCGTATTGAGAAATTACCCGGAGAAGATATTGCAAGAGCAGAATCAGACGGTACAATTACAGTTGATCCAGATAAGTTTTTTAGCCATTCCCTAAAAGACCAAGCGGATATCATTGCACACGAGAAAGCCCATTTTATTGAAGGAAAAATATCACCAGAGCATAAGGCACGTCTTTTTGATAATGCCGAAGTAATGAATTATCGTGGACGTAATATCAATGAAAAACTTGCCAATATGATTCAAGACGGAAAGTTGCCCTCCGAAATCCTGAATGACCCTGTTAAAAAAATTACCGAGGCGCTAAAGGGTGCCAAACCGATACGAGAAGTTCAGGAAACTTTGTATTCTGCCGAGCGTTCTAAGCGATTGGGGCAGGCTATGGCGGTAGGAGAAAAGATACCGGGAGAGGGTGGTTATCACGCACAGCTTGGAAAACTAAAGGGTGAATTGCCAAAGGTTGAGTTTGAATCTATTCGTGGTCAAGTTGGTCAGCAAGACATAGACGCACTTTTTGATATTGTCAACAACTCTACGGCGATTGCGGGGTTTGAAAGCATCACGGCAAAGGCTGGACTTGCTAAACTGTTAGGGGCTATGGGTGGTAAAGTTCCAACACGCGGCGAAATTTCATTATTGGAAAAGGTTT
>JAHISN010000072.1 GCA_018818265.1 Patescibacteria group bacterium | reverse complement strand
GGCAACTCTTGCGAGCCACCCGGTAACCTTTCGGCTACCGACCCAGTTAGGATAACTGAACGAGGAGCTCTCGTTTCCTAACTGGGATTTAACTGCCATGCTTCAAGTAGGAAGTTTAGGCAATATTCAACTATCTACAGTTTAGCATATCCGGCATATGCGGGGAATAAAGGCATGATACTCGTGTAATGTACCAACACTGCCCGAAGAGATAGATTCTTCCCTTCGGGCCACCATTTTTTAAAAAGGACTCTCAAGAAAAATTAACCCATAAAGTCTGAGTGATTTGCATACCCTTAAGCATAGATATAAAATACTGCCTATGACATCTAAAAAGGCGGGGCAAAAAGTATTAGATTTTTCTATCCTAGTTTTAGGCTATAAAGAGATTTTTAAGGAGGATGGAGGCGGTGTAGAGCGCGTCCGAAATAGCTTAAAAGGATTAAATTTACACGCTGTATTACAATTCTGCGCTAAATTTTCTTTATTTTTATATGCAATTGGCAAGGCAAATATGAAGGAACAAGGCCAGCTAATTAAAACCTTCTTTCCCGAAAAGTTCAAAGAGAAATTAATCAAAGCATTAGAAAAACACACGGAACCAATTGACACTGTAATCTTATTCCATGAGCAAGCATTACTTCTATTAGTAAAAGAAGCACTGATAAATTGTCCCCCGGAAGGTGGAATCGAAGTTGATAATGAGATGGCTCAAGAACTTGGCTATTGCCTGCTTATTCTCACAAATGAGTGTTTAGGCTGGGACACAGATAATGTAATAGAACGGCCAAAAAGTTTTGTCGCAGAAAGAGTACGTCGGTCTTTTGCCCAATATGGGTTTTTTAGCACTGATGAGTATTATCCAGAGCTGATGGTAAGGTTCAATTCTATATTCAGTAAAGCACGAGAACTTGCGCTAAGAAGAAATGTTGATATTGACAAACTCTTTTGCGATGCGACTAACGGAATTACGCTAGAGTCATATCACGCACTTACTCTGGGGCTATTATCTAGTTGGTTTAAAAATCTAAACAAAACTGGCGTAGAGCTAGATGTAGTATTAGGTAACGAATGGTTAGTATGCAAGAATAAGTTTTTCAGTCAAACAAAAGTTAAATCAGGACAAATTGATAAAATTCTAAGCTTTCTATCCATATGCCCGGGAAAATTTGCTGAACATTACGAGTCGTTGGTAAATGATGTTTTTCAAGGGAAAGATTGTTATAACTACAACTTTTTGGCTTTTATAAAGAAGCCATTTATTATATATCCAAACAATTGTTTCATATGTCCTTCCCCCAGATACTTGATAAATAGAGCAACGGAAGGAGTTTACTGGATTATTCACGATTACATTAAAGGGAATATCCACTTACCATTAGCCCTTTCTGATTGGTCTGAAATATGGGGAACCGCCTTTGAAGATTACGTTAATAATGCTTTTGCCGAAATATTCAATAATAATTTTATTCCCAATCCGGTCTATAAGGGTATTGAGCGTGGGGATGGGGTCATCAATGCAGATAGTTTTACAGGAATGATAGAAACGAAATATGTTCATTGGAAGTATAAAACCAAGGTTACCGGGGATAAGGACTTAATGAAGAAAGAACTAAAGGAAAAACTAATGAGAGGAGGACCAAGTGAGTCGAAGGGGTTAGGTCAAATACGGAATAATATAGCTGCATACTTGGACAACAAGTATGACTTTCCTTTCAAGCCTCACCCTATTTTCCTCCCAGTATTAATCGTGGGCGAACACATGCCGCTATTTCCTTGTAACCGTAAATTCTATGAGGAAATTATGCAAGAGGAGCAAATAGTTTTTGAAAAAGAATTTACATCACCATTTATCATTTTGGAGGCAGAAGACATTCAAGTCTTAAAGAGCTACGCCCGAAAACATGGTAGGAAGGCAACAGAAAACATAATCCTTGAGTATTCGAACTTATTCCGGGAAAAAAAGCAAGGCTACTCTCATAAAGCTCTGAACTTTAAAAATTTCGTTTTCGCTAAAACATCAGGGGCTTTGTATAAAGATGACCAAGTACTACATGATGAATTTGAACAGCTATTTACTGCAGCAAAGGAACTGCTATTCGGGAAAAAGTAGGAAGGGCATAAACCAGATTTGGGAACTTTAGAAATATAATGTCATTTACTTTCACTATCTAACTTGTGAATTTGTTTGCTGGTTTCCTCTGCTTCCCTCGCCCCCTCCGGGGTCAGATAAACTACATTCGGGTTTGTTGGATTAAAGATTAGTCCCTTACAGTAACCGAAATAGGTTCTTTCACCTACCGTTGCTTTAACCTTATCCAAGTCAAAGTTGTATTCTCTTATCAGCTTGTTCATGGTACTCTTATTCCTTTTAGTGGGTAGATATTCTTCTTGTTTATCCCTATCAAAAACCAGCTTTACCCTCTTAGTTGACAGGTCTTCAACAAATTCCTGTAAGCACTTAAGAACCTCGACAAGCCATTCTTCCTCGGAGAAAGCAAGAATATGAATGTAACGAGTAGCTCCAAAGTGGTAAGCTTCTTCAGCGAAATGGTGCGGGATAAGATTCGTAGATACAACCCATGGTATATGTGCGATTTTTTTATTCTTCTTAGCTTCCTCTAGCATTTCTAGTCCATCGTTGTACGGCTGGAGGATACCAGAAATAACCAGTCGTAGGCTACTTCGGCTTTCCTCCATGATTGCTATTTGTCTCCTAGGGTCCAGAAGCGAAATAACTGCCAACCCTACGCCTTGAAGTAACTCTGTCTGGCAGTCCTTAATCATAGGCTCATCCTCTACTAGCATCACGAGGTAATTTTTGTTTGGTAGCTCTTTAATAAACTTAAACCATTCAACAGGAGCTTTTTCTATCTGTTGTTTTAATGAAAAACCCTGTGGGAAAAAATCTTGCTTTGTACTCTCCGGTTTTGTTTTTGTCCTGCTCTCTGACCAGAAACCCCTATTTGATTCCAGATAAACTTGCGATAGTAGATTAACCCATGCCTTGGCTAAATTCTCCCTCCGCTTTTTCTCACTGACTCCCAGATAAAATCGGGTATTGAAGAGCGAGTAGATATGTGGCTTGGCAAAAAACCATTCTACGCAATACTTACAAGCTGTCACTTTGTTCTTTTTCAAAAACCCGAGAATTGTGGATGTCCATTCCGCTGGAACGCTTTGTTCAACTTTGAGGTAATTACCGATGAGCCTGAATAGACTAGCATTAAGTTTCATAGGTTGACAAAAAGAAACATGATTATCCAGATTATGAAAGCAATTGTTCCGTAGATTTTCCAGTACCTATGTGTCGGTTTTCCCGCACCTAAAAACCAAGCCGGAATATGAGAGGCATTAGAAAAGAGACATCCAAGTATGAATAAAGGAATTAACAGTAATTTTTGCATAGTTTTGAATCAGCCTACATGTGGTCCCTTGTAGGGAGGTCTTTCACTGCTACTCCAGCCGACCTTTTTAAGCACTTGCACGGAAGGACATATGTATAAACCGGGGATAACAAAAGCTCCCCGTCAGCTTGGCAACTCTTGCGAGCCACCCGGTAACCTTTCGGCTACCGACCCAGTTAGGATAACTGAACGAGGAGCTCTCGTTTCCTAACTGGGATTTAACTGCCATGCTTCAAGTAGGAAGTTTAGGC
>JAHISN010000071.1 GCA_018818265.1 Patescibacteria group bacterium | reverse complement strand
TTACATTTAGCGGTTGACATTTTTTTCACCTCCTTTCAACTTTTGGTGAAATTGTCAGCCGCTTTCTCTTTTCCGTCAACCCTCAATTCACTTCCCAGATTCTTACTTAACTCCTACTTCCAAAATTCTAACGTAAACCCTCACTCAGTTGGTAGGGAGAATTCTGCGTCAGCCTTATGCTCGAAAAACTAAAGTAAAAGAACTGGATGAGAGCTATGCCTTTGTCTATCAACAACGAGGTGAGACATTGTTAAAGGAGATTAGGGCTGGCTTTGAAAAAGAAGGACTAGGTGATTTGGCCAATAAAATCGCTGGTGATGAAGGCTTTGCAGATTTGTCTCAAGTAGAAAAGAAAAGTTACGGTATTCGTGATAAATTCCAAGTGGCCGCTAGAAATACAATCTTGCCGGTTTTTACTATTCTTAAAAATGAACAGTGGCAAAAAGTTAATTATGACGCAGATATTTCCAGTAATATTGACTGGACACAAGTTAATCTTAAACCAATTTTTAACCTAACATTCACAAAAAGGGAAAAGGCAGATACAGAGCAGGTGGCAACCTTGTCAGAGGATACGGTAGAAGTGGTCAAATTGAAAGCTTTTAGAAAATTGCGCAGTGGTAGTTTATCACTGGATCGAGTTTTTATGACGCGCCAATTTTTAGATATTGTTCCAAACCCTTGGGAAGCACATAAATTTTCTAAACAGGTTTTGGAGACTTTGGTAAACAAAAATGGTAAAAATACCGTAATTAACAACTCCGTTTTTATTATCGAAGAAACACGCAAGTTACTTGCCAAAGAGAAAGACAGATTATCCGAATTGGTTTTTCGCAATCTCCTAGACAAAGAAAAACTGCGGTTTCTGGTTATTGGTGACAATCTTAGTTTTAAACTCCCAGTGAAAAAAGAAGTTTCCGCAAGCAGCAGGCCGCTTATAACAAGAGATGGTTTGCCCTTGCAAGAAAGTCTTTTTGATTATGTTCCCAGCGAAGAGTTGAATACTACCGAAAAAGAAGTTGCTTGGTATCTGGAAGGCCACGAAAAAATGTTCTTTTGGTACCGGAATATAGAGAGGCAGGACTACGCTATCCAGGGATGGAGAAAATATAAAATCTATCCGGATTTTATTTTTACTACCATAGAAAAAAAGGAGACGGGAGAATACGACAAAGTTTTTGTTGTGGAAACTAAAGGGATACATTTAAAAAATGAGGATACTTCATATAAACAGGAGGTATTTGCAATCTGCAACGAGATGGCAGAGAGCAAAAACTTACGCGACTTAGCTGATATGTGGAAAAACAAAGAAATAAGATTTGAGGTGGTGTTTGATGAGGAGTGGGAAAGACGACTTAACAGTCTGCTCCAGTAGATTATGACTAGAGTTAAAATGAAGGTGGTGGGGGATTTGGTACAATACTGGGCATGGTGCAAAAGATTTTAATTACCGAAAAAGAATTGGAAGGTTTTAAAAACAAAGAAACTAAGTTAAAAACACAGTTGGCAGAAGCAAAAAAGAGACTGGGGGCGACGGCTCAAGGCTCTTGGGGCGGGTGTGCGGCCAAGGAACAGGCTCAACAAGATGTCCGTTATTATACTATCGCTCTGGCTGATATAACAAAAACTATTAAGAAGTGCTCTCTTACCGAAAAGTCATCGGATAAAGACACCGTGCAGGTTGGTTCTCGGGTTAAGCTGGAAATTGACGGCGAGGTAAGCGATTATGTGATTGGTATTGGTCAACCTGATGATAACCTGCCGCATGTTAGCCCTATCTCCCCGTTGGGAAAGGCCCTTTTAGGTCGTAAGACCGGTGAAACGATATCGTTTTTCACGCCAGCAGGGGAAGTGAATGCTAGAATAGTCTCGATTGGTGAATAAATATATCTCCCGCGGCCTCGTCAAACTCCCCCTAACTAAAATCCCGATGTTAATCGGGATTTAATATGGAGCTGCGTTTTGCTTGCACGGAATGTCAGATGACCCACGGCGGTGCTATCGGCGTCGAAAGCGAAGAGGTCAAAGGCACTAAATTCCATTAGCCCGAGTGAAATTCTGTGTTAAAATTAGATAGATAGTGTTTACGCTTTATGAAGAAACAACTTGTTGTCTACGCTTTTATAGACAGTCAAAATCTGAACCTGGCCATAAAAGGTTGTGGGTGGAAATTGGATTTTGCCAGATTTTTTGTTTATCTGAAGGATAAATACAAAGTGGGAAAAGCTTTCCTTTTTATTGGTTATGTTCCGGGGAATGAGTCCTTGTACACTTTTTTGCAGAAGGCAGGGTATGTTGTTATTTTTAAGCCAACATTAGAGTATAAAAGAGAAGGAAAGTACCATACAAAGGGTAATGTTGATGCGGAGCTAGTGTTACATACAATGATTGAGTATGTAAACTATGACAAAGCGATTATTGTTTCTGGTGATGGTGATTTTCATTGCCTAGTGGAGTATTTGAAGGATAATAACAAGCTTATGCATGTATTTATTCCTAACCCACGAAAGTTTTCAGCGCTTTTACGGAAATTTCGCAAGTATTTTGTTTATGTTGATGGACTGGAGAGAAAGCTGGGGAGAAAAACAAAGAGAGGGAGTAGCCTTCGGACGAAACCTTAGGTGTGCCCTCTCATCGTGATAACCTTATTATAGCTAAAACAGATCGAGATGTCAAACATAGTTTGGCAGGTATGGTTTTAGCTGACTCTAGCCCAAAGGTCAGTTTAGCTGGTAAGGATTACTTCGGCGAATTCAGTTTTCTCTTAACTATGAATTTGGCTACAGTTACTGGGTGCAGCAGAAGCAAGTGAAGATTGAGGCGCAGGCTTAGCGGTTGCCCCTCTTTTTTGAACTCTCCCGCTGGGTGTTTTATACAGTCAAAAATTTTCTCTTTGGTGCGATTAGTCATGCTCAATGGAAGTCGGCTGACGGGAAACCATTTTCCTCTGCAACCCGGGAACTCAGGGTGAAATTCTCCGGCGATTACCCGGCCTTCAAACAGGTAGGAATGGCGAGCTGAAGAGTTATTCCCGTGTCTATACAGTCCAACGTATCTATTAATTTCTATATCAAATCCTGTTTCTTCAAAAGCCTCTCGCAAAGCGGCCTCTTGGGGTGTTTCTCCCGGTTCCATGCCGCCGCCAGTTGGTCCCCAGATAGGATAGTCGGAGCGGAAGACTAAGAATACTTCTCTTTTAGAATCATCTTTGAATAAAATTAGAGTGGCGCCGTTTTGGGACATTGTTTATAACAAGGATACAACGAAATGCCACGATGATTGAAGACATGAAGGAAAGATTTTGGTTTGATGAAAAATGGTTGATTGGGGCCGCGGGGGTTAGGATAAGAGGGGTTCATAAGGTAGAAACCCGCGCTTTTGTTATTCAGATGATAACCGACTAAAAGTACCATATGATCTACGTTCGTTCTGGCGGGCCGCTTTATGTCTTTAAGAAGTTGGTCCAACTTGATGCTGTTGACTGAGGCGATGATGAAGCGCCCTTTCGATAATTCATAGATAATTTTGGGGATGCTCAGGTACCTTAACACTTTTCCGTCTAGGCCGAATTGTTTGGCCAGTTTTACCAGTGGATGATGGAACCAGCCCGCGTCGGTTTCTGTGTTGTAGCCTCTGAGATCTAGACCTTTTTGTGTCAGCGCGGCTATTGACGGTGGCTTGCATTTGGTTGAGATGACCATTTGGAGGCAGCCGATGGCGCAGGTGCGAGCTTCCCAGTATTCGCATTCTTGCTTGCTTTTCCATCTCTCACCACGTTCTCTCCAGTTAGTTTTGGTATGTTGGGAATAGTAATGGGGTAGGGGAGTAATGAGAAAATCCCCGGGGGCAAGCCTCCTCAGTCTCCTTTTGAGGACAAAGTAATCTTTTAACTGGATCAGTTTGGAGATAAGATGGTTGAGCTGGCATTTCATATGCCTCAGCATAATGACTTGATTCTAGCACACAAATTCTCTGGCTAGACGGGTTATGTCAGTGATGATGTATTATTGAGGGTAAGATGAGCGAGAAAAGAGTGCCGACGCAAAAGAAAATATATCGCTTTGCTCGTTGGCAGGTGGCCAAGTGGTGGCTGAGACTGCATCCGGCCGTTGAAGTAATCGGTATTGCCGGCAGTGTGGGGAAGACAACGACTAAAGAAATAGTGGCGGCAGTTCTGGCGCAGAAGTTCCTGACAGTTAAAACCGAAGCTAATTTTGATCCTATTTTCAACTTGCCACTGACTGCATTAAAAATTCGCCGGCATAAAAAGTTTGTTGCCGAATTGGGTGTTGATGGAGTGGGGCAGATGGACAAGTATCTGGATTTAGTCCATCCGCGGATTGGGGTGATGACACGATTATCTTTGGAACACACTGAGTTGTTCGGAACGCTGGAAATGGCGATGGCTGAGGAGGTTAAACTGCTCCGTGCCTTGTCGTCCAACGGCTGGGCGGTTCTCAACGGTGATGACCCAGAGATTATCGCTTCTAAAAGTGCCACGAAAGCTAACTGTCTAACCTACGGGTTTTCCCCCGGAAATGACATGCTGATTAAAGATTTTGCTCAGCGGGTTGATGGTGGTCGGGCTCAATCTTCATTTCGATTGCGCTACGGGTCAGAAGAGTGCGTTTTCAAAATTTACCTTTTGGGAAAACACAATGCTCTCTGTGCCGCCGCGGCTGTGGCTGTGGGCATGGTTTCGGGAATGAAATTTGAGCAAATTCAAAAAGGTCTGAGTGAAGCGTTGCCGGTGTCTCAGCGGCTCAACGTCAAAAAGGGTCCGTCAGGTAGATTAATAATTGACGATACCTACAACGCCAGCCCGGCGGCGGTGGAAGCAGCGGCAGACGTGCTGGTTGATCTCGAGCCTTCTGGGGCAACGCTGGTTTTGGGCGATATGTTGGAACTGGGGAAGTATGCTGAGGAGTCACATCATCGAGTGGGATTTTATGCGGCGCAAAAAGGCGTTTCTCATCTGGTTGCTTATGGGGATTACGCGAAGACTGTCATTACTGGCTTTAAAGCCGGCGGTGGCCAAAGCTGGTTTGCCGCTCCAGATAAACAGTCAATTCCAGATTGGTTAAACCATAACACCCGCGGGGCGGTTTTAGTTAAGGGTTCAAGGGGCATGAAAATGGAGGAAGTTGTGGAGCAATTGGGATAACTATGAATGATGAGTTCTATTAAGGTTTGCTCAGTGCAAGTATTCCCAAGGTAGTTTAGTATGATAAACTAGTCTATCATACTAGACTGCATCATACTGTGTCATACTGCGTTGCGGGACATTGGGGTAGGGGAGCCCATTAGGGTTTTAGGCGAGTAATTTCTTTGACTTTATCTAAGCCCCTGTCAAAAGAGTAGATTTGATCTGATTTTTCTTCCTCTAGTGTATATGCCGCCAAATAAGCATCGGTAAAGGAGATATTGTAGCGGCGGTAAAGATCGATAGTTCTTTTGAGAGTATTGCGGTTCATCTTAACATTTTCTAAGGAAAATAGACCTTCCAGCTTTTCGATTACTTCTTCCTTTTCTAGCTCGTAAAAAGAGAGAAGAACCCAAACGATTTCGGCAATAATAATATCAGGAAGTAACAATTCGTCTTTTGCAGCTTTTCTGAGTAACTTCTCTACAGCATCTGCTTGGGCAGGGTTGTCTTGGGTAAAGAAGCGAATAAGGAGATTGGTATCAAGAGTTTTGATTTTCCCGAGCATATTGACGGGCCAGATGTTTGCCGACAGCTTCATTGGCCAGTTTATCAGAGTATTTCCTTTTCCCCTTAATTGAACCTTTGAGGCTGAAGAAGTCTAGAGCAGGTTTTACCTCTAAGATGTCCTGTTTTAGGGTAAAGATAACTTTTTGCTGTGGTCTTAACTTCCACTTTCTCCGCATGAAAATGGGTATAGTGATCTGTCCCTTTTTTGTTATTGTAGACAATTCTAACACGGTAAGACTAGTTTACATGAAGTATTACCGGGTGTCAAGTGGTATTACGAAAAATGTCAGCAATAATCTCTTCTAGGGGAATGGAGAGGATGTCAATGTCTACGAGCTTAAAGTTTTGGGAGATAGCGGTAATCAGCTGTGGCATTAGAGTGTGTTTCACTTCGTAGGTGTAGTAATTTTCTCCAGTTTGGACGATTTTTGCTTCGAATCCAACTTTGATCTCCTCGGGGGAGGGGATTTGGTGAAAGATAAATTTGACATAACGTGTCTGTCGGTATTGTTCCATTAATGCGGCAAGCGCATTGTCATAAACAATTTTACCGCTATTAATAATGATGACGCGGTCACAAACGGTTTCCACATCAGCCATGTCGTGGCTGGTAAGAAGCATGGTCGTTTTAAATTCTTTCTGAATTTGGCGTAGAAACTTCCTGGTTTTTTGGCGGGAAATAATGTCCAGCCCAATCGTCGGTTCATCAAGAAATAGCACTTTGGGTTTGTGCAAAATAGAACCGATGAGTTCCATTTTCATCCGTTCACCTAAAGATAGTTTTCTCACCTGAGTGCCTAAGAATTTCTCGGCCGACAAAAGTTCCGTCAATATACCAACTCTTTGCTTAAAGTCATTGTCAGGAATCTGATAAATTTGTCGTAGCAGATCAAAGCTTTGGTTTGGGGTTAAATCCCAGTTGAGTCCGGCTTTACTGCCCATCACCAGACCGATTTGTTCTAGAAAATTTTTATTTCGATCAAAAGGAAAGTAACCGAGGACGCTGATGTCGCCGCGGGTGGGATAAACCAGGCCGCAGAGCATTTTGGTGGTAGTGGTTTTTCCAGCCCCGTTGGGGCCAACGAAGGCGACTGATTCTCCTTCTTCTAGGCTAAAAGAAATATCATCTACGGCAATAACATCTTGATACTCGGGTCTAAAAAGGTCTTTGAGCAGTTGTCCGGACTTTTTCTTAACTTTAAATTGTTTGGTGAGATGGGTGGTTTCAATGACTGGTTTCATAGTGAGAATAAGTGAGGCTTTATACTTCTTCGGTTTTGTTTTTCACGCGACAAATTCCAAATTTCAAGCACCAAATTCCAAACAAATTCTAAATCACAATGCTCAAAATTCCAAACAGCTAATCACGTTGCTATTGCAACACAGGAGTATTAATTATGTGTTTAAGTCATTGAAATTTTGAATTTTGTATTTGTTTGTTATTTGCAATTTGCAATTTGGGATTTGCGGTCACTATGCCCAAATGTACAATAGGAAAAAGTCTGTAGAACTTCAGTAACTAGCTGAGCGATTAGCGAGTTGACCGCCTATGACGATGCCGATGTGTATGCTCTTAACGCTCGCCCCCAAGCATATTTTCTTATTAACAAGAATAATATGGTAACAGCGGCGGCCCAAGCAAGTAAGGCTAGAGCATTAGATTTTCCCAGGATGACGGAAGTAGTAAAAGCAGAGCCGATCATCAAAGGAATTAGGGCTCCTAACAGGATTTTTAGAGAATTGCTCGCGCCTTCCAGCGGCAAGTGCTTCTGAACAAAGTCTTCTACTAAATAGACTAACCGGTAAGTTTCGTCACTTCTGCCAAACCAAAACGATGGCAGTACAGAGAGAAAGTAAACACAATAGGTGACGGTTATTCCCAGAGTACAGATAATTATACCAATCAAGATATTTGCAAGATTTAAGTGCAGGGTTTCCCAGCTGATGGTCGCGATGATAAAAAGCAGGGGAGCTAGGGCATCTCGGAAAATATGGACAAGGCTGATTTTGCGGAAAGAAATGTAAAAGGCAGATGGGACTGGCTTAGTTAAAACGAGGTCTAAATTTCCGGTGTTAACAGAAGAGCTAATATCTCTGATGTTGTGATTATAAATTGCCCAGGAAAGATAAAAGGAAGCTTGTCCCACAAGAAGAAAAAAGAGCATTTCGTTTTCGGTGTAACCGGCGAGGGTGTCAATATTGGTGTAGAGGATGTTAAGGAAAAGCCTAAAAGTGGCTATGTAGATGAGTGTTGAAAGCATATTGCCCCAGTTTTCTGCTGGGTAAGCAGTTTCCTCTTGAAACGAGTAAATAATGGCTGTTTTGATGATTATCAGCCGAATTGCAAGAGCTTCTTTGAGTTGATTAAAGACCGATGGCTTCATATTTTCTTAGCCCTTTCCGCCAGAGGCGAAGTAGGACAATATTTAAGGCGCTAGCCCAGAAAACGGCGATCAAAAAGCTTTTGGCAATGCTAATGGGGGAGTCAAGAATCCCTAAGCTGTTGATGGGGGCAAAGACCATGGCTGGAAAGGGAGTTAATTCTACGATGTTTCGTAGTTTATTGGGGAAGAAAGTTAGAGGGGCAATGGCTCCCGAGAGGAGGCGGGTGGTGTGAACGATACAGTTCATAATGCCGGAAGGGCTGGTGACCCAAAAAGTTAAAATACCCTCAATGAGATTGAAGGCAAATGCTGTTGCCATAGATAAAACTAGGAAAACAAAGAATAGGCTGAGCCTGGTCCAATGATTTGGCGGGTTGATGACTAGGCCTAAAATAATGCTGGCGATGGCGGGGGCGTTGTAGATACTGCGCTCGCCCCAGACATGAGCGTACATTGCCGGTAAGATGCTTAAGGGCTTCATAAGATAGTTGGAGATTTGGCCGGTTTTAATGCTTCTTCTAAGTAAAGTGCCGAATTTAGTTCGCGTGGCCATGGTCAACTCGCCGATCCCGTCGGCGATTAGGAAATAGGAGAGCAATCCTGTCAGATGGGGACTGTTTCCGGCGGTATTTTTTAGAACCAGATTCCAAAAGACCATTAAAAGCCCAACGGTAACGACGCGTTGCAAAATGACCATAACCAGCTCTAGAGGATAGTGCAGGTGGACAAGAAAGTTAGTTTTGAGAATGCTGAAATAGGTTTTCATGAATTGATTTTGAGTATAACAGAAAGTTGTTGAAGATTTGTCAGTCCGAAGTAGAAATTGGCAGGAGCTTGCAGGGAGTGTATAATAAATGCATGAGTAGAATGGGTGAAAGTCTCCGCGCGGCAGATAGGTCGCAAGAGGTTCAGATGACTAAACAAGAACAGCAAATGCGGATTGATTTGGCGAGAGCACGGCTGGCGTTGAGGGATGCTGTTCTGGCGGGTGGTAACAAGGGTAAGAGTTTTTTGCAGGCAGCTAATCCGCCGGCACTAGGGTTATTTCTTGGGGCATTGACGAGGCGAGATTATTCGTTGGTGGATGAATCTGCCAGGAAAAAAGCAATTGCTGAGGAGTTAATGAAATTGGCGGCGGCGATTATGACTCCCGCAGTTCCTCTGGCGGATGAAGCTGGTTTGAATGGCAAGGCCAACGGAATTGATGTTTTGGCGGAAATTGAATCTGCCGCGTTTTATCCGTTATATGAGGCTGATCTTGCGGATGAAGCCGGCTTTTTGGGTTCTCTGGAGAGAGAGATGCAGGATTTTGAGACGGGGATAACGCAAGAGATTATCCGTACTCGCTTAAGAGCTCTGACCAGGCTGCCAGAGGAAGAATATGTGGAGCAGGAGAAAAGGAAAGGGAAAATTCCTGCCTACCAGGTTAAAACGGTAGCAAACCCAGTTACTGGTAAAGAAGAAGTGGTTGTGATACCGGAGAGAAAATGATTCTTCTTAAATCACTCAATTACCCAGTTACCAAGTTCCCCAATTACCTGTTATTATATCCCCATGCTTCCGCGTCGCGACCATGATCCCTCCGCAAGACTCCTTAAAAGTAACACTTGACATTTCGGGTATTACCGTTTATGCTTAGTGTTACTATGCGTGGACTATCTACTCTTACTCAAAAAGGGCAAGTTGTTATTCCTAAAGATATTAGGGACCATTTTGCGCTTAAACCTTCTGATAAATTATCTTTTCGGGTCTTAGACGCAAAGATAGTTGCCGAACCGGTGGATTCAACCGATGAGGTCTTTGGTATGTTTGGTTCTGCAGGGGGAATTTCTAAAGCAAAGATGAAGAGGGTGATTAGAGAACAAACCGTTGCCAAATTTCACGACAAATTGAATCTATAAAAATGATTATTATTGATACCAGCGCATTAATTCGCTTTTTTACCAAAGACGACCTTGATAAAGGCGAGCAAGTGAAAGCGTTGTTTGAAGATAAAGAAAAGATAACTATTCCCGAAGTAGTTTTTCCCGAACTGGAATATGTGTTAACAAGTCAATATCAGGCAAAGAGAGAAGATCTAATTAAAGCATTCAATTACTTAGCGGCAAATAAAAACGTAAAATTGACTAAACAAGCGAGGGAAGCAATTGAGATTTTTCATTCGACTAAACTTGACATGGCGGATTCTTTAATTGCGGCTCATTCTATGGGTAAGAAGCTGGCTGGTTTTGATAAAAAGATGTTAAATCTAAAGGGTGTTAAGTCTTTTTGGAAGTAGCTATGATTGAAGATAAACTCCGCGAATTAAAAAAAATGCTGCCTATGTGCCGGAAAGTTTAGTGAAACGGTAGTCTTTTATTCTGTTTCGGCGATGTCAATTTCGATGCCGTGCGCTTTACTAAAGGTTTGCATTTTCTCCGTTTTCCTCTTCTAACGTCCTCAAAATCCTTTGCATCGCGGCGTAGTAGCTAAACCTGATTGTTTTGCAAATCTCATCAGAGTATTTCTCATTGTAATCGTGAATGATTTGATTCCGATCATTGGTCATTTGGAGTAATAGCACTGTGTCTTTTTCGGAAGTCATTTGATTTTTTCTCAGCTCGCGGAATGTCTGCTTGGGCGAAAAAACCTCAATGCCTAGGTACTCGCTAAGAAACAGCTTAGCCGTTTTCCAGCAGAGTTCAAAGGAGTACTCAAACCTCTTGATTACGGAGTCGCGAATAAATTGATCGGTCTCTTTTTTAAGTGCCTCGTTTAGTGTGTCTAGAGCCTGGTTGAATTGGACTAATTTAAGCTTTAGTGTTTTAGCCATAAGATATTTTGGTCAAAGACGTTTTCTCTAAACTCTTTGGATGCTTTATTAAAATCAATGATGTCGATAAAATAGGGGAAAGTCGACTCCTCAAATTCTTCCTTAAGCACTGTTAATTCGTTTTTATTGATCTTACCCATAAATCCCAAGTCGATATCACCAAAGTGGCCTTTGTTGAGGCTGGAGCCAAAAATAAACCACTCAGAGTCTTTTCCCAGAGTAAGCTGATTTATTTTTTGTGTTATAAATTCTAAATATTTATCTTTTATCATAAAGATTGACTTTCCAATAACAAAATTATTGCTTAATGCGCTGCTAAAGTCAAGCTTTATGGTTTTGTGGCGCAGTTGAGGCGGGGCTAGTCGTTTTTTCTAAACACTCTTCTGATGATCTCTTCAATAGGTTCTTCTTTTCCGCTGTGGTTGATGGTAGGTATGGTATGGTATGTCCTGGACACCGCACAGCTACCCCTTTACGTTTGCATCAATTGTTTGATATTATTTAGGAAGTCAGGGGGTGTTTTGTTATGGTTAAAACGAAAAAAATCCTCATAGTTGAAGATGATGTTTTTATGCGCGACTTATACGAAGAGATTTTGTGTTCGGCAGGATATGAAGTGGAAACAGCCGAAGACGGGCGCCAGGGTGAAGACATGATGCGTAAGGGCGGTTACGATCTGGTGCTCTTGGATATCATGCTGCCGGAAAAGGACGGTTTGGATATTCTGGAGGGCATGTCGGATAAAGAAAAAGAGGCTTGCGGCAAGATTGTTGTCCTCACCAATTTAGGGCAAGACGCTCTTGTGAAAAATGGTTTTAGTTTAGGTGCAGACGGGTACCTTTTTAAATCCGCTCTTAATCCCGATGAAGTATTGGCTGAAGTAAAGGTGTTTCTGGGGGAAAAGTGAGCCTAGCGAGTAGGGAAGTAGGTGGTAGCTTGTAGATAATACAAGTTCGGGGAGTGTGGGCCTTGATGTGTGGTGTTTACAACCTACAACCTAATTTCCTATGCTAGATCTTCAATATATTCGCGACCATCCAGAAGAAGTGAAAAGGAACGTCAAAATCCGCGGGTTAACTCCCAAAGAAGTGGACATTGACTATTTCCTAGATGTTGATAAGCGCTACCGCGAGATGCTTCAGTTAGTAGAAGAGATGCGCGCTCGCCGGAATGAGCTTTCAGATTTAATTGCGCGAGAGAAATCCTCAGAACTGCTTAAAGAGGCGGCAACGCTTAAAGAAAAACTTAAGCAGGAGGAAGTTGAGCTGAATAGTTTAGAAAATGAATGTTTGGAAATCTGGCGCAACATCCCTAATATGGCGGCGCAAAATGTCCCTGCGGGACAGGATGAGAATGAAAACATAGTTGTTCGTAAGTGGGGCGAGCCGACCCACTTTGATTTTATTGCGCGGGATCACCTGGAAATCGGGGAGAGTTTGGGTCTTATTGATGTTGAACGGGCTGGCAAAGCGTCTGGTTCGCGCTTCAGTTATTTGGTAGGTGAATTAGTTATTTTAGAGCTTTCTTTATTCCGTTTTGCGATTGATTGGCTGGTTAAAGAAGGCTTTATACCGGTCATTCCACCAGTGATGATTAAAAAAGAGATGGAAGAAGGTCTGGGTTACGGGGAGCACGGAGGGTGGGAGGACATGTATGTCTTGGAGGAAGATGGGTTGGTCCTGGTAGGTACTTCCGAGCACGCGCTGATAGCGCGGCATGCCGGGGAGGTTTTGCCAAGTGGAAGTTTACCATGCCGCTATGTAGGTATTTCTACCTGTTTCAGGCGCGAGGCAGGTAGCTATGGGAGGGACACGCGGGGCCTACTTAGGAGTCACCAGTTTAATAAAGTTGAGATGATTTCCTTTGTTCGTCCAGAGGAATCAGCCAAGGAGTTCAAATATCTATTGTCCTTGGAAGAAGATCTTATGCAAGCACTAAAACTGCCTTATCAGATAGTTCAGATGTGTACGGGAGATTTGGGTCAGCCGGCGTCAGAAAAATATGATATTGAGGCCTGGTTACCGGGACAGGACAAGTACCGCGAAACGCACTCAGTAAGTAATTGCACCGATTATCAGGCGCGCCGCTTAAATATCAAATGTCGTTCTGGCGAGCAAAAAGACTTCGTGCATATTCTTAACGGTACTGCCTTTTCAGAACGCCCGCTCATTGCGATACTAGAGAATTATCAGCAGGCTGATGGGTCGGTGAAAATACCGGAAGTCCTGGTGAAGTATACAGGGTTTAGTGAGATTGGGATGTTAAAAGTGAAAAGTGAGAAGTGAGAAGTTGAATGATTGCTTGTCGTTCCCACGTCTGTAGCCTAATATAGATCCCCGATGTCAGATTTAGAAATTCAAATATTATTTGAAAATGCTCATATTCTTGTTCTCAATAAGCCTGCTGGTCTTGTTACTATCCCCGGGCCGGGATATAAATTTAAAGATACTTTGGCTGGGTGGGTTAGAAACTACGTGGGTGAGGGTATTTTGAAGGTAGGAGAAGAGAATCGGTGGGGGATTGTGCATAGACTGGATAAAGACACTTCGGGCGCGTTAGTTGTTGCTAAGTCAGCAGAAGCGTATAAACATCTTAAAGAGCAGTTCCGTCGGCGTCTAGTTAAGAAACTCTACTGGGCCCTAGTATGGGGGGATCCGAAAGAGGACGAGTTTGTTGTGGATGCTTCGCTAGCTAGACATCCCAAGAATTGGGCTAGAATTATAATCGTCAGTCGGGCCGTGAATAAGAACAGGAATAGGAATAGGAATAGGAATAGTGCGAATAATGTGAGGATGACGGACGGAGACGCGAGGAAAGCGGATAGGGATGCGGATGGCGAAGCAAAAGAGTCAGAAAAATCGGCAAGGACGGAGTTTAGAGTCATTCAGAGAGGAATTAAGCTACCAGTATCGCCCGGCAGAACAAGATTACCCCTAACTTTTGCTTTGTTAGAGTCTCGGCCGATTACTGGACGTACACACCAAATTCGTGTGCACCTTAAACATGCTGGTTATCCAATTGTGGGGGATATGTACTACTCGGGAAGACGCAAGTACCGAGCGGTCAAGAATTTTTTGCCGCGGCTCTTCTTGCACGCAAAATCGATTGGGCTAGAGTTGCCGGATGGAAGTTTAGGAGAATTTGAGGCTGATTTGCCGGATGAACTCACCCGATTGCTACCTAAAGACAATAGCGGGTTGCTAAAACCTAAAACCTAAAACCTAAAACCATGTCTTCGTGGAAGAATTATCAACAAAAGTTCAAATTGCGTCGTGTACTTCGTAAAGCAGCTATTGCTGTTGTTGCTGTTATGGTAATCATTATTGCTGCGGCGAGTATATTTCTTGTTCAGTGGTGGAGTGGGAGCGTTGGTGTTCCTCACGGCAGTCGTCAGGAAACCCCAGAGCTTTCTGAGGAACAACAAATCAATTTTTTAGTGGCAGGAAGGGCATATGACGGAACAAAGTTGTCCGGGCTTGCGGTAGCAGGCTTGAGTCAGAAAGAGGGGATTCTGAAGATTCTTCAAATACCGGTGGACACAAAGATAGCCACTCTGGAAGGTGATTATGAAGTTGGCACGTTACTGAGTGTGGGATCAGCACTAAATCCGCCGCGCCCTTTGGATTATCTTACTGAGTCACTGGAGAATTATCTAGCTGTGCCTTTGGATGGGGTAATAATAGTGGCGGCCCCAGATTTAGGGGCGACCCCTATTTCAGGGGTCGCCCCTATTTTAAGACTTCATCAAAGCGCCGGGTCTCCGTTATTTTGGTGGTGGTGGGTTAGGAATCGCATGGTTTGGGAGAATCAGACACAGACGAATTTCTCTCGTTCACAGTTTTGGGGTTTAGCCTTTGATGCTAGGAAAATACGTAAAGACAAGATCGAGTTTGCTAATTTGACGGACAGGAAAGGTTATGAAGAAATTGAGGTGCGAGATAAAATTGTCCAGTCGCTTTTTACTGATTTGTCGGTTGAACAAGAAAAGCTGACAGCGAGAGTGTTTAACGGAACCGCATTTCCGGGGCTGGCCTCTCAAGGTGCTCGTTTCTTGGAGAATTTAGGTATCAAAGTCTTGGTGGTGGATAACTTCGAAAGGACTGATGTAGCACAAACACAGCTAATTAGTAATCAAGCAGTTCGTGGCGGCTGGGGAGTGCAAAGATTAAAGCAGATCTTTAGAGTTTCGGAGGTTATGGAAGCTGCGGCCTCTTCCGATAGGGCCGAGGTGGATGTGGTGATAGGCGAAGATTGGAATTGTCAGTTGCAATTTGACAGGGAGTGATAGGTAAGCGGGGGTTGATTATGAAGAAGAGGGTGATAGAATGGAAGTGTCTCTGAGTAGCTGGCTAAACGCTAAACGCTAACGGCTAATTAACAATGTCCTCACTTTTAATCTACACACTTTTAGGCTCGGTCGGTATTGTTGGGGTAGGCTTGGGAATTGCGGCATTTAGGAAGTGGTTCCTAAGATTACCTAAGGATTATGAACAGGAGATGGTTCATATGCTTATTGAGGTTCCCAGGCTTAATGAAAAAGGTCCCGTTGCCGCAGAGCTGATGTTTGCTTCCATTCACGGCCTATTGAAGGAAACTCCCGAAAAACAGGAGCATCTATCTTTTGAAATTCGCGCCACCATTGAGGGAATCCAATTCTTTTCTTCCATTCCTCCCGGATTTGAACAATTTGTAAAATCTCAAATATATGCTCAATATCCACAGGCCCAGATTAGCTTAGTTAAGGATTATTCAGAGATTAAGATGGGCAAAAGAAAGTTAGCAGCTACCGAGATTGTTTTATCAAAAGAGTCTTATAATCCCATTAAAACATTTCCGAATTTTGAAGTTGATCCTCTGGCAGCGATTACCTCAGCCGCAGAAGGTCTTGCGGAGCAAAGTGAAGCATGGTTACAGTTATTGGTCCGCCCAGTAAAGGATGATTGGCACGCAGCGGGATTTAAATATGTTAATGCCTTGCGCCAGGGGGAGAAGGTTCAAAGGGAGCCATTATTAAAAGCACTGCAGAAGGACGCGCAATTGCTTTTAAAGGACATTGTTATTGATGTTATTAGCCTTATCCCGGAAATTGTGGCCAGTTTTTTTAATCCTAAGTCTGCGAGTGATAGTAAGGGAGGGGACAAATCGATAGAAAAGAAGAAGGAACTTCGGGACGTGAGCAAGCTAAAAAGCGAAGAGCGGATGGAGCTTGAGGGTATTGAGACCAAACTGACCAAGACGGGGTTCGAATCAACGATTCGTATTGTTGGACTGGGAGCAGATGACAACATTGCTGTTAAGCAGGTTGATTCCTTAGTGGCGGCCTTGCAACAGTTTTCTACTTCCCATTCTAATTCTTTTAAGCGTAGTGAGTTTGTTCGGTCGCCCGAGGAGGTTTTAATTGATTACCACGGCCGCGTTTTTCCTGGTGATAAGCATCGCTATTTTGTGCTTAATACCGAGGAGCTAGCCTCTCTGTTTCATTTGCCTAACATTACCGTGGAAACGCCCAATATTGCATGGACAAAGGCCAAGAAAGTCGAATATCCATTAGATTTACCCAAAGGGGCGGAGCCGCTTATTGGTGAAACAGCCTTTAGAGAGGAGCGGGTGCAGTTTGGGATTAAGCGTGATGACCGTCGGCGACATATGTACATTGTGGGTAAGACCGGTACGGGAAAGTCAACATTGCTTGAGCAGATGATTATTTCTGATATCAGGCGTGGTGAGGGATTGGCGATCTTGGATCCGCATGGTGACATGGTAGATAAGATTATAAATTATGTGCCGCGGGAGAGAGTTGATGATGTAGTCATTTTTGATCCTTCGGATTTGTATTATCCTGTGGCGATGAATATGTTGGAACTACATGACCCTGACCAAAAAGGCATTGTTGCATCCGGGCTGGTAGATGTTTTCCGCAAGCGATTCGAGTTTTCCTGGGGTCCTCGGCTGGAGCATATCCTGCGCAACTGTATTCTAACCTTACTAGAAATTCCGCACAGCACTCTTTTAGGCATTACACGACTTCTTACTGACCGGACTTACCGTAAATATATTGTTCATTTAATAGAGGATCCGATGATGAAGCATTTTTGGGAGGTGGAGTTTGAGGGTATGGCCAATAGCAAAGCCTTGGTTGCGGAAGCTATTTCTCCTATTCAGAATCGATTAGGTCAATTTCTGGCGACTTCAACAATTCGCAATATTGTTGGACAACCTCGCTCAACAATTGATCTGGAGAAAATTATGAACACGGGTAAAATATTTTTGGTTAATCTTTCGAAGGGCAAAATTGGCGAAGATAACACGGCGATTTTGGGAGGAATGCTTATATCGCGCATGCAGTCGGCGGCAATGACGCGGGTGAAGTTTCCCGAGGAACAAAGGAAAGACTTTTTTGTTTATGCTGACGAGTTTCAAAACTTCGCCACAACCTCTTTTGCCACCATCTTGTCGGAAGCACGTAAGTACCGGCTTAATTTAATTTTGGCTCACCAGTACTTGGCACAGGTGCCGGAGGAAGTAAGTGATGCTATTTTCGGTAATGTGGGGACTATGATAGCCTTTACGATTGGACAAGCGGATGCATCAATACTGGCTAAGGAATTTATGCCAGTGTTTGATGAGACTGATTTAATTAATCTGGAAAAATATCATATTTATGTTAAACTTATGATCGACTTGATGCAGGCCAAACCATTTAGCGCGAAGACGGTAGTGCAGGATTATCAGGATACAGGGTTAAGAGAGCAAGTAATCCAGCGCTCGCGTGAGCAGTACGCCACGGACCGGAATATGGTAGAATCGAGAGTACAGAAATGGGCGGTTAAGGAGTTTATTCCTGGGATGGATGATGAGGTTATACAGCGGTTAAGGCAACGGTTGTGGGGCAATAAGAGTACTCAATGATGAACACTGATCTAATAGCCCAAAAGATTAAAAAGATTGCCGATGATCTAAATCAGCTTTTCTCTGAACTTCAGAAAGATCAGACTCCTGCGGGAGAGCAGGTTGTCGGATTGTTTGACGGTGAGTTTGTAGTGACAGATAGTGGCGGCAAATATCAGGTGCCGCCCAATTATTCTTCTAAAACAATGCTAGTCCCGGGAGACAAATTGAGGTTAATCCAGGAGGGGCCGCAAAATAAATTTAAACATATTGAACAAGCACAAAAGTTTGAAACCCAAGGTGTTGTTGTTCGTGAAGGGGATGACTGGGTTGCTGTGTGTGACGAGGGAAGATTTAGGATTCTAGCGGCATCAATTAAGCATTATGGCGTGGATGTTGGAGATCGGATTAAGCTCTACTTACCAACGAATTACAAAGAGTTGGCCAAAGAGTGGCAGTGGGGAGCAATGATTGAACCGGCTGAAGGGAAGCCGTTTACTGTTGGCAGAGTTGATGTCATGACTGAAGAAAATGTAGTTAAACCGTTAGCGCGAGCGATTCCATCTATAGAGGCAGAGAAAACAGCGCAGGTCCCTACAGTCGAACCGATGGGGGAGGAGGAGCGGAAGGTTGAGGAGGTGGGAAAGGCGGAGAATATTGCAGGAGAGACTGAGGAAGAGATTGAATTGATCTGACTGTAGAAAATATCAGGGGAGATTAGCCATCTTCTTGTTGTTGTTCTATTCGTTTCCACCGCCAGCCCCATAATTTGACCACGTTAAAGAGTCTTTTTAGTCCTCTTCCTTTCAATATGATACTATCAAAGCGTCAGAAAACAACAATCTCGACCTTTACTCTCGCCTTAACCCTCGCGTTGAGTAACAAGTCTGTTCCTTTTCTCGGGGGTGTTGCTTGGTTACTTCCTGTTATAGTAGCCATTTGGTTAACTTTTTGGGCGCTGGATTTCGAATTTAAATTATGTGAATATTTGATTTTCGCCCTATACCCCGCCCTTCTTGGAGTTAACTCATTCTTGGTTCTCAATCAGATTTTAAACCAAGCAGGGCAGGGGAGAGGGTGGTTGGATCTTGTTCTATTACTTGGGTTTTCCCTTATAAGTGTTTCTATATTCTATATGCTACTTTCGGCGCTGAATATTCTCAATGTAGCCACGGTTCGTACTGTACCGCTCAAGAAGGCGGCCTTGCTGATCTTGATGCTTATTGGTCTTATTTTGGGAACAAGTAGCTTTTATCAAATTGCCGGTCCTTTAGGATTGT
>JAHISN010000005.1 GCA_018818265.1 Patescibacteria group bacterium | reverse complement strand
GAAAGTCTGCTAATTATCCCAGGAAGTAGGCAAATTAATTTACCTACTCCACAAAGCACAACTAATGATGTAAAATAGCCCTATTCCGATCAATCGGAATTTATTTTTGTTCTTTAACAATTTCAGCTTCATTTTTAGCCATTTCGTTAGTACCAGAAGGTGACACCGATATATTTCGGTATTCATTTTCAATTTTTTCCGATCTTGTATCGGAATTTGTACTAAGAGTTTGATCGTGGCTCAGGGTGAACGCTGGCGGTGTGCCTAAGACATGCAAGTCGAACGGTGTGCGTAGGTAGCACTAAGATCATAATTTTTTGTGGTTTTGGTGCTATCTACTTACGCAGTGGCAAACGGGTGAGTACAAGATAGGAACGTACTTCGAAGAGGGGCATAGCCCACCGAAAGGTGGGGTAATTTCCCATACGCCTACGGGTGAAAGACGCAAGTCGCTTCGAAAACGGCCTATCTACTACCAGCTTGTTGGTAAGGTAACGGCTTACCAAGGCTATGACGGTTACCGGCTCTTAGCGGAGAGTCCGGCACAATGGGACTGAGACACGGCCCATACACCTACGGGTGGCAGCAGTTAGGAATTTTGCGCAATGGACGAAAGTCTGACGCAGCGACACCGCGTGAAGGATGAAGACCTTAGGGTTGTAAACTTCTTTTTGGCGGCCATGAAGGCGGCCAGAATAAGCAGCTACTAACTACGTGCCAGCAGTCGCGGTAATACGTAGGCTGCAAGCGTTACCCGGATTTATTGGGCGTAAAGGGTCTGTAGACTGTTTTTTAAGTCTTATTTCAAAGCCCCCGACTTAATCGGGGAAAGGGGTAAGATACTGGAAGACTAGAGTGATATCGGGGTTACTGGAATTTTTAGTGTAGGGGTTAAATCCGTGGATACTAAAAAGAACACCAAGCGCGAAGGCGGGTAACTAGGTATATACTGACGTTCAGAGACGAAAGCTAGGGTAGCAAATCAGATTAGAGACCTGAGTAGTCCTAGCCGTAAACTATGTCCGTTAATTCTTCCTTGATTTATCAGGGGGGGATGTTAGCTAACGCGTTAAACGGATCGCCTGGGGAGTATAGCCGCAAGGCCGAAACTCAAACGAATTGGCGGGGAGGCGCACAACCAGTGGAGCATGTGGTTCAATTCGATACAAAGCGATGAACCTTACCTGGGCTTGAAATGTACCTGCAAATCCCGAGAAATCGGGACTCTTTCGAAGGTGGTACACAGCTGTTGCATGGCTGTCGTCAGCTCGTGACGTGAGTTGTTCTCTTAAGTGAGGTAACGAGCGCAACCCCCGTTCTGTGTTATTGTGTCACAGAAGACTGCCTAGCATTATTTTGTTAGGAGGAAGGAGGGGACGACGTCAAGTCATCATGATGCTTATGTCCAGGGCTACACACATCCTACAATGGGCTATAACAGAGGGTTGCAAGACCGCAAGGTGGAGCTAATCCCTAAACTAGCCCTCAGTTGGGATTGCAGGCTGAAACTCGCCTGCATGAACCCGGAATTGGTAGTAATCGCACATCAGCAGCGTGCGGTGAATACGTTCTCGCCTCTTGCACACACTGCCCGTCAAATCAGCAAAGTTGGGGGTACCCAAAACTCTACTTTATGTGGGGCTAAGGTAAATCCAGCGATGAGGGTTAAGTCGTAACAAGGTATCCGTACTGGAAGGTGCGGATGGATCACCTCCTTTGAGGTTTTGTTCCAACGATAAGTTGGAATTACTCAAAATCCTTTTGGTACTAACAATCTGGCTAAAAGAAGCTGAAATTAAATGAACATAAAAATCCCCCATTTTGGGGGATTTTTTGTGTTAAAATATCTGATTCATGAAAAAAAGCATTGAAATTTCAGTTGGAACTGTATTTAGTGTGCGAGGGGAAAAAGATAGAACTCACATTATTATTAATACTGGAGAAAATAATTGGTTTTCTTCTTCAGCCTGTAATCTTAAAGAGGGTGGATTTTCTATAGTTGCTAGTCCTGGTACTGCCGGCCCAGAAAATATTCAGGAAGTGGTGAATCAGTTTTCTGCTGAAATGGCGAGGAAAGGGATGATAGAGTACTGGATTAAAATGACAGGAAAGCCATTAGATGAAGAATTTATGTCAATAATTAACAAAGAAATGAGTAGTCAACCAAGAAGAATAAATTTAGATTAAATAGTTTATAAATAAATAACGACTAAAGTAGTATGGCTAAACAAAAGATTGATCCAAACAACCTTCCAAAACATATTGCAATCATTATGGATGGCAATAGAAGATGGGCAAGAAAACATAATTTGCCGGATGGTAAGGGACACGAAGCTGGAGCAGATAATTTACAGAAAATTGTGGAATATTGCCGTGATGTGGGGATAAAAAACTTGACAGTTTATGCCTTGTCGACTGAAAACTGGAAAAAAAGATCACCAATGGAAGTAAAGGGACTTTTTAACCTTCTAATTAGGATTGTAAGAACCAAGGCCGAGGAATACCAGAAGTCGGGAATAAAGTTTTTTGTTCTAGGAAATTTTCAAGCATTCCCGCTAAAGGTTAAGAATGCGATTAAAAAGATCTTATCGATGGTGATTGTTGAAGAAAAAATTCAATTTAATATTGCCCTAAACTACGGGGGAAGAGATGAAATTGTTCGAGCAATTAGACAAATAGTGAGAGATAAAATTTCTGCAAATAAAATTGATGAAAAACTTGTGTCTGACTATTTATATACCAAAAATCAACCTGACCCGGATCTGATAATTAGACCAGGGGGAGAATTTAGGTTAAGTAACT
>JAHISN010000004.1 GCA_018818265.1 Patescibacteria group bacterium | reverse complement strand
CCCGAAGGTGGACATATGGGCGGTCGCATTATTGCTGAGGGAACTGTGGAGGATATTATTAAGTGTCCTAAATCCTATACGGGGCAATATTTGAGGAAACAATTGGCTGGCATTAGGCTCGCGTCGACGAGCTTAGGCTCGCGTCGACGTAATCGGCTGTAAGGCGCGGGCATTTTTGGCAGAATGAGTTTAAGCTAGTTGTGAAAAGATCCGATTATCTTCGCGGACTTGTGTTAAGCTGGGAATAAATGAAAAAGCTAATTCTTAATATCATTATCAACTCCATTGCCGTGGCGCTGGTGGCGCACTATGTTTCCGGTATCAGTTACGAGGGTGGGAATTTGGGGCTGGTGGCGGTAGCGTTAGTTTTGGGGGTTATCAATGTTACTATTAAACCGATTATTTCTCTTTTTGCTCTGCCGGTAACGCTGCTGACGATGGGGTTGTTTAGTCTAATTATTAATGGTGGAATGTTCTACATAACTTCTCTTGTTTTGGAAAATTTCATTGTTAAAGGCGCATGGTTCCCCGGTGTCGAGTACGGACCGGTTATTATCGGGCCATTTTATATTCCGGTACTTGGAGTTGCTGTTATTGGGGCGCTGGTGATGAGTGTGATTAGCAGAACGATGGCGTGGTTTGTAGATTGACTTTTGCCGCTTATTAGCATATTATGTGAGACGAAATGAACTGGAAACTCCTACTTCAGATTTCTCACATTCTTTTCTCTATAACTTTGATTATCGCTGTTTTACTGCAAGCGCCGGAAGCGGGCTTATCGGGTCTGTTTGGCGGAGGTGGGGAGATCTATCATACCAAGCGCGGTGCAGAAAAAACCCTCTTCATTATTACTGTTTCCCTCGGTATTCTTTTTAGCGCTACTTCGGCACTAAATTTCTTTTTTGGCTAGGTTCAAGCAAAATCGTGCTATAGATTACCAAATCACCTTAGCCACGTATTCCATTGGAAATATGCTAAAACAAAAATCTTATATTTTCACACCCCTCTTTCTTATTTCAATTATCACTGTCGGAGCGGCAGTATTCCTTTACTGGTACTCGTCGCTGCCTAAATTCCCTGGGCGCGGAGGAACGGTCACCGAGGGGGTTGTTGGTCAGCCACATTTGATAAACCCATTGTATTCTGATTGGAACCCTATTGATCGGGAACTTTGCTCGTTACTCTTTAGGGGCTTAGTTAAGTACGATAGTTACAATCAGCCCGTGAGTGATTTGGCCCAAGGGTGGGAGATTAAAGAAAATGGCAAGGTTTATGAAGTGGAGCTAAAAGAGAATCAGTATTGGCATGATGGCCGCAAAGTTTCTGTCGACGATGTCGTTTTTACCTATCAGTTAACACAGAATGAGGCCTACCTTGGGCCGGAAAGGAAAACTTTTGAAGAGGTGGAAATCGAAAAAGTTGATGACATACACCTTAAATTGACACTAAAAGATACTTTTTCCCCGTTTCTGGAAAATCTAACTTTGGGCATTCTCCCTGCACACCTTTGGCAAAACATTAATTTGGAGGACCTAACCCGTCATCCTCTAAATCTTAAGCCCGTCGGTAGCGGGCCGGCTCATTTTAACCGCCTGATTTTCAACACGAAAATAGAAAACTGGCTTGATTGGCTAGAGTTTGATTTGCCCGACGCATATTTAAAAAAACTGCGGTTCAAGTTTTATCCCAACGAAGTTGACCTGATAACTGCTCTTAAGTTAGGGGAGATCGATACCGCTGTTCTTAATAACTATGCCGATCTTGATAAGTTTGAAAAGTGGCCCAACTATGTTAAGCGGGCTTTGCCCATTTGGGGTCAGAGTATGGTCTTGCTTTATAATTTGCGGAATGAAAAATTAAGTGATGGAGCTATTCGCCAGGCCCTTGCTGGTGCGTTGATTAATCCAATTTCCGAAGAAGATAGTAAGAGCGCCTTGGAAATGGAAGCGTACCGGGTGCGAGCTTTTTCACCAGTCCCGCGGAAATCATGGGCGTACACAGAGGTGGAAAAAGTAATTTCTGTTACCGAGACAGATTTACCCGAGAAGCTGGTTATCAAAACGCCTTATGATCCTGTTTACCAAGAAATTGCCGGGTTGGTTAAAAGAACCTGGGAGCAAAAAGGTGTATCTGTAGAGATAGAGTTATTAGATAAAATTGGTTTTGAGGAAACACTTCGGGAATATGATTTTGAAGTTTTGCTGATTACTCAGGAAAGCGGACATGAACCTGATCAATATATCTATTGGCACTCCAGCCAGAAAACGAGTCCGGGTTTAAATTTGACAGGCGTGACTCATGCTAAGCTTGATAAAGCTTTAGAAAACGGGCGTAAAACGGGAGATCTGGATGAAAGAAAAGAAGCATATCGGGAATTTATCAAGTATTTCCAGCAGACTTTGCCGGCAGTTTTCTTGTATCATCCCAATTTATATTATCTGACCTCTGCTCGCATTAAGAGTCTTAACTTGCATAATCTCTGGCTCCCCGAAAATCGTTTTGCCAATATTAACGAGTGGTATCTTAAAGAGTCGCGCCCGATTTTTTAGAGCTGGAAGAACGGATCCTGTCTGACGGGGTGAGCGGACGGTTTACGAATGACGATTTACGATATATAATTCCTCTATGACCAGTGCCGAAATCCGCCAGCGATTTATAAGTTTTTTTGTTAAAAACGATCATTTAGAAATTCCTTCTGCAAATTTGGTAGCCAGGGATGACCCCAGTCTGCTTTTAGTAAACTCCGGCATGGCGGCGATTAAGCCATATTTTACCGGTGAGGAAAAGCCGCCTCACAAACGTTTGGTTGATATTCAAAAGTGTGTCCGTACGGAAGATTTGGAGGAAGTCGGCGACCCGCATCATCACACTTTCTTTGAAATGCTTGGCAGTTGGTCTATTGGCGACTATGGCAAAAAGCTGGCTGTAGAGCTGGCTTGGGAGCTGTTGACTTCTGACGAAGGTTTTAATTTAGAGGCGCCAAAACTGTATGTGACAATTTTTGCCGGCAATGACTATATTCCCGCCGATGAAGAAACGGCCGGATACTGGCGTAATGTTGGTGTGCCCGATGAACATATTCTTAGGCTCCCTGCCGAAGACAATCTGTGGGTTTCTGGCCCCACGGGGCCGTGTGGCCCTTGCACGGAGGTCATTTATGACCGTGGAGAGAAATATTCATGTGGGATAGATTGTAATCCCACTTGTAATTGTGGGCGTTTTTACGAGATTTGGAATGCAGGAGTTTTTATGCAGTACGATCGAAAAAGCGAGACCGAATTTGATAAATTACCTTTTTTAAGTGTTGATACTGGAGCCGGGTTGGAACGGCTCGCGGCAGTTTTGCAAGGTAAAGATAGTAATTATGAAACCGATCTTTTTGCTCCATTGGTAACAGAAATCACCTCCGGCCTTAATGTTGATTCGTTAACCCCGCGCCAAAAACAATCTGTTCGTATAGTTACCGATCACCTGCGGGCGGCTTTCTTTTTAATTGCGGACGGAGTAACGCCGTCTAACAAGCAGGAAGGCTATGTTTTGCGGCGCTTAATTCGTCGGGCAGTAACTCATCAGGTTCTTTTAAAAATTGAACATAAAGATTTATATTTCCGCTTATTCAAACAAATTATTGACATTTATTCAGACTTTTATCCCGAAGTTGCGAATCCCGGCATTGTTGATATTTTGAAAATTGAACACCAGAATTTTCTTAAGGCATTACAGCGAGGGTTAAATGTTCTAAATAGGGAGCTTAGTGAAGTTACTCAGGAAAATGCTGGCAAAACCAATATTTTCCCGGGAGAAATAGCTTTTGAGATCGAATCAACCTACGGGGTGCCTTTGGAGACCCAAGAGGAGTTGGCGGAAAACTATGGTCTTGAAGTCGATGAAAAAGCCTATCAAAAAGCTTATGAAGAGCATCAGGAACTTTCCAGAAAAGGCGCCGCTAGTAAATTCGGAAAAGTTCAGGAATATGCTCCCGAAGAAATCGCGCCTCTGCACACGGCAACCCATCTGTTGCATGCCGCTCTGCGGGAGATTTTGGGCGTACAAGTCAAACAGGCCGGGCAGAGCTTGACACCGGAAAGATTGAGGTTTGACTTTACTTTTGAGCGCAAATTAACGAGGGAAGAAATTGAGAAGGTTGAGTCACTCGTCAACGGGAAGATTAAAGCTGGTCTGGCGGTGATCAAAAAGGAAACTACTTTTCACCAGGCGGTTAAAGAAGGAGCATTAGCTTTATTCCGAGAGAAATATAAAGAGGTTGACAAGGTGACGATGTATCAGATCGACAGCTTTTCCAAGGAACTCTGCGGTGGTCCGCATGTTGAAGACACTTCCGAGCTGGGGTGTTTCAAAATTGTTAAAGAAGAAAGTGTGGGGAAGGGGATTCGCAGAATCAAGGCGGTGTTAGAGGAGAACAATTGACAATTGACCTTTGGCCACTAACCACTAATCACTCCTGTAGCTATTTATTCACTTTTTTCGGTATCACGTGAGAAAATCAGGACGTATTACATTCTTGGGGCGGGGTTCTATGCATCATACCAATCGATGCCGTCTTCGGGGATGTTGGTTTTGATGTTGGTTGTTTCCAGATAATCAATCATTGCTAGGGGTGTGCGGGCAAATTTGACATAGTCGCGTAAACCGCCCAGAAATCGGCTGGCGCAGTAGACGCCGCCGCAACTTTGTAAAACGGCCACTGGTTTTTTGAGGAACATCATACCGATCATCTCGTACAAAGTTCCGGCTCCTCCGGTAATAGCTCCGAGGGCGTCTGCTGATCTTGACATTCTCAATGTTCTAGTTAGGTAGTCGTCATTGGTCTTGACGATTTTATCTGCAAAGGGTGAAAGGTCCTCGCCGGTTCTGATTAATTCCGCGGACTTAGGCAAATAGAAGATTATTTTCCCTTTTCTGTTCGGAATACTGCGAAATCCCTTCATAATATAGCGCACTATTCCGGAACCCGGACCCATAATAACACTATGGTCCCTTTTCGCTAGGAGCTGTCCTAGCGCTTCTATTTCGTCTTGGAAGTGGGTGGCTATTTTGGGATCCCAAGCCCCTGCGACAAATATTTTCATCTCCTATTCAATACTTATTATTGCATATTCAAGCGTTGCATGCGGCAAGGTGATGGTAACTGTCTCGCCCGGCTTGCGGTTTAACAAAGACTTACCTACTGGTGATTCATAAGAAATCTTGCCTGCTACCGGGTTGCTTTCGTAAGGGTTGACTATGACATATTTTTCTCTTTCACCTTGCGCTTCAATAGTTACATATGAACCTATGCCGACAATGTTTTTCTTTCTATCTTCAACGACTTGGCCCTGCTGGAGCATTCTTTCTAACTCAGCAATACGGCCATCAATTATTTCCAATGCGGCTTTGCTTTCATCATACTGAAGATTATCTTCCTGGCTTCCCATTTCCCTAGCCTCACGCAAGGCTTCCATGGCCGAGGGGCGCTTTTGGGTCGTTAAAATATAGTATTCGCTCTTTAGTTTTTCATACCCATTAGGGGTAAAGGTGTAACTTGACATAGTTTATGTGAAAAAAACGAACGCAGACAACTGTCTGCAAAGGAAAGTAAGCAGTTGGCTTCTATTTCACCTTGAGAATTTTATATTTAATTCTGCCTACCGGTGCTTCCACAAGAATTTCAGCGCCCTTTTTTTGTCCTATTAGCGCTTTGCCCAAGGGTGAAGCTATAGATATTTTTTGATTCAACAAGTCAGCTTCACTTTCTCCAACTATGATAATATTCTGTTGTTCTTTTTCTATTTCCACAGTAACGTGTGAACCTAGGGAAATGGTGTCTCCTTTTTTCTTTTCTTGAATAATTGCGTTGTTGATAATTTCTTCTAGTTCTTTAATGCGTCCGTCTAAGAAAGCCTGTTTTTGTCGCGAGTGATGATAAGCTGCATTCTCGGATAGGTCGCCCATAGAGCGTAAGTCCGCAATTTCGGCCAGCAAGGCAGGGCGCTCTTTGCATGTAAGCTGATGATATTCCTTCTTGAATTCATCCAGACCTTCGGGCGTGATATGATATTTGGAGTTAGAATTATTCTTAATGGTCATCTCGAAATCTTAATTTCTTTTATAGAAAACAGACTCTTTCCCTTTTTTTCGTAAGGGAAAAGAAGTGTATTTTTATGTTTATATTAGGGATAAACGCTTGAGGTTAGATAATAATATTGATAAAACTATTGATGAATGCTAGCACATTATAGGGGAGCATATGCATTCTTGTCAAGAGGTCACTTTCGCCTCATAAACGCTGGCATTTCCAAGCCCTCATTTTCTTGATCGTCGTTGTTCTCCTTGAAGAGTTCTTCAGAGGCTTCCTTGAGCTTTTTTTGCTGTTGCTGGGTTTGATTGAATCCGGTGGCAATGACGGTTATTTTAAGTTCTTCACCTAATTCTTCGTTGATGGCCGTGCCAAAGATAATTTGGGCATCGGCATCGGCGGCATCGGCGATTAAGCGTGCTGCTTCGTTTACTTCAGATAATTTAAGGTTCTTACTCGCGGTGATGTTTAGGAGAACGCCTTTCGCGCCTTGGATGGAGGCTTCCAATAGGGGACTATCAATGGCTTCTTGCGCTGCCTTTTTAGCGCGATCTTCACCGGTAGCGCTGGCGATACCCATGAGAGCCGAACCGGCATTTTGCATAATCGACTTAATATCAGCGAAGTCACGATTAATTAGTCCGGGAATAACGATAATGTCAGAGATGCCCTGAACACTGCGTCCCAGGATGGCGTCAGCCTGTTGGAAGGCTTCCAGTAGGCTGGAGTTCGTATCAACAATTTCTAATAATCTCTGATTGGGAATAGTGATGAGTGCATCAACTTTGTCTTTGAGTTCACGGATACCTTCTTCAGCAATCATCATTCGCCTTGCTCCTTCAAATTCAAAAGGCTTGGTAACCACCGCAATAGTTAATGCCCCTTCGCCACGGGCGATATCTGCAACTACAGGTGAAGCGCCTGTGCCGGTGCCGCCGCCTTCGCCTAAAGTGATAAAGACCATATCTGTGTTGGCCAGATGTTCATGAAGTTTATCGGCGCTCTCTTCGGCGGCGGCACGGCCGATTTCGGCGTGGCCTCCTGCTCCTAATCCTCCGGTTAGTTCGGAGCCGATCTGAACTTTAATAGGTGCAGGCGAAGCGGAAAGTGCTTGAGCGTCAGTATTGACTACCAAAAAGTCTACACCTTGGATATTTTGAGTTTCCATCATGTTGCGAACGGCATTTGAACCGCCGCCGCCGACTCCGATAACTTTAATACGAGCAAAATTTTGGATTTCTGGTTTTATGAGCATAATTGCGAATAGTCTACAAATTATAGCGAATTTCTATGAATAAATTGCGAATGCACGAAAGTTAAGTTCAAAACTCAAAACAAAAAACTCAAAGCTACAACGGAAAGCTGTAAAACTCATTATTATACTTTTCCTTCCTAAAGTTTATTGGTTGTTGTTTGGTTTTAGGTTTTACGCTGTGGTTTTGAGTTTTTCGTTTTGAATTTTACGTTTGCTTTTTGCCTTGCTGTCCTTGTTTCAAAGATTTAGGATTTTCATAGTAATCTGAACATGCAAAATCTCACGGCAAAAAACTCTTTCCCCACTTGAACACTTTTTGTGCCGAACTCTTTAATTTTCCAAGCCGACTTGCGAAAGGAATTCGTGGCTGGGGCAGCCGCGTAGATGCAAAAATAAGCATTCCAATTGCCGCTGAGTAGGCCGGTGTGGAAATTTCTTCAATAAGACCAGAAACTCCTTGGGGCGAGCCAATGCGTACCGGTGAACGTAGGCTTCGTTTGGCAACACATTCTAATTCGATGGTGCTAGCGCCGCCGCCGCAAACAACTGCGCCTGAGGGCAAATCTCCCTCGTGGCCGCCCTTTTTAAGCTCGGCGCGGACGAGTTCGAGTATTTCCTCTAGACGGGGCTTAATTATTCCTTTTACCAGGAATTCCTTATTTACTGATTGCAGTTTACTGATGTTTAGACTTGAGATGTCAATCTCTTCGGGCTCCAGATGTTTCTTTTTGTCTTGGGAATTTTTTGTGGGCAGAGCTGGTTCGTGGTACGAGGAAAGGAAAGTTTTAACTTTTTCGGCATTTTCGAGAGAGATGCGTAGGCCGATGGCGATATCATTAGTTAGGTTCTTGCCGCCGATGGGCAGAACTGCTGAGTAAATAGGTGAACCCTCGTTAAAAATAACAAGTGAAGTTGTCCCACCGCCAATGTCGACCAATACGACCCCTAATTCTTTTTCCGTTTCAGTGAGGACTGATTCTGATGATGCTAAACCAGTGAAGACGACATCTTCAACATCCAATCCAACTTGCTGGACACACTTGACTAAATTGCGCATCGAAGTGGCGGCGCCGGAGATTATATGCGTTTCTACCTGGAGTCGTATGCCGGACATGCCTACCGGGTCTTGTACACCTTCCTGTGAATCTACGCGGTACGAGCGTGGGATAACATGTATTATTTCCCGGGATGAGGGAATAGAAATGGCTCGGGCCGCTTCGATTACCCGATTTACATCGTTGGCGGTAATGCCGCTGTCGGGGGTAGAAACTGCGACAACGCCAGGGGAGTTGACCGAAGATACATGTGTTCCGTCCAGAGTAATGAAGACTGAGGGGATGGTACACCCGGCCATCCGTTCCGCGGCGTTTAATGATTCGCTGATGGTTTCTACGGCTCTGTCTATATCTACAACGACTCCCTTTTTAATACCATTTGAGGGCACGGAAGAAACCCCGATTACGGAAATCTCGCCTTCCTCACCAATCTGACCAATAATGGTCACGATTTTGGAGGAGCCGATATCAATTCCAGATACAATTCTAGTTTTAGACATTAGTAAAGTTAGTAAGTGATTGAGCTAGTAAGTCTCCAGAAACCCACATCTAAAGCTTACTATATGCGAAGGGGAAGTGTCAATATCGGTGTGTGTGGTACCTGGGACATATAGGTTAGTCCGGAAGCAGTCAGTATGGCAGTGGCAGTGTGTCAGCCTTTGGCCCTGCATGGGCCTTTGTGGGAATGCAATCTTCTCCAGTAAAGTAATTTGCTTTCACTATCCCTTAATTTGTTTTCGTGTACAGCCCTTGACATCTTTTGGTGAAGCGGGGTATCTTTATGGTGAAAGATGGTGAGGTTCCGGAGGAGGATCTTGATCCTCCTTTGCTCCGGATAAGATCGAAGCTACGGAGGACTAATTTAACCAACGGAAAATTTCACGAGAAATTTTCCGGGTTTCATTGAGTGTTCTTAGGCCAATACACCCAAAATTTAACTGGAAAGGGGAGGATATTATTACCCATCAAGATGCGCCAGCAGGTGCGGGGAGAGGAAATGGTTTTGTCAAAGGGGTTTGAAGCCTGTCTATTTGGTTACGACAAAAACCAATGGGAGCAAATTGCCCAAAAACAGCTTGAAGATTCATCGGTTGTCAATATTAATGATAGGGATTTGCGTCGGTATCTTTTCTCTGGCGCGGCTGTGGTTGCGTTGGATGCACAGGGACGATTTGTTATCCCGCCAGCGCTTTTGGAATACATTGGGGTTGATGATGGAGTTGCAATTGTCGGTGCCGGTGATCACTTTGAAATTTGGAAACCAGGGATATGGGAAAAAAAGATGAGGGAGATTGAGGAAAAGGGACCGGGGAATAATGCGGATCGTGTTCTTACCTAAATCACAAACTCAAAACCGTTTGTGGTTAACGAAGCGGGACGGAATAGTCCTTTGGACTAAACGTCCTTTCACAGCGTAACAAATCGGATTACGGATTTGAACGCCATTTCATACCTGCGGATAGGGCGACTCACTGCCCCTTTGCCTGACCTACTTCGCAAAACAATAGGGTGAGGCAAAAAGACCCTATCTGCTGGTATGGCCATTTCAAGTTAGAAGCTTGCCCCGCACCGCATGGTGCTGGGGTCAAAAATTAAAAGTTAAAAGTTAAAAATGTAAAGCTAAACAAATAGTGCTAAATGGCGAAAAATGAAAATATAGACTTTCATACACCAGTTCTGTTAGGCGAAGTTCTGGAATATTTAGACGTTAAACCGGGGAAAAAGTATATTGATGCGACGGTAGGAGGAGGAGGACATAGCGCGGCGATTTTGAAGAAAGGCGGGATTATTTTGGGAATAGATCAAGATCCGAATGCGGTTAGATTTGCGGAGTCTCAACTCGCCTTGAAGAATGAGCAGATATACAGGAGCCCAAAACCGAAGATTGTCAATGGTAATTTTAAAGACTTGAGCGAACTTGCGAAAAGCCACAAATTTGAGAAAGTAAATGGGATACTTTTCGATCTCGGCTTTTCGACCTGGCAAATTAAAAATTCTGGTCGTGGATTTAGTTTTAGAAGTGATGAATTTCTGGACATGAGAATGAACCCGGAATTTAAGACAACTGCGGCCGATTTAGTAAATGGTTTAACCAAAAGGGAGCTGGTTAAACTGTTTAAAACTTACTGTGATGAGATTTATGCTACACGCATTGCTCAAAATATTATTTTCGCGCGTCGTCTAGCGGCGATTAGAAATACTCTGCAACTGTCGGATATCATAATCAAGGCGGTGCCTCAACGTGCCCGTTACAAGAGCTACAAGAAAATTCATCCGGCGACGCAGGTTTTTCAGGCGCTGAGGATTGCTGTAAACGACGAGATCAATAATTTAAAGACTGGCCTGCCGCAGGCTGAGAGGTTGCTGGTAGCCGGCGGTAGACTGGTTGTCATTAGCTTTCATTCGCTTGAGGATCGTATTGTGAAACAGTTTTTAAGAGAGCAGGAAAAAGCGGGCAAGATGAAAATTCTAACTAAAAGACCAGTACTGCCATCGGGGAAAGAGATAGAAGCAAACCCGTCGGCGAGGTCAGCAAAAATGAGAGTGGGGGAGAAGTTAAAAATCAAAAATTAAAAGTTAAAAGTTTTTCATATCATTACTAACAACTAATCACTAATCACTAATCACTGACCTTATGACGAAAAAACAACTACCCCCAAAGAACAATTTGCCGAGACTCATTCTGTTTGCATTATCAACGCTCTGTTTTATTCTCGGTGGAACGCAAATCTATTTGTCCAGCAAGATCGCTGTTCACGGGCAGGAGCTGCAGTCTTTTGAAGATAAATTGCGGGAAAATAAGCTGGAAATTGCTCATTTGGAAAAAATACTCCAGGAAACTGCCTCATTATCTTATATTGAACAACAAGCTAAAGAAAGACTGGGGATGAAAAAGGTGGAAAACGAGATTGTTTATATCATGCCGCACCGCTTTGCCAGCGCACAGAGAGTGAGCGATTGAGTCATAGAGTTATTGAGCGATTTGTCAGCTTCGTCTTTTCCCACTCTGGTTAGATTACCCATTTTTTGGTAAAAAGAAGAGAATGAATATTATTCATGTATCCGATGTTTTTATACGGCACGGGGGTGGGGCGCCTAATGTTATCAAAGAGTTAGCTAAGTATCAAATAGCACAGGGCAACCGTGTTAAGATACTAACCTTTCGCCACCAGACAGACTGGCCATTTGAAGAAGAAATCGAGGGAATCGCTGTACACCGCGCTGATTTGAAAGACACGCGCTTGCCATTTTACGTTTCCGGATATCGAAATATGCGAAATTTGGCTAAAGAAACCTTGGTTGAATTTGAGCCGGATATTCTGCATTTACATATGCCATTTTCTGGATTAGCGGTGTTGGACGCGAATAGTAGTCTGTTCCGCGTAGGCGGGGGAGGGGAAAAACAGATAGGGCGTGGGCCGAAGGTCGTTTATACCTTCCACGGCAGCTGGGCAGAAGAATCTGCTATAGAGGCCAGCGGCTTTAAGCGGATTAGTGGTCTGTACCTCCTGGAAAAGCTCTTAATGAAACAGATTGAAGAAAGGGCATTGTTCCAAGCCGATACTGTCGTTACGCTCAGTCAGTTTATGCAAAATGAAGCCAGAAAATACCGAATCAAACCGAGATCGGGGTGGAAGATAGTTCCAGCGGGAGTGGACTTGACGAAGTTCAAAGTTAAAAGCCTGCCCCCCGTAGCTGCGACAACTGTCGAGGCGAAGGAGGGTGAAAAGTTAAAAGTGAAATTCAGAAAATCACTAGGTATGAGTGAAAATGCTTTCTTGCTTCTATGTGTGCGGCGACTGGCTCGGCGGATGGGGTTGGAGGAGTTGATTGATGCTGTAGAAATCGTCAGAAAGCATATCCCCAACGTGTTTTTAATCATCGGTGGCAAGGGAGAACTCCATGGGAGTTTAGAGTTGAAAGTTAGTGGATTAAAGTTACAGAAAAATATCAGACTAGAAGGATTTATTCCCGAAGAGAAGTATGCCGATTACTGCGCCGCCGCTGATTTATTTATTCTACCCACACAATCATTAGAAGGGTTCGGACTAGTTATTTTAGAAAGCCTGGCTTGCGGTACTCCGGTTTTAGGAACACCCGTGGGCGCTATTCCCGAAGTTATCGGGCCATTCAATAAAGATTTACTTACCCAAAGTCCATCAGCAACGGATATCGCCGACGGTATTATAGATTATCGCCGGAATTATTTTCGACAGGACACAAAGATTCGAACACTGGCCCGCGCCTACGCAGAAAAGTTTAGTTGGGAAAAGATGAACCGTAAGTACTTGGAAATATATCAATCACATTAACCACTGTATTAACAATTGACCCAACTATCGCATCAACAAACTCTCCATTATCTTTTCCACCTCACCCTCCCAAGCATCTCGCTTCCGGATATCAAACCATTTTATACCCGCATCTCTCTTAAACCACGTCAATTGACGGCGAATGTAGGCATGGAGTTGGAATTGGATTCTTTCTACCATTTCATCTCTAGTTATTTGACTATTGATAAAAGCAACTACTGGCGAATAAATAAGACCTTTTAATAGGGGAATTTTTTCACTGTACTGATTGATAAGCCATTGGGTTTCTTCAATGAGACCGTGTTGGACAATTTGATTTGTCCATTTGTCTGCTTTGTGGTAAAGGTGCTCACGCGGAGCAGTCAGACCGATTTTGAGGTGTGGTGTAGTAGCAGAATTCACCCGCCTGCGGCTCGACTGAGCTCGCCGAAGTCCGGCGAGGCAGGTTCTGCGCGATGGATTGCGCGATGGATTGCGCGAGGGCGCGCACCCCGCCAATTGGCGAGGCAAGTAAATTGCGCTATTACAATGCTTATCTACAGTAGCACCACTTACTGACCCAGCTGACTTAGCCAGTTCAATGTATCTAATTAACCTACGCTTATTCCCCCTATCACTTGCATTTAGTGACTCCGCAAATTTCTTATCATGTCCCTGCAATCTGCTGTATAGCTGTGCCGCTGTGCAACTATCTAGCTGACTCCTCAATTTCTCATCCCTTCTCACCGTCGAATACGGAGCTTCCCCTAAAAAAGCATGCAGGTAAAACCCCGTCCCGCCGACTAGAAAGGGTATTTTGCTTCTGCCGATAATATCGTCGAGCGCCTGTCCTGCCCCCTCCACAAACTCCGCCACGGAAAAGACTTCATCAGGCTCGATAACGTCATAAAGATGAATTTTGACCCCATCTTGAATCCAACCGCCATTTTTAATTTCAACTTTCAACTTTGCACTTTTAACATTTAACTTGTTAACACCCACATCCGCATACTTATACACTTGCCGCGAGTCGGCGGAAATTATTTCTCCACTAAACTTTTGACATAATTTGATAGCCAGATCCGTCTTCCCCGTCCCCGTTGGCCCGCAGATAATAATGAGTGGCTGTCTGCTCATACAGCTTAGTCTATCACAGATTTAACTGCTAGTATCGAAACAATGATATACTCTTGGAAGAATGTCCGAATGTCCGACACGGCAAGTCTAACTTGCCCCGTCAAACCCCGTCAGGCGGGGGCAAACGGGGTTAAATTTCCGAATGCTCGAAACTTAATAAAATTACCATACTTCCTTTGGCATTTAATATTAGACATTAACCCGATAAGAAGTATAGAAAATTATGAAAAGCAAGTACCGTCAACTCAAAAAAATTATCGATAACGCACAGAATATTCTAATCCCCTTTCATCTCAGTCCAGATGGGGATATGGTTGGGAGCGGGCTGGCGCTGGCGGCGTACTGCCAGAGTTTGGGTAAGAAAGTTAGAGTCGTTACTGCTACGCCGGTGGATTCTGACTGGGGGTTTTTGCCTTATTTTGATCTTATTGAAGACAAAGATCCTGCCGATTTAGATCTTTCCCAATTTGATCTAATAATCTTTGCCGATTGCGACGGCCCTTACCGAGTTAGCAAGCAGGACAACTTTACTATTCCAGATATAGTTTCTACGGCTACTATTGACCACCACCCTACAAACAAAGAGCAATGTTCCTTGAATATTGTTGACACGCAAACAGTTTCCTCTGCCGTACAACTGATTTTATATTTTTTTGAGGAGTTTAATATCAATATCACTAAAGATATAGCGACCCTTCTATATTGGGGCCTAATTATGGATACCGGAGTTTTTGAATACGGAAAGAATTTATCTGCCGCTCATACTGATGCTGTCCGCCTACTTAAACTTGATGTGCCTCACGATGAGCTAATTTTCCGTATGAAATGTCAATCCTCTCCTCAATTTATTAAATATATTGCGCGTGGATTATCAAATCTTCAAGTTGATAATGAGGCCGGATTTTGCTGGATGGCCTTATCTTACAAAGAATTAAAGGAAATGGGTCTTGAAAATGAAAAATTTAAATATGGGCTAACGCCATATCTAAAAACTGTTAAAGGTACTGAGTTTGGTACTGTGTTTGTTGAAGAAAAGCCTGATTATATTCGCGGCAGTTTACGGTCTAGGCGGCAGGATGGCTTTGATGTTTCTGCACTAGCTAAGGCGCTAGGAGGAGGAGGGCACCGCGCGGCTGCCGCCTTCACGCTGGAAATGCCGTTTAAAGAGGCGGAAGAATTGGTACTTGCGAAAGCGAGGGAGTACGGAAAAGCATTTATCTCGTCGCGGGGTACGCGTACATGCACTCTAGATTAACAGGAATAAACTTCAGTCTCCTTAATGTCAAATGCCAAATTACAAATGTCAAATCAAAGCCAAAATCCCAATGTCAAATCCGAACAGGCGGGATTGTTAACATCAAGTTTGACATTTGTCATTAGGATTTGATTTGGAATTAGACATTAGTCATTTGACATTCAGTCTTCGAGTATATTTTAAAGAAATTAACAAGTACAAAAATTTAGTAACGCCCTAAAACCTTTTCCGCCTTCACCAGGTGCTCTTCATAACTCACCGAATAATAAGTTTTTCCAGTTTCATCCGAAAGATAGAACCAGTAGGGAGATTCTAGTGGCTGGGCGACGGCTGTTAAGGATTTAAGCCCCGGGGAACAAATCGGCATTGGCGGCAGACCGGCTTTAAGGCGGGTGTTATAAGGTGAATCTATTTTCAAATCCTCTGCGGTTAAATTATTCGGCCACCAATTACACTCGGTACCTAGCTGACATAGCCGGCTGGTTTTAGCATACTGTACCGTGGCATCGGTTTCCAACAGCCAATCACTCTTATATCTCTTAATTAAGATACCGGCCACTAGTGGTCTATCTTCATCTAGCTTGGCTTCTCTTTCCACTATAGAAGCAATAGTCACCGACTCATTAAGAGTTAGCCCCTGTTCTCTAAATTGCTCCTGCAGTTTGCCGTCAACTTTCCGCTTAAAGTTTTGACTTATGAAGTTAACTAATTTCTCAACCTGAATATCTTGGGGAACACGATAAGTATCGGGGAAGAGTTTCCCTTCCAAGCTGTTATTGCCGAAAGCAGTACTGAAAAAATCAAAAGGTGTTATGTCAAGTACTTCGCTTACTAGCTGAGCCACTTCTTCTAAACGTTTGCCTTCAGGAATAGTAAATTCCACGTCAAAAGTCCCGTGCTGAAAAAGGTTGAACATTTCCTGTAAGCTTAAAGACGGGGAAATGCTGTATGCTCCTGCCTGCAGAAAAAGATCCCTTCTCTGTTGGAGGTTAAAGAAGATACGGGCATAGAAGTCTGAGCGGATCAAATTCTCTTCTTTAAGCCGGCACGCCACTTCCAATCCGCTCTCACCGGAAGCAATGGTAAAACTACTCGTTTCTTGGAATTTTGGACTCAGTGGTCGGTAAACAGCAGAGTGGTAAAGATAAAACAGTATTCCGCCGGAGAGCAAAAGAATAAAAATTGAGATGAGGATAAAAGCAAGATGTTTTTTTCGCATAATCTTACCGAACTTACGCAGCCATGTAGCGGCTAGACTTTAGTCTAGCGACGGAAGAACGCAATTCCTCCTGACTGATGTACGTATTTACTGAATCCTTTCAATAGTTTTTATCCCTTAACAATCATATTCTTTCAAAGGGTTTAAGGTATAAACTCTAATTTCACCCGATATCTCCGTAATAAGCTCACAGCTGCAAACATATGCTGTTTCCCTCTTCTCTTGCCCCTGGGAATACCAAGGGCAACGGTTGTTTTTACAGCATCCGCCGAAGTTAATGTTTCATCTACATAATCTATTGGCAAGCCTAACTTATCTTCCAAGAGTTTACCAAATATTTTTACTTGCCGCGCTTGTGTCTCTTCACGATCATTTCTTAGCGGCAATCCCAAGATGATTTGGTTGACCTCGTACTGGTTGCAGGTTTCTCTAAGTAATTCGACTGCCTCTTGAGTTGCGTGATAACTAACTGCCTTTAGAGGCGAATTAACCCCGCCGGATAAGCCCAGTGCCAAACCGAGATATTTTGTTCCGTAGTCAATGGCGAGAATGGTGGACATAGTAATTTTAATCTTCGCACCCCCTATAAATACAGCGCTCCCACTACTACTATTAGCCACAGCGCAATAGTAATCTGCAATTTCCTGTCCCACAGGACGACTTCCGTGGGATCGCCGCCCTTTTCAAAATAATAAATATTGTAAAGGTATCGAAAAATACCGTAATAGACAAACGGCACTGTGAACAGCATCCGCCGGTCTCCAGTAATCCTTATGGTGTGGGCATCAATAGTATAAAGCGTGTAAAAAACGACTAGAGAAGCTGTAGTCACGGCCATCATTTGTTCCAGAAATGGCCGGCTGTAGCGCATTAGAACCGCGCGATGCTTATTTGCCGCCTTCTTTAATAAGCGTAGTTCATGATACCGCTTGCCAAAAGCTAAAAAGAGAGTTAACAAAGCAGAGCAGATAAGTATCCAGTGCGATGGTTTCACTCCTACCACTACTGCGCCAGCGATAATTCTCAATAAGAAAAACCAGGCAAAGCACATCGCGTCGATAATAATCATTTGTTTTAGGAATTTGGAGTAGAGCCAATTAGAGAGAATGTAGGCTGCTAAAATCAGTGTTAAGAGCGGTTCTAGGAGATAGGAGGTCAGGATAGCTACGAAAAAGAAAACTGCTGATACCAGTAGAGCTGAATGCAAGTTTAAACTGCCAGCGGCAATGGGACGGCTTCTTTTTAATGGATGTTTGCGGTCTTTTTCTATGTCCAAAACATCATTGACCAAATAAACTCCGGCCGCCGTTAGTGTAAACAAAATCGCCGCTGTCACTGCTTGCATAAGCGCTGTTAAGCATGTCAGCTTAAGACCAAAAATCAGCGGCGCGAACACAAAAAGATTTTTTAGCCACTGCCGCGGTCGTGTGGAGATAAGAATTGTTTTCAAAAACGTCATATCCCAATTTTACGGTTAACGCTTATGTTTGTAAAGAAACGCACTAATGACATAATGTTCAACCCTGTCACCACCGTTTCTTCTTCATTGTTATAATTGAAACTGGACGAGGAACTCAAAGATTTAAGTAGGAAGATCGTGATTGGAATTTTAAGTTTAATTCATGCTCAAACCAACTATAGAAAGAACACTTTGGAAACATGGATTTAGATTGGTTGCTGGTGTTGACGAAGTCGGTCGGGGGGCCTTTGCTGGTCCGCTCGTAGCGGCGGCAGTGGTTTTTAAATCAGCTAAGAGTATGCCCGTTGGTTTAAACGATTCAAAACAACTTGCGCCAAGCAGGCGGCTTGAAATGGCCCGCCGCATTATAGCGACTGCGGATGCCATAGGATTTGGTCAAGCTTCCTCAGACAGTATTGATGAAAACGGTATTACCTGGGCCACGCAAAGAGTTTTTGCAGAAGCAGTTTTGGAGCTGGGAGCATCACCGGATTTTATTCTAGTCGATGCCTACCGTGTTAGAGATTTAATTCATATTCGGCAGAAGGCAATTGTTAAGGGTGATCAACAGGTTGCTGTTATTGCCGCGGCCTCAATTATGGCGAAGGTCTATCGCGATTATTTGATGACCACGATGTATCATCTTTGTTTTCCGCGATATAATTTTAAACAGCACAAAGGTTATGGTACCCAACTGCACCGCGAGTTAATTATTAAGTTTGGCCCTTGTTCTATTCACCGTAAGAGCTTTCTGACAAATCTTCTTCCGAGCATCAATCTTGCAAAGATAAAATATGGTCTTGAAATATAAGACAATTTACGATAGAATGCTAGTGTTAGCGAATTAACTATAGACATAACATTTTACCTTCGCACTAGAAATAGTAAAATAAGGAAAACCGTAGGTTTTCCACGTTATTCTTAAAAAGATGTCTCTAGTGCATTCTTATAATGTGACATCTTTAGTTAACCAATTAGCTAAACTTATGTATATTGATATTCTTACTCTCTTCCCCGAAATGTTCAAAGGGCCGTTTGATGACTCTATTGTTAAGCGTGCTATTAACAAAAAGCTAGTTACAATTAAAATTCACAACTTGCGCAAGTGGGCTACTGACGAGCACAAAACCGTTGACGACAAACCCTACGGTGGCGGGGTAGGAATGGTTTTAAAAGTTGATCCGGTCTACAAAGCAGTAGAGCAGCTAAAAAAGGATTTTCAAAAACATGGCGATCATAAGAAAAAAGGAGTATTTTCTCATATTATTTTAACTACTCCCAAAGGACGGCAGTTTAATCATCGCATTGCCAATAAATTATCGGCCCTTAGGCATCTGATTGTCATTTGCGGTCATTACGAAGGGACCGATCACCGTATTTATGAACAGATTGCCGATGAGTCCCTGTCTGTCGGTGATTATATTCTCACTGGCGGCGAACTTCCGGCTATGATAATAATCGACTCTGTGGTGAGACTTATTCCTAATGTCTTAAACAAGATAGAATCTAAAGAGGCAGAGTCTTTTACCTACCATGAGGGTTTGCTTAAGTATCCCCAATATACCCGTCCAGAAGAATATGAAAACATGAAAGTGCCAAAAATTCTTCTTTCTGGCAATCATAAAGAAATTGACAAGTGGCGAGAGGAAGAAGCTCTGAAATTAACCAAAGAGATGCGGCCGGATCTGGTGAGATAACGTAATATCCAATTGTCAGCTTAAATTTTACATCATGCCAGGTAAGATATTCCGGGTTGAATTGCATCAACATACTTGTTATTCCCCCGATTCATCAATCACGTATCAACAACTTTCAGAAGCCTATCGAGAGGGTAAATTTGATGTTATAGCTATAACTGACCACGATACTATTGAAGGGGCAGTGAAGTTTAGAGAGAAGGGTGATTTTCCGATTATTATCGGCGAGGAAATAACAACGCCGGGCAATAAAGACCTCATCGGACTATTTTTAACTGAGAGAATTCCGCCCTTCTTGTCGTTAAAAGAAACAATCGCCGCGATTAAATCTCAAGGTGGATTAGTAATGGCGGCCCACCCCTTTAATCGTGTTAATTTAGGTATCGGTAAAAAGGGTTTATTGGACTACCTTGATGATATTGATATTGTTGAAGTTTATAATGCCGCTGGAGGGGATCTTATGGAAAGAAATTCGCGAGCATTAGAATTCGCTCGTAATTACGGTAAGTTGATGTCAGCTGGTTCCGACGCTCATTTTGTAAACGAAATTGGTAGTGCGGTTAGTCTTATTGAAGCTAAGGATCTAGAGGAACTGTTAACCCCGATGGGATTATTGAGAGGCCTCAAAGGGTGTGAATTTGACGTTAATTACTATTCGGTGTTTAATTGTATGGTCAGGCGGCTTTTTTATATTTTCAAAATGATGTTATACCGCCGCACTTTACCGTCTGTATAGGTATATACAATCCAGTTCGGGCCTCGAGTTTACGCTTGCATAATGGTAGTCCGTGATTCTTTGGGGGTTTGTCCGTATTCCTGTATAATTCGCCTACAATGTCGAAACAGAAGAAAATCTTTATTGGTGTTGCTTGGCCTTATGTAAATGGTGATTTGCATATTGGCCACTATGCTGGTTACTTGCTTCCGGCAGACATCTG
>JAHISN010000070.1 GCA_018818265.1 Patescibacteria group bacterium | reverse complement strand
GCCATCGATCAGATTTAACTCGGTCGCCGTTGCTGTCACTCCGTCAAGAATGTTCAGCTCGGCTGCTGTGGACGTTACCCCGTCCAGAATATTGAGCTCTGCCGTCGTGGCAGTTACGCCATCGATCAGATTTAACTCGGTAGCTGTTGCTGTCACTCCATCGAGAATATTCAACTCGGCCGCCGTGGAGGTAACTGCTGTACCGGCATATCTAAGACCACCAGCATCAACAATATTGAGGGTCCCACCCGTAGCTACGGTACTGGCGCCCGCAAGGTTGACTGCGCCGGTCATTGTGCCACCCGCCAAGCCTAGCTTAGCACCCAGCTGAGTTTGAATTGCCGATGTTACTCCATCAACATAATTCAACTCGGCTGTCGTGGCGGTTACGCCGTCCATCAGATTTAACTCCGCAGTGGAAGCGGTAACACCATCTAGGATGTTGAGTTCGTCAACATCCGCCGCCAGAAAGCCGTCCCCGATTTTAACGGGACCGCTAACTACCAAACCATAGGCATTCACTGTGCCGGAAAGATACAGATCTTTCCATCTGGTCTGGGTTTCACCAAGGTCATAGGCTGCATTGACTTGAGGGATGATAGTCCGACTGTAAACAGCCGTTCCCGGCGACAAATACAAATAGTCGTCGGTTTCAATCCTAAGGTGCATATCGTCGTAGATGCGGCTGCCGCCCTGATTGAAATCAACCATCGGCTTGCTGTCCGCACCCCACCCGCCACCGGCAAACTGAACATCATTACCGGAAACGGTCAGATCCAACACCTCAAGGTCCGACTGTGCATAAGCCGTACCCATCATGACCATAGCCACTACACCTAAAACCGCTAAAAAATTTACTGCTTTTTTCATCTATATCACCCCCTTTCATTGCAGGTTTGTTTGGAAAAAAGATTGAATATTAAGTAATGCGTAATCGGTAACAGAATTACTTCCCGAGGCGGCAGACGAAGCTGACGAAACATTTCGGGCTAAAAATTGGCGTGAAAATTTAAAGCTCGTTAAACTACGGCGTGAAATATGGGGCATGAAAATTTCAGCTCTAGATTAAAAACTAACATCTCGGAGAAATAGTGTCAAGGGGAAAGGATGCCGAGTTCCCCGACAGTTGTTCCTACATGATATACTTCAGTGTAGGGCGACTAACTATGAAAAAAAATGTCATCCTCACTCTCACACTTATACTTCTTGCCGGCGGCGGGTACTACCTAACCCGCGGGGTACCTTGGCAAAAAGAGGCTCTGTTTTTCTCTAAATTGGCCAAAGAAACAGTAAATATAATTGTCATCAAAACCGCCGAGGAGAACGAAGTTCGTTTAGAAAAGAGAAATAATTCATGGGTAGTAGCTGACCAAGGAAGTGTGCCCGCCAATCAAGATCGTGTAGATGACATTTTGCGCGTTACCACAGAACTAATTCGCGAAGAGTTAATTTCGGAAAACCCGGACAAGCAAAGCGACCTGCAGGTTAATTCATCCGGCACGCGGGTACAGTTATATCAAGGAGATAATGTAGTTGCCGATTATTATGTTGGCCAAGTCGGCCCCGATTTCTACAGCACATATGTACGCAAAGAAGGCGAAGATAAAGTCTATCTCGTGAACAAAGTTCTTGCCTCCGTCGTTATGCCGCTGGACTGGCGCAATCTCACCATAATGGAATTTGACTTCAACGAAGTAGTGAAACTAACAGTTCAAAATGGGGACATTCAATTCGCTCTGGAAAAACAAGACACAGAATGGAAAGTTGTTAATAGCACAGAATCTGTTGATGCCGATAAAGTTATGGATATCATTTATGACCTGGCCTATCTTAAAGCGGAAGACATTGATATTAGCATTAGCACCACCGATGCGGGACTAGACAATCCCGCCAGACAATACCAAGTTGAGCTTAATTCTGGAGTGTCCCAAAGCCTCTTTATCGGAAATCAAGTTGACGACAAAATTTATGTCAAATCCAACGGAACAGAAACAATCTACCAAATTGACTCCTCAGTTTTAGAGGGATTCCCTCAGTCCCTCACCGATCTGCAATCTTTACTCCCTTGACTAAATTATGGCCTTTCGGTATTCTTCCTTTAGTGTCCGAACAAAATCTACTTTCCAAGCCATGCTTGGCTACAATCACCTCTTTTTGTAAACGTAAAGGGTTTGTGTACCCCTCTTCGGAGATTTATGGCGGCCTGAGCGGTATTTATGATTATGGCCCGTTAGGCGTGGAACTCTTAAATAACATTAAGCGAATGTGGTGGAAAAACATGGTTAGAGAAAGAGAAGATATTTATGGTCTCGATGGGTCTATTCTAATGCACCCTAAGGCATGGGAAGCCAGCGGTCATGTTGCCGGGTTTACCGATCCCTTGGTTGACTGCAAAGATTGCAAGAGCAGAGTTAGGCCTGATAAACTCCCCGGGTGGCGGCTCAAAAAAGATAATCAGTCCGGCAAGTGGCAGGTTTTAGAAATTGGCGAGACCAAGTGTCCCATTTGCGGCGGGGAACTAACACCCGAGGTACGTCAGTTCAATGTATTAATGGAAACATCTTTGGGAGTTATTGAAGGCGAGAAAATGAAAGCCTATTTAAAAGGTGAATCCTGTCAGAATATCTACTTGGACTATAAGAATGTTATTGACTCGCACTCTCCTTCCCTGCCTTTTGGTATTGGGCAAATTGGCAAGACATTTAGGAATGAAATCACCCTTGGCAAGTTCCTGTTTAAAACCCGCGAGTTTGAACAGTGGGATATTGAATATTTCGTAAACCCATCAGAGGCTGATACCGCCTATAAGAAGTGGAAAGAGATTAGATGGAACTGGTTTGTTAACAATGTTCAGCTCTCCGAAAAGAACCTGCAGTGGCGTCAGCATACCGAAGACGAGCGCATTTTTTATGCTACCGATGCCTGGGATATTGACTATAAGTATCCCTGGGGATGGGACGAACTTGAGGGTTTGCATCATCGCGGCAATTATGATTTAACCCAGCACGGTAAATTCAGCAATACTGATTTGGGTTTTTATGACCAGGAAAAAGATGAGAAAATTACCCCATTTATTATCGAAGCCTCCGGCGGTCCCAACCGATGCTTTCTAGCCATAATGTTAGAAAACTATCACGAAGAGGAAATCAAGGGACGTCAGCGCATTTATCTAAGCCTGCCGCCATATTTGGCCCCAGTGCAGGCAGCAATCCTGCCTCTGGTGAGAAAGGATGAGAAACTAGTGGAGACAGCAAGAAAAATCTATGATGAATTGAAAGGGCGATTTGTTGTTCAGTATGACGAACAAGGCACCGTCGGCCGCCGCTACCGCCGCCAGGATGAAATCGGCACGCCGTTTTGTATTACCATTGACAGCCAGACATTAGAAAATGAAACCGTAACCGTTAGAGAAAGAGATTCTATGGAACAGGAGCGGGTGAAGGTGGGAGAAATTGAAGGTAAACTTTCACCTCTTTTGTCTTTACCTTAAATATTTTGTTTAGCAACAACAGCTTAAGCGGTACAAAATGACAAATTTCTAATATCAAATGTCTAATAAAAATCCAAATGCCTAAATGTCAAAAAAATCTTGAGGATACAAGGAATTGTTTATACAAAATAATGTAGGGGCGGCGGTGTTTTGCCGCCCCGGCAGTAGTTTTATTTTCCAAGAAGCTCGTTGTGTAGCTCCTGGACGAAACTACACACAGCTCGCACTTTGGATGTTTTCGCAAACGCTACGGCCTCTCGCAAGTTACGTTTCCATTGAGAATTTCCCCCCTTAAGCTTGCGCAGAGCCGTACCCAATGCGTGGATTACTGCGATTAGAGATGCACCAGCCGGATCTAGCTTCTCTAAAACTCCTCTCTTTCCCAATAGGGATTGCGTCTTGTTTGTAATTCTACGGACCAGACAAAACGTGAGCGCTAGCGTCAAAAACAAAACAATTGCTGTTGCCGGGTCTGGGCTTTCACGGTAGAGATCGGAAAAAAGCCAGATGCCAATCGTATACGCCGCTAGCTCTACGCAGAAAATGACGATGCCCCACAGTACTCTTAAAAAGCCCTTTACCTTATTCATCCTCTCCTCCTCAAGTTTTTATTCACGGACAGACAATTGCCATAAGCACACTGCCGCATTGTACCCCCATAAACACTGCCCTTGCAACTTGAGTTTGACATTCAGCCCAAATTGGGGCTAGAATTGTTGAATGGATAAACTATTCGGAATCCTCCTCGCATCCATGGCTTTTACGGGAATGCTGATGATACCCTTCATCAACTTGCTTTATAAGCTCAAATTCCGCCAGACCAAAAACTTAAGCATAGACTTTAAGGGCCAGAAAACTCTCTATAATGAACTGCATGGATGGAAAGTTGGCACGCCTGTCGGCGGGGGAATTTTAATTGTCGTTTCCGTATTTCTCTTTTCTCTCATCTTCTATGCCATTACCGAATTTCGGCTTAACTGGACCTCAACAATTCTTTTTACTACTTTGTTTAGTTTTGGGCTTTTGGGACTTTATGACGATGTCCGCAAATTTTTTAAGAAAGAAACCAGGGGTATTTTTGGGTTGCGCATTCGCTACAAATTTTTGCTCCAGTGGCTTTTGGCTTTTTTAGTCTCCTATTTGATATTTCGCTATATGAATATCGACTATATAACCCTTCCCTACATTTTTGGAAAAACAACTCTTAACTTAGGATGGCTATTTATACCTTTAGCCGCAACTTTAGTTGTCTTTTTTACTAATGCTTTTAATATAACCGATGGCATGGATGGTCTTTCTGGCGGACTGTTGCTGATTTCGCTCTCAGCATTATGGTTTTTGTGCGGTAAGTGTATTCACCACGGTGATATTACTCTATTTATTGCTACTTTAATGGGAGCATTAATCCCCTTTCTATACTTTAATATCTACCCGGCGCGGCTGTTTATGGGCGATGCCGGAGCGTTAGCATTTGGAGCCATGCTGGCTGTGATAGCATTAATGATTGATGGAGCCGCAGTCTTGCTCATTATCGGTGGCGTCTTTGTAGCCGAGGCTCTTTCTACCCTGCTTCAGTGGTCCTCAATGTGGATTAGGAGCGGCAAAAAACTTTTCCTTATCGCGCCCTTGCACCATCACTTCGAGGCTTTAGGCTGGGATGAAACTAAGGTAACAATGCGATTCTGGCTGGCGGGGGTAATTTTGGCATTTGTAGGACTATTTGTAGCAACATTCTGTCTATAACGTTGACCTATTGACAGGGGGTTCCTCGTGCTTTAATATGCGAGGCAGGGAGGTATGGCCCAACTAAGTCATTAGCCTGCCATATTTCTTATGTTTAAAATGCGGACGTGGGGTTCAATCCTGTTTGATATTTCATTGACCACGTAAAAAATTTACTGCGTAAATTTTAACATGGTTCAATTCGGTTGACGAAATTGCAGTAGCAATTTCGAGCCTCATTGAAAGGTGGTGACATTAAATGTTCAAAAAATTATTAATTGGTTTATTTGCTGTTATCATTGTTGGCGGGAGTGCCTACTGGTATTTTGTGTACCGACCCAAAGCGAGCACCTATCAAGCAGTATTCCTGTCTAACGGGCAAGTTTATTTCGGTAAACTTAGTCGTCCCGGCTCGGAATACCCGACTCTTACCGATATTCACTATTTGGTAATCCAAAAACCTCTCCAACAAGCCGCGGGCGAAGCGCCTGCAGAGGGCGAGGTAGTGCCCGAAGGTAGCAGCGACGAGACAGAAACTGAAAAACCGCAATATACACTGGTCAAACTTGGCAAGGAACTGCACGGCCCCAAAGACGAAATGCGGATTAACCAAAGGCACATTCTCTTCTACGAGAATTTGAAGGACGATTCCAAGGTCGTTACGGCAATTAAAGAAAGCAAAAGCGAGTGAGAGCGGCTTGTGAAGACGAGCAACAAAAGAAGGTGCCACCTACTGTGGTGTGGTGTTGTGGTATGGTGCTGCGGCCAGTGTGTGATTGATGTATAGATCTCACATTATAATTTCGCACTGATTGTAGCGGCTAGGCTTCCCGCCTAGACTCGCGTCAGGCGAGGCTGGCAGACTAGCGTTCTGAACGCGACCCTAAAGGGCCGCCGCTACATATAGAAAAAACGCTTAGTGCAATCTAAAAATGTTATGTCTATAGTAGCCGTTTGGTTTGGTAAATGTCTCTAACCCTCCACAAAATCAGGGCTTCGCAGTTTCTTCCCCACAATCTGCTCTATAAACACGCGGTTAAATCTCCTCCACTCCTCAAGTGTACGAGGCATTTTCTCTTTAAACATTTTATCTGACCAAAAACCGGAAAGCTTTAAAAACTCAATTTCGAAACTTTTCATTAGCTCGTTCATTTGTTGGGGAGTGATTGTGGTATTTAGGGATTTTAAGGTATCTAGGACAAGATTAAAAAAACCGGAAGAGCTCTTATCTTCGGGGACCAGATTATTAATTAGTTCGCACAAATAGAAAGCCTCCTTAACTTTGGACAATTCCTTTTTAAGCTCCTCAAAAGAATTAATCGCCTGGGCCTCAATAACTAGATCTAAGTTTTTCCCCCTGGCAACTTTGATTTCGACAAGATTGAACAAGTCTAGATTTCCACCCTTGCGCGAGGTCAATCTTTTAATTCCTTTGGCCACAGCATCAAACTTGCCGTGATAGCGGGATAAAAAAGTAATGATACGATCAGCCTCGCCCAAATCTCGGCGGGTAATAACAATGGCGGAGTCGGTATAGGAAGGCATGGAATATAGCTTTTAGCTTGCTAGCTTCGTTAGCTAGTTAGTTTCTTTAGAAAGGCCTAAGTGATAAATCCTAAATCGCAAACCATGAAACTTCTGCTCGAATTACGCTTTACGGATTACAAACTTACAATTCCACAACTACTAACTTATCACTGGTGAGACTAAATAATGCCTTATAATCCCCAACACCCACCTCGTACTCTGGCGCGTCAAGCCCCGGTTGTTTTTGGATTAATAGCTCATATTGATTGGTATCAAAACCCTGCCCCGGCTCAAACTTAAACGGCAGCTTATACTCAAAAGCCAGAATAGATTCCGACAATGGTCTGGTCAACACAAAGTTAGAAAGAACTGTCTTGCCTAAATCTTCAAAAACTTGCGGCTGTAAGTATTCCCCGCCGCTGTGCGCTATTAGTTCACTGCCCAACGGCACATAAATTCGCAGATAGTTCCTCGCTGTGCTATTGAGCCAGCCATCGTACGCACCGGTGTTACGCATCGTGAGCGTCAGCTTGGCTGTCAATGTACCATCCTCGGCTGCATCAACTTGATATTTGACATTCCGTCTCATATACATATCTGATTTCAAACCAGCCAAGTTAGCTTGGTTAATATGTAGATAGTCGGAATGCTCTGAAGTTTCCTGGATACGTCCGGCCCAATTATATTTTTCCGCAAGCCCCTGCGCTTTTTCATTATGCAGGTAAATTAGAAGATGTTTTTCGCCAAGCTGCCCTCCAGCTAATTTAATAAGTTCCGGCCACTGCTCAGAGGGCGTATTTAAAGCCCAATCGACCATCTTACCCATTAATTCCCCCAAAATCGCTTTGCGGTCGCCAAAACGCAAGTAGACTTTTTGCGCGTAGAGTTCCAAGCGGCAGATAACGTTTTCTGCAGTAAATTCCCCGCCGCCCGCTTTACAACTTTCGGGCAAATTAGGAAAACCACCAAAATCTAAGCTGTAACCGGGAACAGAAATGGGACCGCTCAGCTTCAAAAGCGCCTCCACAAAGTGCGTGTCCAAAGCAACAATGCCATCAATGGGGATGTTGCCAATACGATCATAGTAAAATTGAAAATCCTGCATAGACTTCTTGAAATCGGGAGAGAAGTTAGTATCCCGCATAAAAAAGCCGCTTACTTTAAGATGATATAAAATTGGTTCCGGAATTGATAAGAATGTTGATTCATTATCTAAACTATAAATATCATCGGAGGCGATAATAGAGAACTTGCCATTTTCCATCTGTGCTATAGCGTAGGCAGTAATAAACCCACCGGTCGGCCTTAATTCCATGTCGTTTTGAAACAAAATCAGATAATTGCGGGTAAAGGTAACTCCCATTAGCGAGGGTAATTCCTGCAGCAAAGGCTTAATATCACCCAGTTGGCTTTGCAACTGCGGCAAATTCTCTTTAAGACGCGTCAATTCGCTACGTATAGCAATCCCTTTTATTTCTTGAGGATAAATCTGCGGACGCAGCTGCTCAATTTCCGCCAAAGCAAAGTTAAGTTCGTTCTGTGCTGCTTCCACTGAAGGTAATAATGATGGCGCAACTTGCGCCAACTGGGCAATCTTCTCCTGAGCCGAAACATCTTCCACATCTTCGCTCAAACCCAGAACCGACGCAAATGGCTCCAGCCCATCTATTAAAATATGAGCCGCCGCAAGTCCGTGTTTGCCCGCGGCAAGTATTCGTTCACTATCCTGATAATAAAACTTTAAATGCGGCACAAACCGCACAAAACTGAAGCTCTGAATATCTTTTTGCAATTGATCTAACGTAGCATCTAATCCATTAAGCTGAGTTTTAATTTGACCCAAGTGCTGGTCATTAACGGCCGATTTCATTTCCTTTGCCTGCGTCATGGCAACTTGTATATCTCTATAAAGCCGTATCCCGGGACGGAGAAGTAAGAAGTAGAAGAGAAGCGTGAGGCCCGCGATCGTGAAGGCGGCAATCCGGATTTTTCTTGAACTTAAGAGTTTACGTAAAGTCATAGGCGTATTTGTTAATGAATAGTTAATGAAACGGCTAATGTCGTGGTTGATATCAATGCATTAACAACTACATTAACGGGCCGCTGGAAGCGGCCCACATTAACTATGCATAACCGTCTGACATTCCCATTCTACCAAATTCTCCCACTAATTGCCGCTATCCCCGCCACCTGCTACAATATCCCCAGTGCGAATTCTATTTGTAACCCCATTTTATAAACCTTACTTTGGCGGGATAGAAAGAGTTATCGAGAAACTATCGGAACAGCTATTAAAAGATAGCCGAATCCAAAAAATTGGCGTTTTAACTACTAAGTGGACTTTCCCTAAATGGCACCAGCCGCGCGAGTACCATCCCGAATGGGCAGATTATGAAATTATTGATGGTATCGAAGTTTATCGAATCAATTCCTGGCCGCGCCGGGCTATACCTTTCTTTCAAGTTCCCCTAGTTTGGCATTCACTCGGTGATATTCGTCGGGCTATCAAAGAATTCAAACCGGACACTATCCAGTGGATGAGTGATAAATTTTTCTGGGGGAACTTCTGGAGTTGGTATTTTGCTAAGATGACTGGCCTGACGATCTTCAAGTCGTCACCTGTAAATAACAGGCTAAAGCCTGTCAGTACGTCTTCCGGGTGCAAGATTTTCTTTTCCCCTTCCTACCACGATCTCACATTCCTAAAACAGTGGTTAAGACCAATTAATGCGGTTTTGATGCGGTTAGCAGATAAGATTCAGGTGATTACTGAACTAGAGAAAAATAAGGTAAGAAGGGCATATTTTGTGCCAGAAGCAAAATTTGTAATCATACCATGGGGCATAAATAAGTTAAAAGTGAAAAGTGCCGTGCCTGCCGGCAGGCAGGAAAAGTTAAAAGTTAGAAATGAAATCCAGGCTCGGAGCAGTACAAGGCAAGAAAACGCCCCATTTTCTCCAAAGCCCGTGACAATCCTCTCTGTGGGGCGGATTTCCAGGCATAAAGGGCAAATGTGGCTGGTTAAAATCTTCAAAGAGTTGACAGAAATCTGCAAGCAACCCTGCAAGCAACCGCTGAAATTAGTGCTCATTGGTCAGGACGAAGGGGATAAAGAAAAAATTGAAAACTACGCTTTTCAAAACGACCTCGCGTCGCAGGTTATTATAACTGGCCATATTAGTGACGACGAATTGCAAAGATGGTACGAAAGGGCAGACATCTTTGCCCTTTTCCCCGAGTACGAGGCCTTTGGGCTGGTTTTTATAGAAGCTATGAGCTATGGTCTGCCAGTGGTCACTCACCGTGTTGGCGCAATTCCTGAGGTTCTCAAGGATAAGGCGCTTATTACCGACCCCTATAATACCGCTCAGGCTAAAATCGTCCTGGCTAAACTAATTAATGATATCGAACACCGACAAAACATCGGTACGGCGGGCAAGCAATTCGTTGAGGTTAACTACTCATGGGAAAAAACAGCTAGAGAATTGCTAAATATTAGAGAGTTGACTTTATAATACCGGGCTGGATATGAAGAAACCGATTAGACGGGTCGCAGGCGAGGGAAAGAGTTTAGAGAAAGCACGAGATTTTCCAATGCCAGCTTACTATTTGCCTGGCGGCCAACCGCCTGCCTAGTTTTTTCAATTTGGTCGGCAGTTTGCAACAACACAGGCTTTTGAGTTTCTAGAAACTTGCGATACGTCTGGCGCACAGCTTGAGCCAACAGCCCCTCCAATTCGGCACGATTAAGCTTTGTTGTTAGCTTATCTAAATACTTAAAAGCTTGAGGGAGAGGCTCAGTTAGGCTATCAAGAAATCTGCCAACAAGATTTCCAGTATCTTCAATATTTGCCACAGTAATTTCCCCTTTAAAGAATTCTTGGAGCCGACTATCCTTTTCCCAATTCATTACCTGACAGCGGCTAAGTACTGTAGGCAAGAAGTGATCTTTGCTTTGAGCAATTAGGAAAATATAGGTGTTTTCAGGCGGCTCTTCTAGTGTTTTTAAAAGACAATTTTGCGCCTGAACAGTCAAACAGTCCGCTTGCTGAATAACCACAACTTTTTCTTTGGATCGATAGGGTTTAAAATGCGCCCAGCAAATTAGTTCCCTTATCTGCTCAATACCAATACTGCCCTGCGGCGTGGGATATATAACCTTACGATCTATATCTATGCTTATTGTAAGTTCCTGATTACGCGCAATTAGCAGGTAAGATGTTGACATAATCTTACGAATTAGTATAGCATGAATCTAATATGCCCCGTGCCACTACTGAAGATATTCTCAAGAAAAAAAATATTCTTACCGATGAACAAATCTCCCTTTTGCGCGTGGAACAAATCGACACAGGTAAAACTCCCGAACAGATTATTAGAGACCATGGTTGGGCTACACAGGAACAAGTTTGCCAAGCCAAAGCAGAGATGCTCAATGTTCCCTACACAAACATCCCTAAAAAAGATATTAATCGTGAAATCCTCAGTTTGATACCCGAAAGTATCGCCCGTCAATATACATTAATTCCTCTAAAGAAAGCCGGTGAAACCATCAAGGTCGCTATGGCCGACCCTATGGATTTGCAGGTTAAAAAGTTCCTAGAAACTAAAACGGGACTTAAAATTGAGTCTTGCCTAGCTGTTCCAAGTGAAATCGAAACTGCTATAACCACAGCCTACAGCGCTGGTATGGAAAGCGAAGTTAGAGCGGCGCTTAAAGAAACCGAAGAGGAAATTACCTATATTGAGAAAGAGACAGCTTCGCTTAAAGACATTGAGGAAGAAATTAAGAAAGCTCCCGTGGCTCGGATAGTCTCTACTATCCTGCAATTTGCGGTAAAATCCCGCGCCTCAGATATTCATATAGAACCGCACGAGAACAGGACTCGCGTACGCTATCGTATAGATGGCATCATGAGTGAACGATTATCTCTACCCAAACAGGTACATGCCCCCCTTGTCTCCCGAATCAAGATTCTTTCCAATATGAAAATTGACGAAACCCGCGTGCCGCAAGACGGACGCTTTATGATACATGTAGAAGATATTGAAATTGACCTGCGTGTTTCAACCTTGCCAACATCACATGGCGAGAAGGTTGTCCTACGTTTATTGCGAAAAGGCACCCATGTCCCTACACTCAGTGAGTTGGGCCTGCGAGGACGGGCGCTGAAAGACGTAGAAAATGCGCTAAGAAAAACACGCGGGATTATTCTGGTTACTGGACCAACAGGCTCAGGTAAAACAACCACTCTACGCACCGGCTTGGAAATGATTAACGCGCCTCAAGTCAATATTGTTACTCTAGAAGATCCTGTGGAGTACGAAATAAAAGGAATTAATCAGGTTCAAATTCATCCACAGGCTGGACTAACTTTTGCTTCTGGTCTGCGTTCGATCTTGCGTCAAGATCCCGATGTAATTATGGTCGGAGAAATTCGAGATGCCGAAACAATGGAATTAGCCATTCGCGCTTCGTTAACAGGGCATTTAGTGTTTTCTACTCTGCATACTAATTCCGCCGCAGGGGCAATCCCGCGAATGCTGGACATGGGCGCGGAACCATTTTTGCTTTCCTCCACCGCAGAGGCAATTATTGCCCAGCGTTTAGTTCGAACACTTTGTACAAAATGCCGCGAAAGTTACCATCCCGACCAAAAATTGTTTGCCCAATTTACAGAAAGTTTGGGGGCATTGTTTCATAAAAAGTCACCCGCAGAACTTACCCTTTACAAAGCCAAGGGTTGTGATAAGTGTGAGCAGTCGGGATATGTTTCACGTGCGGGCATTTATGAAGTTTTGCCGGTTAACCAGAAAATTGCGCAGATGATTGTTCAAAAAGAATCGTCAGATATCATTGAAGCAGCGGCAATTAAAGACGGCATGGTCACAGTCCACCAGGATGGCCTCTTGAAAGTTTTGGAAGGATTGACTACAATAGAAGAAGTGCTTAGGGTTGCGCAGGAATAGAACTAGCTGATTAGCTACATTAGCTGCCTAGCTTATTAGGGGGAACTTTCCCTGACGAAGCTAATAAGCTAACGAAGCTATCTATGACCAATTACAATATTCAAAATCTATTAGAGGAAACCGTCAAGCGGGATGCTTCTGATCTTCATCTTAATGTTGGAGCAATGCCAACATTTCGAATTAACGGTAGGTTAACAGCATTGGAAGGCAGCGCGCCGTTATATCCAGAAGATACCGAAAAATTATGCTTCGGCCTCTTAAATGAAGAGCAAAAAGATATTCTCTTGGCTAACAAGGAAATTGACTTCTCTTTTGCTCTCGGTCAATTAGCTCGTTTCCGAGCTAATGTTTATCACCAAAAAGGCTATTTAGCCGCAGCTCTGCGTTACATTCCCGCTAAAATTAAAACCCTGGAAGAGCTAAATTTGCCGCTGACTCTACAACGATTTACTAAGCTGCAACAAGGCTTTGTACTTGTCGTCGGTCCCACGGGCATGGGTAAGTCAACCACATTGGCGGCGCTAATTAACACAATTAACCAAACCCGCACTGAACACATCGTGACCATTGAAGATCCAATCGAATACATTTATTCCCACCGAAGTTCTTTGATTAGTCAACGTGAACTACATCTGGATACTCACTCCTGGGAAATTGCTCTACGGTCAGTTTTGCGCGAAGATCCCGATGTTGTACTCATCGGGGAAATGCGTGATTTTGACACTATCTCCGCGGCGTTAACTATTGCAGAAACAGGACATCTGGTTTTTTCTACTCTGCATACCAATTCTGCCACGCAAACAGTCAATCGTATAATTGATGTCTTCCCCGAGTTTCAACAAGCGCAGGTCCGGACCCAGCTAGCAACAGTCTTGGAAGGGGTTATTTCTCAGCGCCTGGTCCCCGGAGTAGACGAAAAGCTCTATCCGGCTACAGAGGTTATGCTAATTAATCCCGCCGTACGCGCAATGATCCGGTCAGAGAAAACGCATCAGCTCGATAACGTTATTGCCACCTCGGCCGATACCGGTATGTGTACACTAGAGCAATCACTCGCCTCACTTATCAAATCGGGCAAAATTTCATTTGAAACAGCTCGAAGATATGCTCTTAATCCAGATGCCCTGTCAAGAGTTTTGAGGAAGTCGTGAGGTTCTTGTTACTTCAAATTTTCGAATATCCGAATGTTCGAAACATTATAGATAAAATAAGGGAAGTTTTTGTTGAAAAAATTCTATGACAGCAAGCAGTTGGCCAGATCATCCGGTTCCACTGGCTCTATCGTTCGCAGATACGAGAGAAACAGAAAGGGTGTTAAATTTTAACCTTACAGTTTCGAGCGTTTTGAACATTTCTTACCTTTCGAATTTCGAACATTCGGATTTCGAACATTTCTTACCTTGAAGAACTTTAAGTACTCCTCCGTTACCCCCGATGGCTCCCGACAACAAGGGGAGATTACTGCACCTAACAAAGAGCAGGCTGTGAACCAGTTGCGTAAGAAAGAATTAGTTGTTACCGACATTGCAGAAAAACGGCAATTGAGCTTAAGTGTCTATTTGCACAACGCTCAAAAAGTCTCCACAATAGATATAGTAATTTTCACGCGCCAACTGGCAGTAATGCTCGATGCCGGCATCCCGATAGTCCAGGCTTTACGGGCGCTGGGAGAACAAGTTCATACCGACTATTTCGCTGAAGTCATTCACAGTATCGCCGAAGAAGTAGAAAGTGGTTCTAGTTTACACAAAGCGATGCTCAGGCAGGAGAACGTTTTCAAAGAATTATATTTGAGTTTGGTTAACGCTGGGGAAAAATCGGGCAACTTGGTAGCCGTTTTACGGCGGCTAGCGGAAACACTCCAAAGGGAAAATACCTTCAAAAGCAAAGTTAAAGGCGCAATGATTTACCCTTTAGTTATTATATGTGTAATGCTGGCAGTAATCGTTCTAATGTTTGTGTTTGTTATACCACAATTACAAACACTATACGACGAGCTAGGCGCCGACCTGCCGACAACGACCAAAGTATTGTTGGCGGTTTCCGATGCTACAGTAAGTTACTGGTGGTTGTTCTTGATTATTATTATGGTAGGAATGTTCTTTCTTCGTCGGGCAATTAATACTGAACAGGGCCAGGAAGCAAAGTCCAAAGTAATATTAAAACTCCCAATTTTTGGTATGCTTACCAAGCAGATGGAATTAACATCTTTTACCCGTACCCTCAGCATGCTCATCTCTTCGGGGTTACCAATTCTGGATGCTCTGGACATCTCCAAAAAGACAATGAATAACCGTGTTTTTCAAAACGGCGTAGATACTGCCGCCCAAGCAGTGGAACAAGGCGGCAGTTTAGGCGAAGAAATTTACCGCAACAAAAATTTTCCTTCCATGCTGGCGGAGATGGTTCGAGTTGGTGAGCAAACCGGAAAACTGGACGATGTCCTTAACGATCTTGCCCAGTACTTCGAAAGCGAGGCTTTAAGGACAGTTGATAATTTGAGTTCTTTATTAGAACCTGTTGTCATGGTTATTTTGGGCGTGGGAGTAGGCTTTCTGGTCATCTCATTAATATTGCCTATTTACAGCTTGACGAGTCAGTTCTGATGGTGATAGGTTAGTAATTAGGTAGGTAACTAAAGTTTTGTTTTTTTCACGAACTATGTGTCTGGTTTTGGTAAAAGTAAATTCCAAATTACAAATTCCAAATTACAAACAATATCAAAATTCAAATGACCAAAAACAAGATCAACACGTCCATATTGTAGTGATAGCGTTATTAACTGTTTAGAATTTTGAGCATTGTGATTTGGTATTTGCCCGCCTAGCGTCGCTACGCGAGGCTGGTTTGGAATTTGGTACTTGGAATTTATTGTTAAGTAGAGTAACAACTTTTAATTACGTAATGTTGGGTTGTTAGCGCGCGTTCAGCTTAAGCGAACAACCCACTGCCCGAAAGGGGGTGAAATTGATGAACAATAAAAAAGGTTTTACGCTAATTGAGCTTCTGGTAGTTATCGCTGTTTTAGGCATTCTATCTGCCGTAGTTTTAGTAGCTATTAACCCGGCCGAGCGATTGCGATCTGCCCGTGACGCAGGGGCAAAAAGCGATATTGGACAAATTGCTACGGCGCTGGAAAGCTACTATACCGATACTAACGGAACCTATCCTCTCACCGTGTCAACCCTGAGTTCTTTAATAACTGGTGGGTATCTTAAACAAGTACCGTCGGTTCCCGCAGGTACTGGCAGTGATGATGCAGCATATCAGTACGCGTCTTTCGACAGTGCTGGCGGCGACTGCACCGGCACCGAGTCTTGCGATGGTGCGGTAGTATGGTATGACTTAGAAGCAGCTGCGGCTGGTACTGCCGTAGATTGGTGTTACCAAACAGCAACCGGTACAGCTAGTATTGTTGCTAGTGGCACTTGTGCGCAGGGTTTGTAGTTAGTATTATTCTTATGGTCACGTCAACGGCCAGGTTGGCCGGACGGTGTTTACAGCCCGGCTAACACAGTCGAGTCCCGTCGGGTGAGTGAGATTTTGACTCGATTGATCTAACAGCTCAGGAGTATTATTTACTCCTGGGCTGTTTGTATGTGGTGAATTGGGGGCGGCCCCGGTAACGGGGCCGCCCCCATAACATTGTGCTCGGATTTGTTCTGCCCCCCCGCCCCCGCGCGCGCAGCCTCATAGCATTGACAAACTCGCTGTTTTGTGTTAGTATTTAATTAACCTCAGAGGAGAGTCTTAACGACCCTTCCGAGGGTCGTTTGTTCATTATCTGAGGCCAAGAAAATAGCACCTTAACAACAGAATAAATACAACTAGCCCAAAAAAGTCTGTTATCGCAGGCGCAGTTCCCCATCGCTAAGGCTATGGGGGGCGTAAATTTTAGGTTAGTTTGTATATGCGTTTTTCCTCCCGAAGCTTATCCAAGGGATAAGCGAAGGTCCCGAGCCTGCCGTGGGACTATCTTAGTGTCCCTTCTGGCGCCTAAGCGAGCTTGTCCGCTCATTTGCCAAATTGGCAGAAGAGTGGCAGCTTGCCCCGCATAGCTCGAAGAGCGAAGTGGGGTCAGGCAGGGGATGCTGGGCGATAAGATGTTGTTGCGATGCGGTAAGTATGTAATAGCGGAATTCATTCCGCGATTAATATATATTCTCTGAGGTTTCCCTGTCGAAACGGCAGGAACATACTTACCGACAAATTTTGCACCAGCAACCTTATCCTCAGCCTCCCCTGCCTGAATTGAATCGTTTAGTTTGTAGCGGCGGGCATTTATGCCCGCGTTCTACAGCAACCGATTCGAAAGATGGCCTACTGCTTTATGCGGATGGCCGGCTTGCCTGCCTCGGGCAGGCAAAAGGGGCAAAAAAATTCCAGCTAGCGACTCTTTATTACAGTCACTAGCTGTTAGCTTGCAAGCTGGCGGAAACCAGCGCCTAAGGCCGAGCAATTCCGCCGAACCGAAAGACCCGGCCCTGATGAAAATCGGGGATAGATAGCGGTGAAGGTTCAGAACGACGGAAATGTTTGGCCTGGGGTGAAACCCTGAACCGAAGGCTGTAATCCACCGCTTCTCGACGGTGGCCTTCTGGTTCATGGGCAAAGGGAAAAGTCAGTACGAACACCGTTTTTTTTGAAAATCTTAATGGTTTGCCCCGCGGCCGACTTGGTTGCGGGGGTACTACTAGCTTGAAGGAGGAAAAACGATGAAAAGCAAGTTGTTTTCTGTCATTCTATTGGCCAGCATGGCGCTGTCCCTGTTGCCGGTCTCGCCGGTGCTATCGGCCCCCGCGACGGCCCCGACGATGCTCGATGTTTCCTATGACATCGAGTTCTTCACGGAGGATTTTTTGGTCCAGCCCGGGGAGGGGTACATGTACCACGTCGAATATGTACCCTACCTGAACGAAGGGGACGACCCGATCACGGTCGAGCCCTACGTTGGAAGTCCCGAGTATCCCTACGGGGCGTTCCGCTGCAACGGCGGCGGATGCCCCACGGACTACGTGTACCATTACCGGGACACGGAGTTCGACGGGGTACAGGGCACGGGCACAAAAATCACGGTTGTCGGACCGATTTTGCACGACAACCCCGGCGACGGCCGCCGCACCCAGATCCTTGTGAACGGCACAGTGGTTTATGAGTGCCCCGAGGGCTGGGTGGCCCCCACCTGCGAATATACGTTGCAGGAAGGGGAAAGCGGCCTGGTGGCGGTTCATTTCCAGGACTCGGTAGCTATCCGAGAACTGGAATTAACACCGCCCCCACCCGAAGTTCCGGTTTGCCTGAGCGCCACCGGAAGCCCGCCGGAAGGGGAAATCACCTACACCTTCAGGATCAATGAGGTGTCGGTGAGCGACCCCGGCGGCCAGATCACGGGTTACACCGTGCGGCTGGACGGGAACGAGGAATCGGTCACCGACCCCATCGGATGGGAAACCCTGATCACTGAGATCGGGACCCACACGATTGAAGTCGGGCTGACCACCGCGGTCAGCGGCACGCTGTACTACGAAGCGTGCAAAATGACCACCGTAGCGACCGAACTCCCCGTCGGGGCGGAGCCAGCGATTTATCCTGGCTGCACCGCCAGCGTGGACGGCCTGGGCAAAGTAACCGTCATCAACCCAACCCCGCACGAAGTAAAAGTGCGGCTGGACGAGTTGACAGCCGAGCCGATCGTGGGCACCGTGCCCGCATCCGACGGACAGCCCAGCGAGAAAAGCTGGGTAGGTGAGGAAATTCTCTACGGGACCACAGAAGTCGCTTACGCCATTGAATACGTTGATGGTCGTGGCGACTCTCAGACCCTTGAGGGAACCCTCAACGTCGGCCCATGCGCCGACAAACCCGAGGGCGAGAACGGATGCTGGCTCGATCGCGCCGAGCTAGACCTGGCCGACACCTGGCACATCGGGGCGCGTATCACGATCGCCACAGATGGAACACCAGTGCGGTTCTGGTCAGCATCCGGCGAGCAGGAAACCCGCACCTACGAAGCAGGGGAACATCTCGTGACCTGGTCGTACCAGGTTAGTTGGCCGATGTTTGACTCCGGCCGCATCGAGATCCCCGCGGGCAGCGGGGTTGCCGCCGGCGACTGTGAGTGGAAAGGGACGGTACCCTACGATCCCCACCGGAACCTCGAGCTGGTCAAAGACCGCCATGGGGTAGAAAATGACCCTGTGGTTATCATGACCGGCCAGGCAACGGGTGCGCCGGGCAACGACAACATCGTCCGGCACCTGCAAGTCTGGTTCCGCCCCGACGGCGCCTCTGAGCGGGAGATGTATAACATTACTGACATCATCCTCCCGCACGAAGGGAACGCCTCTTGGGGAGCTGGGCAGACCTACCAGTTCTATTTCCCCTACAAATTCACGCCGATTCACGGGGAAAAGAAGAGCTGGAACCTGAGCACCGCCGCCCTAGAAGGGAATGATCCCAACTCAATCTTCCAGGCTGGACCTGCTTACGAAGTGGCCCTGGGAGATGAGTCTTACCTGGTCTTTGACCAGGGACGGTTCGGGTTCAACCTCCCGCAGGATTTCAGCGGGATCGGAAGGATGTACGTTTACGTCTGGGATGACTGGACAATCTCGGACATCGACAACGTCAAGGACCGCGGCGATGCACGGCGCGACGTCAAGTGCACCGTGTTCGTAGTCGTCGAGCGCGGGGAAGACCCCATGAGTGAAGAGGTCTTAAACAAGTACGATCCGGACCTGCTCCGGAAAGACCCCTTCAAGCCGCTCGGAGAGAATGATGAGGGCGGATGGCACATTCCCACACCGCCGATGCCCGACTACCCCATGCCGCGCAACTACCTGGCAACCAAGCAGCCCGCGGACCGCTACCCCTTCCAACGCTGGGAGGGTGAGAACTACGGCGACGAAGGGGTTGGCCTCTCGGAATTGGGCCCGGCGCCAGAGCTTTTCGCACAGGAAACCGTCCCGGGCGATGTCGGGACACTGACCTTCCTGCGCAACGGCGTGGAAGTCGGCAGCCTGATCATCGTCGAAGCGCAGTTGGACGCCAACGGCAAAATCGTTTCCGCGCTGGCGGAAGGCACCGCCCTGGTCCACAACGGGCGCTTCTACCTATCAGCAGCCGAAGCGTTAATGGCCGCCGGCACGGAAGTGGTGGTAAACGAATCCACCAGCGGCGAATCCCGCCGCTCCGACTGGCACGTCCCGAGCGAATCTGACTCGGTGACCTACAACGAAAGCATGGGTGAGCAAAATGATCGCCCTGATATCGTTGTCGTCACTGGGGACTGGGCTTCGTTCGAGATGTTCGAGCTCCTCGACTAGCCTCTCCAATTTAGGAGAAACGGGTGCCCCAATTTGGCATCCGGCGTTCAAAGTAATACCGAGCCCGGCGGCTCAACCTCAGAGAGACTCTTTCTTCTCGGAAGAGTAAACCTGGGTTCCTACGCTGGCGCTCGCGCTTCGCTTTCTTCACAAAGGTGCACGGGAGAAATCACCCGTTAAGGAGCGTCTTCAACAGACGCTTGGTGCCGAAGAAAGCTTTCTTGGCAGTCATTGCCAGCCAACTACACACGCAGACTTTGTCAAACCTCAAAAAGCTCCATCCCCGGAGCACAGGAGACAAAGAAAGCTAACGGCAAAAATGACAACCCAACAAACAATTCAGCGAGATTAATAATCTCGCTGTTAAAGCCCTCGGCGCACTGCGCCGAGGGCTTTTTTTATGCATCGCGCATTTTATGCACCGCACAACCTGCCTCGCCGCTAGGCGGGTAAATTGCGCTATTACAGAGCTTTGTAATAGCGGATTTCAATCCGCGATTCTGCGCGCACTAAAGCGTGCCACGTCTGACGTGGTGCGCTACTACAGATATCGCGAAATAAATTTCGCTAGTACGGAATTTTGTAGTAGCGGACTTTAGTCCGCGATAGACGCGCAATGAATTGCGCTATTACAGTAATGCGTAGTAGCAGAATTCATTCTGCGATGCTCTCGGGCAGAAAATCTCTAATAGGATATTGTCTAAAGCAGTCAACTACCCACTCTTTGCTTTCTTTTTCTATCCATTCCTCTACGCTGGACCACTTATAATCACTAATTCTCCTAACATAACCATGTTTCACTGGATTCTGGTGGACATAATTTAGGTGCCGATAATAGTCTTTTTCGCTTCGGATTACACGATCAACATACTGATACCAGATGGGTGCATCTTTGGATGTGAGACAAACCAGTGCTTCCGGATCAGTAATTTGCCCTTTTGTAATAGCGGACTTTAGTCCGCGATAGGTTTCCGCACTAAATCTATTTTTATATCGCGCAATAAATTGCGCTAGTACTTCCCTTTTTCTCTCCGTCGCGCAACCTGCCTCTACGCTAGGCGGGCTTGCCTCGCCGTTAGGCGGGTGAGGTGCGCTATTACCAGAGTTTGTAGTAGCAGAATTCCACGCGATGCTCATACCATGTCGGTATGACGTGGCGCATGGCTGTCGCATTCTGCGTTTTAATTCACTTAACTCTTTATTCGACCGCCCGATTTGCCTTTTATCCCAAGGCGTAACTTCTTCAACAATTACTTGTCCATATTCAGTTACTAACGAAGGTAAGTCCTTCTTAATAAAATGCGCGGTGGAGCCGTGAAGTTCTTTAATGAATTTTGATACACGATTACCTTCTAAAACCCTTATCAACAGGTGATAATGATTATTGAGAATGACCCACCCCTCTGCCGCTATCCGATATTTCTCTTCTATTGACTTCAATTTGTTTAAAAAATATTGTTTGGTATTGTCTGGGGCCAGATAAGAAAAGCCGCCATAAATCCTGGCAGTGAGAAAAATGATAGATCTGTCGGGGTGGATATGGGGCGGCCGATGTTTGGTGATCATAATTTTATCCTAGCATATATCGCGAAATATATTTCGCTAGTACGGAATTTTGTAGTAGCGGACTTTAGTCCGCGATAGACGCGCAATGAATTGCGCTACTACGGACACAATATAATAGCGAATTTTGATCTAACAAAACTTGCCCGCCCATGCTATAATATTATAGGATTTCATTAATTAGTACTTTAACATCACAAGGAGAAAATCATGAAAATTTTACGAACTCTTTTATGTGTCGCGCTGGCCCTGATTATTTCGGTCCAACGCGGATGCGGACCTGCCGTAACCCAAGAAGCAACTTTGCCAACGCCACCCTCGTTAGCCCAGCTGGCAAAGGCCGTTCCCATTGGCTACGAAATACCCGATGAGGAAACGGCCCGCCAATTGGCGCGGGAAGCGGGAGTGGACCAGTTCGCTCTTATCACCCAGAGGGTACCCTCGCAAACCGACCTGCTAGCCATGATGGCCTACACCGTTGAGATCACCGAAGCCGAACGGCAGGCGGAAATGTGGGAAATGGCGCGGCGGATATGTGAGGCGCGTGTCTCCGCGGGAATACTTTTGTCCCCCGAGGAGTGCATGAAACGCGTCTACGAATTGGATATCCCGGGAGAATGGTTTGCCGATTATCTCGGCGACGAAGGAATATTCCAACACAGTACCCTAGAGGGGTGCAATCCGAGCTGTCAAGTGCAGACGGATTGGTACCCCAACGACGGGTTCGGCATCTACAACTCCTGGCAAGTAATACAGATTATTGCCGGAGTATCTACTGATGCCGAAACTGTATTGGAAGCCTTCCGCGCTAGCCCAGCTCATTGGGCGGCAATCCTCTACTCCAAAAACGAGCTCATTGGTATTGGGCTGGTTTTTGTGGAGGGTTCGCCCTATGGCTGGTACTGGGTGATCAACTTCGGTTTTAGCCCGGTGCCGGAATACACAGTGAGGCCTTCCCCGCCCGAAATGGGAAATCTGCCCGAGTCGGTTAGCATAATGCTGACCCCATCGGAAGACAGTGTTCCTACCTATCTCGCCATTTCCTCCATTGGCGAGGATTTCAACTGGACGGCGACAACCAACAGTAGCGCGATTATAATTTCATCAACCACTGGCTTCGGGAGTGGGCAGGTGAAGATCTCGCCAGCGGCCACGAGTTGTACACCATCGACAGATGGTAGTACAATACTCATAGGCTCGGCAACAGTTGTTGTCACCGGGCAGGAGGGCACTTTAAATTCACCGCAGGAAGTTCGGGTTGAAATCCTCTGTACAGAGGAAATTAGCCGGATTTACCTGCCAATAACTTCTAAAAATGGAGGATAAAGGATGAAAAAGCGAAATCACGCTACAATAGGGCTGATAGCCCTGCTCGTTCTCATGCCCGTTCTCGCACTGGCCCCGACCGCTGTGGCCCAGGAGCCAACACCAACGCCCACCGTACCCATCGGCCCCGGGCCATTCTGGCCCATAGACCCGCAGGGTGGGCAGAAGGCAGAGGGCGGGGTCATTGAGCTCCGCATCAGCCTGACAGCTGGTCCGCCCGAATGGCAAAAGTTTTGGACCACCGTCCAGTGGCAAGATGCCAGCGGCGGCTGGCATGATGTCGAGGGCTGGCAGGGCACGTTCGACAGGACGGAAAACGGCAATGCCGTCAAAATCTGGTGGGTGAGCGAGGCACAACTGGGAACCGGCCCTTACCGCTGGCAAGTTTCCCGTCAGAACGGGGAATTAGTCGCGACGAGCGAGACGTTCAACTTGCCCGCCGAGGCAGGCCAGACGGTGGTCGTGGAAGTTACAGCGGCAGTGCTGGAAGTGGCCGATGCGGCCAATACGATCGTCCAGCCACTTGCCCCCACGAGCACACCAACGCCGCTTCCGGCACCCGCCTTGGCAGCGTTACCGACACCCACGCCGACCCCGCCCCCAAGCAATACCTTTGCGGCCGCGGGGCAGAACGGCGGAACCTCTGCTCTGCACCAGGAGGTAAAGTTTCTGGACACCCGTTCCAAACCTGAAACTACTCCTGTTGCGGAGGCAGGCTCGCCGGCTAAAGCTGGGCGGTTGCAAATGGGAATAGGGCTGGTCCACGACGCCTCAGACCCGCCCGACTATCCAGACGGGACAAAAACCGCCTGGTCGCCCTGGCCGCTCTTCGGCGCCCTGGCAGGGATAGCCATTCTGCTGGCTGGCCTTGGAGCCGTTGGCTGGCGGATGTCTGCCGACCAACAGCGGCAGTGGCGCCGGCTCATGGGCTTCAAAGATTAACAAAAAGTGCGGCACGAACTCTCGTCGCACAAACTCAAATTACCTGCCAAACCTGCTGGTAAACGCCCCGAGCATAACACGCTCGGGGCTTTTTTTATGGGGAAGAAGTAATAGCGGATTTCAATCCGCGATTTCAAAATCGCGAAATTAATTTCGCTACTACAGCATACATCGCGCAATGAATTGCGCTACTACACTCAGCCGGACGCGCGCTAAAGCATGCCACGTTCTACGTGGTACGCTATTACAGAAAGATGGCACATTCTAAGTTTTTCACGTAAACTATATGTATGGAAATAATC